>NZ_CP136628.1:1280608-1583717 GCF_032918005.1 Bradyrhizobium sp. NDS-1
TTTTGGAGCATCGTGGGGCAGCGGAGCACTTTGCCGAGATGAGCATCACAAGCGATCACGCCAGCCGGCTGCATCAGCTGCGTCAGCCGACCTTTGCCGAATTGTATCTGCCCAAGCTCGTCACCGTCTGGCGGGAGGGCTACGGCCTTGCGGATTTCCGCGCCGACGTCTTCGCGGGCCTGACCGTTGCGATCGTGGCACTGCCGCTGTCGATGGCGATCGCGATCGCCTCGGGCGTGACGCCGGACCGCGGCCTCTACACCGCCGTCGTCGGCGGCTTCATCGCCTCGCTGCTCGGCGGCAGCCGGTTTCAGATCGGCGGACCTGCCGGCGCGTTCATCGTATTGGTCGCAGCGACCGCGGAGCGCCACGGCGTCGACGGCGTCATTCTCGCCACCATGATGGCGGGCCTGTTTCTGATCGCCGCGGGCCTGCTGCGGATCGGGACCTACATCAAGTTCATTCCCTATCCGGTGACGGTCGGCTTCACCGCCGGCATCGCCGTGATCATCTTCGCCAGCCAGCTCCGCGATCTCGCAGGCATCACGCTCGCCGGGAAAGAGCCGAGCGAATTCGTGCCGAAGCTCGTTGCGCTCGCCGGTGGCATCAATACCGTCAATCCCTCAGCCGTCGCGGTCGCCATCGTCAGCGTCGCCATCATCGCGATTTTGCGCCGGTGGCGGCCGTCCTGGCCTGGCATCCTGATCGCCGTCGTGTTCGCGGCTGTCATATGTGCGGTGTTCTCGCTCCCGGTCGAGACCATCGGCTCGCGTTTCGGCGGCATTCCGCGCGAATTGCCGTCGCCAGCCTTGCCGGCGTTCTCGATCGCGAAGGCGAGCGCCGTGCTGCCGGATGCGATCGCGTTCGCGCTGCTGGCCGCGATCGAATCGTTGCTGTCCGCGGTGGTCGCCGACGGCATGACCGGGCGCCGCCACCGCTCCAATTGCGAGCTCGTGGCGCAAGGCGCCGCCAATATCGGCTCCGCGCTGTTCGGCGGCATTTGCGTCACCGGACTGATCGCGCGCACCGCGACCAACATCCGTGCCGGCGCGCGCGGGCCGCTCGCGGGCATGCTGCATTCCGTCTTCCTGTTGCTGTTCATGCTGATCGCGGCGCCGCTCGCGAGCTACATCCCGCTCGCCGCGCTTGCCTCGGTGCTGGTCGTGGTGGCCTGGACCATGGCGGAGAAGCACGAATTCGCGACGCTGCTGCGCTCGTCATGGGGCGACGCCGTCGTGCTGCTCGCGACGTTCCTGCTGACGATCTTCCGCGATCTGACCGAGGGCATCCTGGTCGGCTTCGCGCTCGGCGCGGTGCTGTTCATCCATCGCATGGCGGAGATGACGGGCATCGAGGAGCGCTCTCCACTGGTCGCCGGTGATCGTCCCGACGACGGCAATGGCGATCGCGTGCCCTACGATCCTGCGCTTGCGGTCGATCGCGACGTGCTGGTCTATCGCATCACCGGTGCGTTCTTCTTCGGCGCGGCCTCCGCGATCGGAGGGGTGCTCGACGGGGTCGCCGACAAACGCAAGGCCTTCGTGGTCGATTTCTCCGCGGTGCCGTTCCTGGACTCCACGGCGGCCAACGTGCTCGGCCGCGTCGCCGCCAAGGCGCACCGCCAGGGCATCCGGCTGTTCATCACGGGGGCTTCGCCCACGGTCCGCAGGGCGCTGCTCACCCATGGTGTGACCCCGCCGCGCGCGCGCTATCGCACGACCCTCGAGCGCGCGATTGCCGACATCAAGGGCGGCGCGGGCGAGGAGGCGGCTGCGAGTTGACGGCAGGCACCTCCCGCCGCCACCGCGCTTGACAGGCCGGGCGCGACACGAAATGGATCGCCTCGGGAACACGACCCTCGAGGGAAAGATGACCGCGCCCAAAGCTCCTGCAGCCTGTCTGATCGGATGGCCCGCCGCGCATTCGCGCTCGCCGCTGATCCATCATTACTGGCTGCGCACGCTGGGCATTGAAGGCGGCTACGTCATCGAGGCGGTGCCGCCCGACGACTTGCGCGATTTCGTGCTGCGGCTGTCGTTGCGCGGCTTCGTCGGCGCCAACGTCACCATTCCGCACAAGGAGGGCGTGCTGGCGCTGTCGACGCCCGATGCCCGTGCAAAGGCGGTGGGCGCGGCCAACACGCTGTGGTTTGCCGACGGCGAGCTGCGCTCGACCAACACCGATGTCGAAGGCTTTATCAACAATCTCGACGCCAGCGCGCCCGGCTGGGGAGCGGCCGAGGAGGTGCTGGTGCTCGGCGCCGGCGGTTCCTCGCGTGCGGTCATATTCGGGTTGCTCGACCGCGGCATCAAACGCGTCCATCTTGCCAACCGTACCCTCGCGCGGGCCGAGGCGCTGGCAAGGCAGTTCGGGCCAAGCGTGCATCCGCTGCCGTGGGACGGCATCGACGATGTGCTGCCGCGCGCAAAACTTCTCGTGAACACGACCTCGCTCGGCATGCATGGCCAACCATCACTCGATGTTGATGTCGCACGCCTGCCGCCGGCGGCGGTCGTTGCCGACCTCGTCTATGTCCCGCTGGTGACGCCGCTGCTCGCCGCCGCCGCGGCGCGTGGCCTGAGGACCGCCGACGGGCTCGGCATGCTGCTGCATCAGGCGGTACGCGGCTTCGAGCTGTGGTTCGGCCGGCGGCCTGAGGTCACGGCCGAGCTGCGCGCATTGGTCGAGGCCGATCTCACAAAGACTTGAGAGAATAGCGCACGGTGTCTCGGAGTTCTCTATCCGTGGGGACAATCGGAGACCGTCATGTCTGTTCAACGTGCAACTTTCACACGTCCGCTGATCGCCGTCGCGATGGTGGCCGTCTCGACTTACTGCGCCTTCGCCCAGAAGGCGCCGGTGCCGACGCGCGTGCGCGGCACCATCGAAGCCGTCAATGGCGACATCATGCAGGTGAAGTCGCGCAGCGGCGAGGACGTCAAGCTGCGTATCGCTCCTGACGTGAACGTCTCGGGCATTACCAGGATCTCGCTCGCCGACATCAAGCCGGGTTCGTTCATCGGCGCGACCACGGTGCCGGGGCCGGACGGCGGCCAGAACGCCGTCGAGGTGCATGTGTTTCCGGAGAGCATGCGCGGCACCGGCGAGGGCTCGCGACCCTATGATCTCAAGCCCAACTCCAGCATGACCAATGCGACGGTGGCGGAAAGCGTCGTCGGCAATGACGGCCATACGCTGCTGGTCAAGTACAAGGACGGCGAGAAGAAGGTGTTCGTGGCCGACAACACGCCGGTGGTGACCTTCGTGCCCGGCGACAAATCCGAGTTGAAGGCCGGCGCCAAGGTCATCGCCTTCATGAAGCAATTGCCGGACGGCTCGTTCGAGACCAACCGCGTCAGCGTCGGCCGTGACGGCCTGACGCCGCCGATGTGAGCAGGAGCGGGTGTAGCGCGCACACGCGCCCCGATCTCTGCCGTCGTCCCGGACAAGCGCCAGCGCGGATCCGGGACGACAGTGGTGTCGAGGCGGGCCTTTCGCGCCTCAATCCTCACATCGCAATCACATGATCGTCGATCTCGTCGATCCGGTTGACGCCGCACAGGCCCATGGTGGTGAGCAGCTCTTTCTGGATGATGTCGATCGCCTTGGCGACGCCGGCCTGGCCGCCGGCGCCAAGGCCGTAGGCATAGGCGCGGCCCAGCATGCAGGACTTCGCGCCGAGCGCGAGCGCGCGCATCACGTCCTGGCCGGAGCGGATGCCGCCGTCGAACATGATCTCCATCCGGTCACCGACCGCGTCGGCGATCTCGGGGAGCACCTCGATCGAGGAGGGCGCGCCGTCGAGCTGACGGCCGCCATGGTTGGAGACGACGAGGGCCTGCGCCCCGGTCTTGACGGCCTCCTCGGCATCCTCGACGTCGAGGATGCCCTTGATGACGAGCTTGCCCGGCCAGATGCTGCGGACCCACTCGACGTCCTTCCAGTTCAGGGACGTATCGAACTGTGAGGCCGTCCATTCGGCAAGGCGGTTGAGATCCTCGGTGTTCTTCACGTGACCTGCGATATTGCCGAAGGTGCGGCGCTTGCCTTGCAGCACACCGGAGACCCAGGTCGGCTTGCTGGCGAAATCCAGCAGCTTCGACAGCGACCATTCGGGGGGCACCGTCATGCCGTTCTTGATGTCGGCATGGCGCTGACCGATCACCTGGAGGTCGACGGTGAGCACGAGCGCGCTGCACTTGGCCGCGATCGCGCGCTCGATCAATTCCTTGATGAAGCCGCGGTCCTTCATGACGTAGAGCTGGAACCAGAACGGCTTCTCGACATTGGCCGCGATGTCCTCGATCGAGCAGATCGACATGGTCGATTGCGTGAACGGGATACCGGCGGCCTGCGCGGCGCGACAGGCGTGGATCTCGCCGTCACCATGCTGCATGCCGAGCAGGCCCACGGGGGCCAGCATCAGCGGCATGGTCGAGGGCTCGCCGAGGATCGTGGTCGAGGTGTCGCGCTTGGAGACGTCGACCAGGATGCGCTGGCGGAACTTGATCGCCTGCATGTCCTCGCGGTTGGCGCGCAGCGTTTCCTCGGCATAGGAGCCGCGGTCGCAATAGTCGAAGAACGCCTTCGGCACGCGGCGCTTATGCAGGGCGCGAAGATCGTCGATACAGGTAATATGCTTCATGCTCGTTTCCCCGGCCCGTCTCACTCGGAAGTCTTGCATCGGAAGATTTCGAGGTCATCTAGCATGGTTGGATGCACAGCCAAATCGTTTGCAGAACGTTTTGCAGGAGAGCGCCATGACGAGGCCGCACGCTCAACCTTCCCCGGAAGAGATCAAGGAAAAGCGCGATCTCGAGGCTGCGCTGGAAGAGGGGTTGGAGGAGACCTTTCCGGGGTCCGATCCCGTCAACGTCACCCAGCCGGCGCCGAGCCGCGGGGATGGCCATGTGAAGCGCAGCGATTAGCGGGTTCCGCGCTGTTTCGGCGCGATGGGCAGGAAATATAATGTTAACAAGACGTTATCGCGCCGGTGGCAGCCCCGGTTCCGTAACGATTCATCATATTTTTTGAAGCCAAGTTAGCCGCACAGGCATTATATAGGCCCCAGCAAATCAGGGATGCGGGCCCCGTTCGGGCAGCCCGTGGTTGTAGAGGGGATCCCCTGGTTGTTGCTTGGGGGACGATATGAGCCGCAAATATTTCGGGACCGACGGGATACGGGGCCGCGCCAACGGACTGATCACGCCGGAGCTCGCGCTCAAGGTCGGTCAGGCCGCAGGCCTTGCATTCCAGCGCGGTGATCACCGCCACCGGGTCGTGATCGGCAAGGACACCCGCCTGTCCGGCTACATGATCGAATACGCCATGGTCGCGGGCTTCACCTCGGTCGGCATGGACGTGCTGCTGGTCGGCCCGATGCCGACGCCGGCGGTCGCGATGCTGACCAAGTCGATGCGGGCCGATCTCGGCGTGATGATCTCGGCCTCGCACAATCTGTTCGAGGACAACGGCATCAAGCTGTTCGGGCCGCAGGGCTTCAAGCTCTCCGACGACGTCGAGCGGCAGATCGAGCAGCTGCTCGACGAGCCCATCGACAAGCGGCTCGCACAGAGTGCGAGCCTGGGGCGCGCCCGCCGCATCGACGGCGTGCATGACCGCTACATCGAATTCGCCAAGCGCACCCTGCCGCGCGATCTCTCGCTCGATGGCCTGCGCGTCGTGATCGATTGCGCCAACGGCGCGGCCTACAAGGTGGTGCCGGAAGCGCTGTGGGAGCTGGGCGCCGACGTGGTGCCGATCGGCGTCGAGCCCGACGGCTTCAACATCAACAAGGATTGCGGCTCCACCTCGCCGGAAGCGCTGTCGAAGAAGGTGCGCGAGATGCGCGCCGACATCGGCATTGCGCTCGACGGCGACGCCGACCGCGTCATCCTGGTCGACGAGCGCGGACATGTCGTGGACGGCGACCAGTTGCTCGCTGTGATCGCGCAGAGCTGGAAGGAAGACGGCCGGCTGTCGCGTCCGGGCATCGTCGCCACCGTGATGTCCAATCTCGGCCTCGAGCGCTTCCTGAAAGGGCAGGGGATCGATCTCGTGCGCACGCCGGTCGGCGACCGCTACGTGCTCGAGCAGATGCTGAACGGCGGCTACAATCTCGGCGGCGAGCAGTCCGGCCACATCATCCTGTCCGACTACGCCACCACCGGCGACGGCTTCGTTGCCGCCCTGCAGGTGCTGGCGGTGGTGCAGAAGCTGCGCCGCCCCGTCTCCGAGGTCTGCCACCGCTTCGATCCGCTGCCGCAGATCCTCAAGAACGTCCGCCACAAGGGCGGCAAGCCGCTCGACGATTCCCAGGTGAAGTCCGCGATCTCCGACGGCGAAAATCGCCTCAACGGCCACGGCCGTCTGCTGATCCGCTCCTCCGGTACCGAGCCGGTGATCCGCGTCATGGGTGAAGGCGAAGACCGGGTCCTGGTCGAGGATGTCGTCGACACCATCGTCTCCGCGCTGGGCCAGGCGGCGGCGTAAGGTTTTTCAAGCGCGAGCGGGGTGAGGTGATCGCACCCCGCGGGCAGTATCGTACGCAAGAGCGCCTTTGCCCACGTGATACTGGACTCATGGAGAGGGTAGACACGCATCCCAGCCATCAGCGATTGGCGGTGGCCTGGCCGCCGCTTGCATCGTAATCAGCACGTCGCGGCAATCTGCCGCGCCGGGATCGTTGCATTGAACAAGCCTGTCGTCGTCTCCGAGGAAACGCTGACCGAGCCGGTCGTCGTCGCTGACGTGGCACCCGCCGCCAAGGCGGCAGGGCCGGCCTATGTCGTGCTCGCCGGCATCAGCGTCTCGCACTTCCTCAACGATACCATGCAGTCGTTGATCGCGTCGGTGTATCCGATCCTGAAGGACACCTACGCGCTCGACTTCGCGCAGATCGGCATGATCACGCTGGCCTTCCAGTTCACCGCCTCGCTGCTGCAGCCGGTGGTCGGGCACTACACCGACAAGAAGGCGCAGCCCTATTCGCTGGCGATCGGCATGGCCTCGACCTTCTTCGGCCTCTTGCTGCTCAGCGCCGCGCATCAATATCTCGTCATTCTCGTTGCGGCCGCGCTGGTCGGTCTCGGCTCTGCGGTGTTTCACCCGGAGTCCGCACGCATCGCGCGGCTCGCCTCCGGCGGTCGCTACGGTTTTGCGCAATCGGTGTTCCAGCTCGGCGGCAGTTTCGGCACCTCGATGGGACCGGTGCTGGCGGCGCTGATCGTCGTGCCGTTCGGGCAGGGCAGCATCGCCTGGTTCTCCTCGATCGCGTTCCTGGCGATCCTCATCCTCTGGCGCATCGGCCGCTGGTATGCGCCGCAGATCAAGGCGAAGAAGTCGGTGGCGCTTCAGTCCCATCCCGACGCGCCGAGCCCGCGACGCGTCGCCGTTGCGCTGCTCGTTCTGGTCGCGCTGCTGTTCTCAAAGCAGCTCTACGTGTCGAGCCTGTCGAGCTACTATATCTTCTATCTGATCGACCGCTTCGGCGTCTCCACGCAGGCGGCGCAGATGTATCTCTTCATCTTCCTCGCGGCGAACGCGGTCGGCGCGTTTCTGGGAGGTCCCTTGGGCGATCGTTTCGGCCGCAAGATCGTGATCTGGATTTCGATCCTGGGCGCGTTGCCGTTCACGCTGGCGCTGCCCTATGCCGGGCTCGCTGCGAGCGCTGTGCTGTCAGTCGTCATCGGCTTGATCATCTCCTCGACGACGTCGTCGATCATCGTGTTCGCGCAGGAGCTGGTGCCACATCGCTTCGGCATGATCTCCGGCGTGTTCTTCGGCGTCGCCTTCGGCATCGGGGGGCTGGGAGCTGCCGTGCTCGGCAAGCTCGCCGATCACACCTCGATCGAGTTCGTCTACCAGGTCTGCGCCTATCTGCCGGCGATCGGCCTGCTTGCGGTGTTTCTGCCCAGGCTGCCCCGGCACACCCGTTAACAAATCCTGCTTCGCTGCATTGCGGCTTCATCAATCGTTAGCAATTGCGGCGCGCGACCGCCGCATTTTTGCAACGCTCCAGCCGCATCCGCGTGTGAGGTGAGAAAAAATCAACCTTAAAAATTAGGGTTAAGTGGCGCTTAAACATTTGCTGGCATCGTCCCTCCGTGAGTTTCCAGAACGTGAGGCCTGCGTATTTGCCTCACCGGCCAAAAGGACGAAGCCAATGCGTAGCGTTAAGTCTCTCCTTGCCGCGGGTGCGGCAACCCTGATCTCGTCGATGGCGTTCGCCGCCGATATGCCGATCGCGGCGCCCCCTCCCATGTACGCGCCGCCGGCTCCGCCCGCCGATTTTGGCGGCTGGTATCTCCGTGGCGATATCGGCATGACCAACCAGAGCGCCAAGCGCATCGAGAGCGCCCTGCCGGCTGGATTTTCGAAGACAACCGAGGGCGTCGGCTTTGACTCTTCGCCGCTGTTTGGCCTCGGCGCCGGCTACCGCTTCAACAACTGGTTTCGTGCCGACGTGATCGGCCAGTACCGCGGCAAGGCTAACTTGCACGGCAGCGACAACGTGGTTGGACCCGGCTTCGTCGGCGTCAACAATTACAGCGGCAGCAAGTCCGAGTGGGTCGTCATGGCCAACGCCTATGTCGATCTCGGCACCTGGTGGTGCATCACCCCGTTCATCGGCGCGGGTGTCGGTGGCTCCTACAACAAGATCAGCGGCTTCCGCGACGACGGCGTGTCCTACAACCCGCTGCTCAACAACAGCGTTGCCTACTTCGGCGACCACGGAAAGTGGAACCTCGCCTGGGCCGCTCACGCCGGTCTCGCCTACAAGGTCAATCCCGGGTTCACCGTCGAACTCGCCTACAGCTACATGAACCTCGGCGACGCGGCGCCCGGCAACTACCGCTTGTTCGACAACAGCGCCTCGGGCCCGACGTCGATCAAGATCAGGGACATCACCTCGCACGACGTCAAGATCGGCGTCCGCTGGGATCTCAACAGCCCGCCGGCCTACATGCCGCCGCCGCTGGTCACCAAGGGCTGATCGAAACTTCGATCGGTTAGGACTTCTTAACGGCGCGGGATCATCCCGCGCCGTTTTGCTTTGCGGATTTTTCATGGCCTGGTCGCGACGAAGGCGGCCGGCGCAACCATTGGTTAAGGTTAACAGGCGATGATCATCGCAACAGTTCGAGTCCGATGGAGCGTTGCGATGCGTAGGCTGATCTTGGCGGCAGCGATGTTGGGGACGGTGTCTGCCGCGCACGCGGCCGACATGCCGGACCTGCCGATTCTGCGCGGCGGCTTTACCGACGGTCTGTCGAAGTCCTCAGTCAATTGGGAAGGCTTCTATGTCGGTGGTCAATTCGGTTTCGCCACGTCCGAGATGGACTTCAGCCGCGCCCCGAAATCGATGACGGATTTCATGCTGCGCGACAGCATCCTGCAGGCGCCGGTTGGTGGTTGGTCGCTGCTGCCGAAGAACCACGTTCAGGGCACGGGATTCGGTGCCTATGTCGGCCGCAATTGGCAGTTCTATGACGCCGTGATGGGCGTCGAAGCCAACTACAGCTACATGAACAATCACGGGAGCAGCGCGAGCGATTCCATGACGCGGTTGATCCCAGGTGAAACCGCGCCTACGAATCACGTCTACACCTACGATACGACGCTCGGCGGCGGCGCCGCGTTGCAGCTCAAGGACTATGCGACCTTCCGAGGTCGGGTTGGATGGTCCGGCGGAGACTTCATGCCTTATGCGTTCGGCGGCCTTGCGATCGGACGCGTCGATGTGTCGAGGTTCGCGACGGTGTCGTATCTGAAATACGACGACTTTACGGATCCGAACACCGGCGTCACGACGCGCACGACCATCGATTCAGGTACGATGACGCAGACTGAGCGGCGTGCGAACAGCTTCATCTACGGATGGACGGCGGGCATCGGTATCGAATACGCTCTGCTCAACTGCTTGATCCTCCGCGGCGAGTGGGAGCATGTCGGGTTCTCGAACGCCAAGAACATCTCGGTCAACTTGAACAATTTCCGCGTGGGTGCCGGCTACAAATTCTAAGCCCGCGTTCGCAGCCGGTTGACACAGCTTCGTCGTCCTGATGCTCTGTCGCTGCAAAGCGGGGCGGCAGCGATGAAGATCTACGGCGACAGCAATTCCGGCAATTGCCTCAAGGTGAAGTGGGTCTGCGACAAGCTCGCATTGCCCTATCAGTGGATCGAGATCGACACCCGCAAGGGCGAGACCCGCACGCCGCAATTCCTTGGGATGAACGGCGCCGGCCAGGTGCCGACGATCGCCTTCGACGACGGCCGCGCGCTGGCGCAATCCAATGCCATCATCCGCTATCTCGCCCGCGACAGCGCGCTCGTTCCGCGCGATGCCTTCGCTGCGGCCAAGATGGATGAATGGCTGTTCTGGGAGCAGTACAGCCACGAGCCCTATATCGCGGTGTGCCGCTTCGGTCTCGTCTATCTCGGCAAGGATGCGTCCGAGCTGGATCCCGAGAAGGTGAAGCGCGGCTATGCGGCGCTCGACCGCATGGAGCAGCATCTGGCTGCCAGCAGCTTCTTCGCCGGCGAGGATGTTTCACTCGCCGATGTCTCGCTGCTCGCCTATACCCGCGTGGCGCATGAAGGCGGCTTCGACCTCGGCCGTTATGCTTCCGTCCGCCGCTGGATCGGCGAAGTCGAAGCGTTTCTCGGCCTTCCGCCGGCGCGCTGACGTGGAGTTTTCGCCATGAGCGCCGAGTCCGTCTCCATTCGCCGAGCGCGCCGCGACGACGTTCCCGCGATCGTGGCGATGCTCGCCGACGATCATCTCGGCCGCGGGCGCGAGCGTGTCGAGGATCCGTTGCCCGCTGCCTATTACGACGCATTCGCGCGGGTCGCGCGTGATCCGAATCTGGCGCTCGTGGTGGCCGAGATCGAGGGCAGGGTGGTCGGCTGCCTGCAACTCGCTGTTCTGCCGGGCATCAGCTCGCAAGGCGGCGTGCGCGGCCTTCTCGAAGACGTGCGGGTTGCCACTGATTGTCGCAGCCGCGGGATCGGCGAGCGCTTGGTGCAGTGGGCAATCACGGAAGCAAAGGCGCGCGGCTGCAGCCTGGTCGAACTGCTGACGCATCAGACGCGCGTCGATGCGCAGCGATTCTACAAACGGCTCGGATTCACAGCGAGCCACGTCGGCATGACTGTCCGCTTTTGAGCCAGTTGCTTGCGGGCCTTGCGCAATCAGCAAATTCAGGTCGCGCATTCGTTCATGTTAAGAGGCGGTAAACTACCCGTCGGTCGTTCACGTTGATGAAGGAACGATCGGTGCTACGGCGGCATCTAGCCACCGGGCTCGGCTCGGTTCGGGGATTTCAATGACAAGCTATTCGATGGTCAAGGTCGGCAACGACTATGTCGTGCAGGCTAATGACCAGTGCATTTTGAAAGTCGGCAGCCGCCGCAAGGCCGCGCAATTGATCAGTGAAGCCACGGACTTGCTCAATGCGCTCGCCGTCGTTGAATCCCCTGGTATCGCAGCGGAATCACCGTCAAGCCGCCGTGAGGCGCCGGAACTTCCTTGACTGCCCCTCCCGATTCCCGTATCAGCCGCGGCGGGACACCTCCCCCCAACGGGAGGCTTACTATCTGGAAGGGTAGATCATGACTGTAGCGAAGCCCGCTTCGCGGCCGAACGTGCCGCATTTCTCCTCCGGCCCCTGCGCCAAGCGCCCCGGCTGGAACGCACAAAATCTCAAGGACGCAGCGCTCGGCCGCTCGCATCGCGCGAAGGTCGGCAAGACCAAGCTCAAGCTCGCGATCGATCTGACGCGCGAAGTGCTCGAGGTGCCCGCCGATTACCGCATCGGGATCGTGCCGGCATCCGATACCGGCGCGGTCGAGATGGCGCTGTGGTCGCTGCTCGGTGCACGGCCCGTCACCACGCTCGCCTGGGAATCCTTCGGCGAAGGCTGGGTCAGTGACATCGTCAAGGAATTGAAGCTCAAGGACGTCGCCAAGCTGAACGCGGCTTACGGTGAGATTCCCGATCTGTCGAAGGTCGATCCCGCGAGCGACGTCGTCTTCACCTGGAACGGCACCACCTCTGGCGTGCGCGTGCCGAACGCCGACTGGATCAAGGCGGATCGCGAAGGCCTGACCATCTGCGACGCGACGTCGGCCGCATTCGCCCAGCCGCTCGACTGGGCCAAGCTCGACGTGGTCACCTTCTCCTGGCAGAAGGCGCTCGGCGGCGAGGCTGCGCACGGCATGCTGATCCTCTCGCCCCGCGCCGTGGAGCGGCTCGAGACCTACAAGCCGGCCTGGCCGATGCCGAAGATCTTCCGCATGACCAAGGGCGGCAAGATCAATGAAGGCATCTTCGTCGGCGAGACCATCAACACGCCGTCGATGCTCTGCGTCGAGGATTATTTGGACGCGCTGAACTGGGCCAAGTCGATCGGCGGCCTCAAGGCGCTGATCGCGCGTGCCGACGCCAACACCAAGGTGCTCGCCGACTGGAAGGCGAAGACGCCGTGGATCGACTTCCTGGCCAAGGATGCCGCGATCCGCTCCAACACCTCGGTGTGCCTGAAGTTCACCGATCCCGCCATCACCTCGCTCTCCGAGGACGCGCAGGCCGACTTCAGCAAGAAGCTGGTCGCGCTGGTCGAGAAGGAAGGCGCCGGCTACGACTTCGCCTATTACCGCGACGCGCCGGCCGGTCTGCGCATCTGGTGCGGCGCCACGGTGGAGGCCAAGGACGTCGAGCTGCTGACGCAGTGGATCGATTGGGCCTTTGCCGAGACCAAGGCCGCGCTCGCCAAGGCGGCCTGAGTTCTTACCCTCCCCTGGAGGGGGAGGGTCGACGCACCGTTAGGTGCGGCGGGGTGGGGTGATCTCTCCACACGGCGCACCGGCAATTTTCTTTGTTGCAGCTTCACCCCACCCCGGCGCTTCGCGCCGACCCTCCCCCTCCAGGGGAGGGTGTGAAGGAAAACACCCCCCATGACCAAACCCAAAGTTCTCATTTCCGACGCGCTCTCCCCCGCCGCCGTGCAGATCTTCAAAGACCGCGGCGTCGAGGTCGACTTCCAGCCCAACCTCGGCAAGGACAAGGACAAGCTCGCCGAGATCATCGGCAACTATGACGGCCTTGCAATCCGCTCCGCGACCAAGGCGACCGCCAAGATCCTGGAGAAGGCGACCAACCTCAAGGTGATCGGCCGCGCCGGCATCGGCGTCGACAATGTCGAGATCCCCGCCGCCACGGCCAAGGGCATCATCGTGATGAACACGCCGTTCGGCAATTCGATCACGACTGCCGAGCACGCCATCACGCTGATGCTGGCGCTCGCCCGCGAGATCCCGCAGGCCGACGCCTCGACCCAGGCCGGCAAGTGGGAGAAGAACCGCTTCATGGGCGTCGAGATCACCGGCAAGGTGCTCGGCGTCGTCGGCTGCGGCAATATCGGCTCGATCGTGGCCGACCGCGCGCTCGGTCTGCGCATGAAGGTGATCGCGTTCGATCCGTTCCTGTCGCCCGAGCGCGCCAGGGACATCGGCGTCGAGAAGGTCGAGCTCGACGATCTGCTCAAGCGCGCCGACTTCATCACGCTGCACACACCGCTGACCGAGAAGACGAAGAACATCATCGATGGGGCCGCAATCGCCAAGATGAAGAAGGGCGTGCGCCTGATCAACTGCGCCCGCGGCGGTCTCGTCGACGAGCAGGCGGTGGTCGATGCGCTCAATTCCAAGCACATCGCCGGCGCCGCGTTCGACGTCTTCGTCGAGGAGCCCGCCAACAAGAACGTGCTGTTCGGCCATCCCAATGTGATCTGCACGCCGCATCTCGGCGCCTCCACGACGGAAGCGCAGGAGAACGTCGCGCTCCAGGTCGCCGAGCAGATGTCGGATTACCTGCTCACCGGCGCGATCTCGAACGCGGTCAACTTCCCCTCGATCACTGCGGAAGAGGCGCCGAAGCTGAAGCCGTTCATCTCGCTCGCCGAGAAGCTCGGCTCGTTTGCCGGCCAGCTCACCGAGAGCGGCATCCTCAAGGTCGAGATCACCTATGAGGGCCACGTCGCCGAGATGAAGATCAAGGCGATCACCTCCGCCGTGCTGTCGGGCCTGCTGCGGCCGATGCTGGGCGAGGTCAACGTGGTGTCGGCGCCCGTCGTCGCCAAGGAGCGCGGCATGGTGGTGGACGAGATCGTCCGTGCCGCCCAGAGCGACTATGAAAGCCTGATCACCGTCACGGTCACCACCGAGCGGCAGGAGCGGTCGGTCTCGGGCACGGTCTATGCCGACGGCAAGCCGCGCCTCGTCGATATCAAGGGCATCCGCGTCGATGCCGAGTTCGGCAAATCGATGATCTACGTGACCAACGAGGACAAGCCGGGCTTCATCGGCCGGTTCGCGAGCCTGCTCGGCGACGCCAAGCTCAACATCGCGACCTTCCATCTCGGCCGCGTCGCGCCCGGCAGCGATGCCATCGCGCTGGTCGAGGTCGACGGGGCGGTGCCGCCGGATCTGCTCGCCAAGGTGCAGGCACTGCCGCAAGTCAAGCAGGCCAAGGCGCTGACGTTCTGATCAACTCTCACCTTCGTCATGGCCGGGCTTGACCCGGCCATCCACGCCTTGCTCGCGGAACGAAGAACGTGGATGCCCGGGACAAGCCCGGGCATGACGAGCGGATAGAGTGACGCCCGCATCCAAATTCCGACCCGCGGAACATCGCCGCCTCCTTACCGGAGGCGGCGATTTTATTTCTCCCTCAGCCTTCCAACTTTGTGTACCAATGGCGTCAGGACGCTCCGTTCAAATCGTTCGACAAGGGAGAAAACACATGCGTGAAGCCGTCATCGTTTCCTATGCGCGCACGGGCCTCGCGAAGTCAGGCCGCGGCGGGTTCAACATCACGCCGCCGATGTCGCTCGCGGCCCATGCCATTCATCACGCGGTCGACCGCGCCGGCGTCGAGAAGGATTACGTCGAGGACTGCTATCTCGGCAATTGCGCCCATGGCGCGCCGAATATCGGCCGTCAGGCCGCGCTGCTCGCGGGCCTGCCGAAGACCACGGCCGGCGTCTCGGTGAACCGTTTCTGCTCCTCGGGACTGCAGACCATCGCGATGGCCGCCAACTCGATCCGCTCGGACGGCGCCGACTGCATCGTCGCCGGCGGAGTCGAGAGCATCTCGATGCCGGGCGGCGGCACGCCGAAGGAATCGATCGATCCTGAATTGCTCAAGGTCGCGCCTGATATCTTCATGGCGATGATCGACACCGCCGACATCGTCGCCGAGCGCTACAAGCTCAGCCGCGAATACCAGGACGAGTTCTCGCTCGAATCGCAGCGCCGCATGGCGGCATCGCAGCAGGCGGGCAAGTACAAGGACGAGATCGTCCCGATGAAGACCAGGATGAAGGTCGTCGACAAGCAGACCAAGGCGGAGTCGATCGTCGATTACGTCGTCGACCGCGACGAATGCAATCGCCCCGAGACCACGCTGGAGGGGCTCGCCAAACTCGAGCCGGTGAAGGGCCCCGGCAAGTTCGTCACCGCCGGCAATGCCAGCCAGCTCTCGGACGGCGCCGCCGCCGTCGTGCTGATGGAAGCCAAGGATGCCGAGAAGCGCGGCCTCAAGCCGCTCGGCCGTTTCGTCGCCTGGGCGACCGCCGGTTGCGAGCCAGACGAGATGGGCATCGGTCCGGTGTTCGCGATTCCGAAGCTGCTCAAGCGCACCGGCCTCAAGGTCGACGACATCGATCTGTGGGAGCTCAACGAAGCCTTCGCCAGCCAGTGCCTGTACTGCCGCGACCAGCTCGGCATCGACCCCGCCAAGTACAACGTCAATGGCGGCTCGATCGCGATCGGCCATCCTTTCGGCATGACCGGCGCCCGTCTCACCGGCCACCTGCTGCAGGAAGGCGCGCGCCGCAAGGCCAAGTGGGGCGTGGTGACGATGTGCATCGGCGGCGGCCAGGGCGGCGCCGGGCTGTTCGAAATCTACAGCTGAGACGATCCGCTTTCCAAGGAAAGACGACAGGAAACACGGCGCCCGCACGCGCCGTGTTTCTTTTTTGGAACCGGCTTGTGCATCTCACCGTGCACAAGGGCGAGCGCTGTGACGAATACACGTATTCGTACGTGCCCGCAAATTAACGGAAGCTTTCACCCCTTGGGGCTTCATCAACCGCATTTGCCACCATCGGGTTTATCAGATGCGGTTCCTTTCCCTCCGTCTCACTCACAAGATCACGGCAATCGGCGTGATCGGCGTCGTTGGCGTCGTCCTGATCGGCGGCATCCATCTCTATGGCGAGCGCGCGATGGCGGTCTATCGCGATGCGGCCGAGAACGCGCGCGCGATCCAGGAGCTGAACAGCAGGATCGCGATCGAGCTGCTCGAGGCTCGCCGCGCCGAGAAGGATTTCCTGCTGCGCAATGATGCCGGCAAGGCGCAGCGCCAGGTCGAGATCGGCAGGGAGGTTGCCGTCGACATCGAGAAGATGCGCGGCAGGATCGCCGCGCTCGGCAAGCCCGACCTGGTGCGCCAGATCGACGCGATGAATGCCTCGCTGAGGGATTATCAGGCGCAGTTCGTCGCCGTGGTCGAGACCAAGCAGCGGCTTGGGCTCGACGAGAAGTCCGGCCTCGAGGGACGCCTGCGCGCCTCCGTGCACGACATCGAAGCCAGGGTCGATCAATTGCACAATACGCCGCTCCGCGTGACCATGCTGATGATGCGCCGTCACGAGAAGGATTTCATGCTGCGCCGCGACGCCAGATACGGCGAGGACATGAAGAAGCGCGCGGGCGAGTTTCTCTCGGGCCTCGATGCTGCCGATATGTCCGATGCCGCGAAGACGGAGATGCGCGCGAAACTTGCCGATTATCAGCGCGATTTTTCCGCCTGGATGGACGCAGCGCTCACGCTCGCGGCCCGGCAGAAGGCGATGTCCGAGGCGTTCGCCGCCGTCGAGCCGGTCATCGAGCAGGTGTCGAAATCGGTTGATGGGATCCGTGTCGAAGCCGACCGGCTGAACGATGTCGAGCGCGACGGCATTCAATGGTGGATCGGCGTCGCCATCGCGCTGATTGCATCCGGCGTGCTCGGCCTCGGCGTGTTCATCGGGCGATCGGTCTCCAGGCCCCTGTCCGCGATGCGCGCTGCGATGATCGAACTCGCCAACGGCAATTTCGCCGTCGTTCTGCCGGGGCTCGGCCGTCCCGATGAAATCGGCGAGATCGCGCAAGCGGTCGAGACGTTCAAGATCAATGCCGAGCGGAAGGCGCAGGAAGAAGCCGAGGAGAAGATCAGGCAGGACAAGCTCGCCGCCGAGCGCCGCCGTGCCGACATGATCAGGATGGCCGATGATTTCGAGGGCGCGATCGGCGAGATCGTCGAGACGGTGTCATCTGCCGCCAATGAGCTCGAGGCCTCGGCCACGTCCCTGACCACCACCGCCAGCCGCTCGACCGAGCTTGCTACGCTGGTGGAGGCTGCCTCGGAAGAGGCCGCGACCAACGTGCAGTCGGTTGCTTCCGCCGCGGAGGAGCTCACGGCCTCCGTCAGCGAGATCAGCCGGCAGGTGCAGGCCTCCGCCCGCATGGCCGGCGAGGCCGTCAGCCAGGCCGGGCAGACCAACGATCGTGTCGGCGAATTGTCGAAGGCGGCCGCCCGCATCGGCGACGTGATCGAGCTCATCAACGCCATCGCGGGCCAAACCAACCTGCTGGCGCTGAATGCCACCATCGAGGCCGCCCGCGCGGGCGAAGCCGGGCGCGGCTTTGCCGTGGTGGCCTCGGAAGTGAAGGCGCTCGCCGCGCAGACCGCGAAGGCGACGGGCGATATCGGTCAGCAGATCTCGAGCATCCAGATCGCAACGGAGGATTCGGTCGGCGCCATCAAGTCCATCGGCGGCACGATCGAACGGCTGTCGGAGATTTCATCCACCATCGCCGCCGCGGTGGAGGAGCAGGGCGCCGCGACCAGCGAGATCTCGCGCAACGTCCAGAACGCCGCCGCCGGCACCACGCAAGTCAGCGCCAACATCAGTAGCGTGCGCCAGGGCGCGACCGAGACCGGCTCGGCCTCCTCGCAGGTTCTCTCCGCGGCGCAGTCTCTGTCGAACGACAGCAGCCGCCTGAAGATCGAGGTCAGCAGGTTCCTGGATACGGTGCGCGCGGCGTAAGCAACATCCCAACCGGTCGTCATTCCCAGGCGTCGCGGAGCGACGAGCCCGGAATGACGGCTCGGGCGTTTGATCTATTGCATCCGCCCTACGCCCCCGCCAGCGCCGGCGCGAACACCACTTCGATCAGCGTGCCGTGGCCGGCGCTCTTGATGTTGAAGCGGGCGCGGTTGGCTTCGACCAGGGCCTTGGTCAGCGACAGGTTGAGCGCCGCGCTGTCCGCGGCATCGCCCGGCGGCGGGGTGTGGAACGGCTCCATCGCGGCGGCGACCTCGCGCTCGGTGAGGCCATGGCCGGTGTCGCGGATGCGCAGCGCGATCTCGCCGCGGTCGGACAGCGCGGTCGAGACGATGACCTGGCCGCCGGCGCTGGCCAGCCGGATCGAGTTCGAGATCAAATTCATGGCGATCTGCCGCATCGCGCGCGCGTCCACGCTGACCTGCGGCAGCGCATGCGCGAGCGAGGTGCGGATGATGATGCGCTCGCGATTGGCCTGCGGCTGCATGATGGTGACACAGGCTTCGACGAGATCGTTGAGGTTCAGATTCGCAAAATTCAGGTCGAGCTTGCCGGTCTCGATCCGCGACAGCTCCAGCAGATCGTCGATGATGGCGATGACGCGCTCGCCGGAGGCGCGAATGTCCTTCATGTATTCGCCGTAGCGCTCGTTGCCGAGCGTGCCGAAGCGTTCGGAGATCATTACCTCGGCAAAGCCGATGATGGCGTTGAGCGGCGTGCGGATCTCGTGGCTGATCCGCGCCAGCATGTCGGCTTTCGCGTTGGCCGCGCTGTGGACGAGGCGGCGGGCCTGCGTCAGCTCGCTCTCGCCCTTCTTGCTCTGCGAGAGATCGCGGAACACGGCGAAGAAGTTCGGCCCGTCGGGCCGCGTGCGGCCCATGATCATCGCGAGCGGAATGGCGCCGCCCTTCTTCTCGCGCCCCAGCACTTCGCGGCCGTGGTCGAGCAGGCTCGCGATGTCCTGGCTCTTCAGGCTTTCGAAATAGTCGGCGACGATCTGCTGGCTCTCGGGCGCGAACAGCGTCACCAGATTCTGCTCGAGCAGCGCTTCGCCGTCATAGCCGAACAGCGCCTCGGCGCTGCGGTTGCAGGCGTGGATGTTGCCTTCGGCATCGAACATCACGATGCCTTCGGCCGTGGTGTCGAGGATCGCGGCGAGATCTTCGGCCTCGGTCTCGCCGGCGGCGGGCTCGAGCTCGGGCGCGAAAGGGAAGGACTCCGGGGCAATTGGCTCGGCGACGACCGCCGCGGTGACGACGGGCTCGGCAATGCCGGGCGCGGTGACGGCAGGTGCGGCCTGCGGCAGCGCGCAGATCAGCGCATGCGCGCTCTCGCCGTCCCAGTCGATCGTGTGCAGATGCGCTTCGGTGGTCGCGAGCGGCTGCTCGCCGTTCGCCATCGTCGCGCTGATCGTCACCGGCGTGCCGGCTTGCGAGGTGCTGCTCGCGGAGGACACGCCGGGCTCGACATAGAGCGCATCCAGCCCGCCGGCATCCTCCAGCGCATGGATGTCGGCATAACCCATCCGCGCGAGAAACGCCGTGTTGGCGTAGAGCAGGCGGTCGAGCCGGTAGATCAGGATGCCCGTCGGCAAGAGGTCGAGCAGCGTGCGGTCGCGCGCGCTGGCGCCGCGTGGCGGCGGCGCGGGCTCGGTCAGCCATTGGGCCGCAGCTTGCGGCGGCTCGGGCTCGGGTTCGGGCACCGGTGGTTCGGGGGTGATCTCCGCCGTCGTCTCGGCGCTATCTGCCGCGATCGTCTCGCGCTCGCGCTCGAGCCGTTCGGACAATTGCCGGGCGAGCTCGTTGAACGCGCTGTTCTCGACCGGCGTCAGCGTCGGCGCTCTCTGGTCACCTTGTGACCTCTGGTCACCCTGTGACCGGACATCGCCATGCGGGCGGAACGGCACGACATTGGGAGGTGTTTCCAGGGGAGTCTCCACGGGCGTTTCCACTGACATGTCCGGTTCGGTTGGAGGTGAACTCGCGTCGCTTGTGGGTTCGGGCAGTTCGGGCTCGGGACCCGGCTCAGGCTCGGATGCCGGCGGCTCGATCGGCGGAGGCGGCGGTTCGGCCAGCAATTCGAAACGCCTGAGCGAATCGAGCCGGTTGAGGGCATCGAGATCGCGGCAGACGCCAAAGCCCTTGAAGCCGGCAAAGTTGCGCGCGTGATCGTAGACCGGCAAGCCTGCGAGCTCGACCGGCAGATGCTCGCCGCCGTCGGTCGGCCAGTTCACGGTGATTCCGGCCCAGGTGTCGTGGCTCGCCAGCGCCTGCGCGACGCGGCTATCAGGATCGAGCGAGAATTGCTCGGCGATCTCGCGCCAGGGGCGGCCGAAGCCTGCGGCGGTGCGCGCGCCGATCAGGCGGATGAAGTCGTCGGAGAGAAGCACAAAGCGGCCCTCTGCATCCATCTGCCAGAGGAAGCGCAGCGGATGCTGACGCGGTGCGGGCGGCTCGTGGCCCGACGAGTCTTGGCCCGACGGCGGCTCAACCATGACTGATGTGATCGGCGCGGCCTGCGGCGACACAATGGCTGCCGGCGGGTTTTCAACCGGAGTTTTGAGCGCGGTTTCGCCGGCCGCGTCTCGAACAGTCTCCTCGGCCGCGGCCTTAACCGTCGCGGCTGGCTGCGGTTCGCCCGCGATCGCCTCATTGCTCGCGGGCGCCTCGACCGGCTCCGCGAAAGCGTCGAACAGGGCGATGCCTTCCGGCGCCTCGTGCGAGGGCGGTGGCTCGTTTGGCATCGCCGCCGCGGGCTCCGTGATGCTGGCCGGCGTCGCCTCGCTTGGCGCGCCCTCAGCCACATGCTCGGCAGGCGCGGCTTGCGCGGCGGCGGCCGGCTCGATCAACGCGACCAGGCCGACATCGGCGCCCGTGCCGACCCGTTGCAGCACCATCTGGCCGATTCCGATCGGCGTCTCGGCGCGGCCTTCGCGCAGCGCATCGCTGCGGGCACGGTCGAGGCCGGCCTCGCCGAGATCGCGAAAGCCGAGCAGGGAGCGGGCGGCCTCGCTGGCGCCGACGAACAGGCCGTCGGGCGCGAAAGCGGCCATCGGCACCTTGGCGCCGTCGACCAGACGAAGGAGCCGCTCGACCAGCGGCATGGTGCGCAAGCTCGGGTCCATCGCGGTGACGAGCACCGCATGACTGCCGTCGGCAAAGTCGAGCCGTGCGCAGGCGCAGGTCATCAGCGTGCCGAGCCGGGCGCCGAAACCGCGCAGACGTTCGAGCCTGATGGAGCCGTTCGCCGGCAGCTGCCGGGCAAGCCTGATAACCTGACGCCGATGGCTGTCCGCCGGGCCAAACATCCGGTCCGCGAGCGCAGCGCTGTTTGCCGCGCCGAACAGTCTTGCGCCGACCGGATTGGCCCACAGCACGCGCGCGCCGTCGGTCGACCACAGCCAGGCGGGCTGCTGAGAGGTCGCATGCACGGCCAGCCGGGGATCGCCCACACCTCGCAACTGGAAATCCGAACTCGTCATAAGGCCGGCTGTATCTCACGCATGAAGCTGGCGGCTGCCGGGAATGACAGCCTTAAGAAAGGGTTAGTATCGCCCGCGGGCGCGGGCAGGTCCACGGCCCGGCCCTTCGGAGGTCACCCAAAGCCGCGATAACCTTAATCCGGCCAACCCCGCAAGCCGCCGCCCGGTTCATCCAAGGGATTCGAAAGTCTCTCCCCCGTCATTCCGGGGCGCGCTCCTCCGTCATTCCGGGGCGCGCGCAGCGGGAGCCCGGAATCCATCAGGCCGCAGAGACGGTGGAGGAATGGATTCTCAGGTGCGCAATTGCGCACCATAGCTCGCGACTGCGTCGCGCCCCGGAATGACGGCGGAGTGTTCGCCGTGATCCGTCTCCCAAGCCTCAACCCCCGGTTCCCCCATACCGGAACCTCGCCCTCACCTAGATTAAATTTCGCAACGCACCCTGTTGGCGCGTTGCGCTGCACAATGTTGACACGATAGGCTGCCATAATCCTGGGCACTGGGCGAGCCACATCGTTTGTTTCGCGTTGCCAGTCTTCGTTCCCGCCATCAAATGGCCCCGGTTGGCCGGCGGGCGCGCCAGAAGGCTCACTCCATTATTTTCATTATCGTGAGGGACGACCATGACAGGTGCGACTGATCCGTTTTCTGCCTCGATCATTCCGTTCGAGGTTCCCGAGCAGATGCGTGCGTTCGCCGAAAAGGGCGCGGCGCAGGCCCGCGAGAGCTACGCCAAGTTCAAGGACGCGGCCGAGACCCACAACGGCACCGTCGAGGCCGTGTTCACCTCGGCCTCCAAGGGCGCGAGCGAGTACACCGCCAAGCTGGTCGAGTTCATGAAGGCCAACAGCAACGCCCAGCTCGACTTCGCCCAGCAGCTGTTCGGCCTGAAGTCGCCGACGGAGGCGCTGGAGCTGTGGACCGGCCACACCCGCACCCAGTTCGAGACCTTCCAGGCCCAGGCCAAGGAGCTGGTCGAGCTCACCCAGCGCGTCGCCGCCGAGACCGCCGAGCCGATCAAGGCGAGTGCCTCGAAGTACTACAAGCCCGCCGCCTGAGCGGTGAGGCCGGTTTGAGTTGAGAGAAGCCCGGGCCGAAACGCCCGGGCTTTTCTTCGCCTCGCGCGCTTCCAGAAGGTCGTCATGCCCGGGCTTGTCCCGGGCATCCACGTTCTCAGTGCCGCGGGCAAAGGCGTGGGTGGCCGGGGACAAGCCCGGCCGCGAGGTTGTGGAAGCTTGAACGCCCTAAGCGCCAGCGCATAGGGCGATTTCACCCGGTTTTTCACCCCATTGCGGCCTTGCCAAACCGGGCCGTTGCACCTAGTTTCCGCCCCGTCCAGCCCCCTCAGGCGTCAAGCCTTTTCAGGCACCCCTCCAAGGCGGCTCGCAAGGATGCAGTTGTAGCTCAGTTGGTTAGAGCGCCTGTCTGTGGAACAGGAGGTCGGTGGTTCGAGCCCACCCAACTGTACCAGCGATGATTGCGTCCAGACATGACGTAACGGACGGTGCCTGCAAGCTGATACTAGTTGTGCACGATCTGCCTCTAGCCATGGAAGCTCCGGTATTCGTCTTGCGAACCATTGGCCCTTGGTGACGCCGGTCGGATCAACGGATACTTTCATCGAGAGTATGAGTCATTTGCCGCACATAATTAGATCGCGACCCGCGAGCGGAGAACCGCATGGAAATTTCACAAGAAAGGTTCTTGCTTGCTCTAAGTGGGCTCAAGCCAAGCGACTGGGAACGCTTTGAGCGTCTCGCATCCACGTTTCTTGTATCTGAATGGCCAAAACTTAGAACCATGGCGAGTCCAAGTGGGGACGGTGGTCGCGATTCCGAACTGTTCTGTGCCGACGGTGCTCCGAACTTAGCTATTCAATATTCCGTCCAACTAGATTGGGCAGAAAAGATTCGTGCAACAGCAAAACGCCTGGCTGAAACCTTCTCACAAGCTAGCATCTTCGCGTTGTACCATGTCACCCTCCCTGCAACACGTGTCAGGCCTGCCTAGCGACCATAGACAACCAACCCAGGCCGAAAACATCGTGACCTTCTTCGAGCGTCTCAAGACAGCAGCATCCGCTGAGTGGCGGGCCTACACCGAACATCCCTTCACGAACGGGCTCGCGGACGGCTCGCTTCCCGAAGCGGCGTTTCGTCACTATCTCGTTCAGGACTATCTGTTTCTCATCGAGTTTGCGCGCGCCTACGCGCTCGCGGTCTACAAGTCGCCCAGGCTTGACGACATGCGTGAGGCCGCGGCCGGCCTCTCGGCCATCCTCGATGTCGAGATGAACCTGCATGTGAAGCTCTGTGCCGATTGGGGTCTGTCCCCGGCCGACCTCGAACAGGCTCCTCCGGCGGCCGAGATGCTGGCCTATACGCGCTACGTGCTGGATGCGGGAATGCGCGGCGATCTGCTGGCGCTCAAGGTGGCGCTTGCGCCCTGCGTGATCGGGTACGCGGAGATCGCAACGCGGCTTGCCTCGCGACCCCATGCGGACGCCGCGACCAATGCCTATCGCGTCTGGGTCGCCGAGTACGCCGGCGCGCCGTACCAGGAGGTCGCTGCCAAGGCGCGGGCGCACCTGGATCATCTCGCCGATCTCTACGCCACGCCGGCCCGCGAGGGGGAGCTGATCGCGATCTTCAAGGAAGCCACCCGCCTTGAGGCAGACTTCTGGGAGATGGGCTGGCGCGTGGGCCAGCGCACTCAATAGCGCTCGGCAGTCATCAGAATGACGGCGACAGTGTACGCGGGCCCGTGCTTCACCCAATCATCGCCTTGATCTGCGCCGTATCCGCAAATTCAATCAACTCCACGATCTTTCCATCCTGAAATCTGAACAGGTCCAGTATCTCGGTGCCCACCGCTTTTCCGGTCGGGTGGTATCGCACATTGACGCGCGAATGGACGGCGACGCGGTCTCCGTCGACCAGCTCGCTCAGGATTTCGCGGCCTTCGAAGCCGAAGCCGGCGGTGAACTGAGTGAAAGCCTCGCGCAGGGTCGGGTGGCCCTGCATTGTTCCTGTCAATTCGAGCGCGCTCTTGTTGCCCATCAAGGTGAACACGCCCTCGGGATGAAAAGCTGACACCAGGCTATCGGTGTCACCGCCGTCGCGCGCGGCGTAGCCGGCCCTGATCAATGCGAGCATGTCTTCGCGCTGTCCCATGTCAGCCCTCCCTGAAAGACGTATCAGGCAAGCCTAGCGACCTTTGCGTGTAAAGGCAAAATCATCGCGCGGCGCCCAGCGCGCCGAAGCAGGATGGTTCGTTTTCGTTCCCCGGTTTTGGCAGAAAACGGCAGCCGGCATCGGCGAACCTTTTCATGTCCCTGAGTGTTTGTAGCTGCGGCAGGACTGACAACGCTGAGGGAGTGGAGCTATGAACGGTATCATCTATATCATCGGGCTGATCGTCGTGATTGCTGCGGTGCTCTCGTTCTTCGGCCTGCGCTGATTGGCAATTCGACGCGGGGAGGCCGTGCGGCGTTGCCCGCAAAGCCCCGGACGCCTCACCGCGTTACCACCCACACCACCACCGGCAATGTCAGCGCCGCCAGCAGCGTGCCCAGCGCGACCGCGCCTGAGACCGGGTTCACCAGCCGCTGATACTGCACCGCGAAGATGTAGGCGTTGGCGCCGGTCGGCATCGCCGCGAACAGCACGATGACGCCGGCGGCGATCGGCGGCAGGTCGAGCATCCTTGCCAGCACGAACGCGGCGGCCGGCATGGCTGCGAGCTTGAGCGCGCACATCACCAGGATACTCAGCTTCTCGCCCTTCACCTCGAAGCGAAACAGATTGATGCCGAGCGCGATCAGCGCCGTCGGCGAGCCCGCCTGCGCCAGCAGCTCGATGGTGCGGTCCACCACCGGGGTGAGGCCGAGGCCGGTGAAGCGCCAGATCACGCCGAAGCCGATCGCCAGCATCAAGGGGTTGCGCGCGAGGTCGGCGATCACGGGCCAGACGATCGCGAGCGGCGAGCCCGCCTGCTTGCGGCTGACGAACTCCATCTGCAGCGTGCCGCACAGCCAGAGCAGCGGCGTGTTCACCGACAGGATCAGCGCCATCGGTCCCGCGGCCTCGTTGCCGAGCGCGGAGAGCACGAGCGGAATGCCGAGCATCACGATGTTGCCGTAGACCGAGCCGATCGCGAACACGACGCCATCCTCGCTGCCGCCGCGCCCGCGGCGCAGCAGCGCCGAGACGGCCATCGCCGCGATCCAGGTCAGCGTCAGCGCGCCGTAATAGGCGCCCCACATTCGCCAGGGACTGACATCAGGGAATTCCGAGACGACGATGGTGCGGAACAGCAGCGCAGGGATCGCGATGCTGAAGGCGAATTCGCTGATGCCCTTGTGCGCGCCCTCCGAGACGAAGCGAAACAGCACCGAGGCATAGCCGGCCGCGATCAGCACAAACACCGGCGCGACGATCAGCAAGGTTGCCATGCGCGCCTACGATCCCAGCTCGATGATCCGGCGCGCCATCCGCACATTGGCATAGTCGATCATCTTGCCGTCGAGCGTGACCGCGCCCTGGCCTTGCGCCTCCGCGGTTTCCATGGCCTCGACGACGCGCCGCGCCTGCGCCAGCTCGTCCTCCGACGGCGTGAAGGCGCGCAGCGTCGGCTCGATCTGATCGGGGTGGATCACCTGCTTGCCGTCGAACCCCATCGCGGCGGCCTTCTGTGCGCTGGCCTCGGTCAGCCTGGCGTCGCGGAACGCGCCGCAGGGGCCGTCGATCGCGCGCAGGCCAAAGGCGCGCGCGGCCACCAGCACGCGCATCATGGGATAGGCGAACAGGTCGAGCGGCGCTGAGGCGTAGCCGCTCTGCGCCGATCCGAGATGGCGATAGCCGTCCGGCGAGATCCCGATGTCGGAGGTGCGTGCGCCGAGCGAGGCCGCGAGATCGCCGACGCCGAGATGCAGCGCAGCGACGCTTGGGTGCGCGGCGGCCAGCGCATCGACATTGACGAGGCCGAGCGCGGTCTCGATCAGCAGGTCGAGCGCGACGGGCGCGTCGCGGTCCGGCCCGGCGGCGTGTAAGCGATCGGCGATGGCGACGATGTCGCCGGCGCGCTCCGCCTTCGGCACGATCACCGCATCCAGCCGGGGCAGGGCGGCCAGCGTGCGGATCTCGTTCGCGATGAACGGGCTGTCGACCGCGTTCAGCCTGACCGCGACGCGCTTGTCGCCCCAGTCGAGCGATGACAGCGACCGCACCGCTTCTTCCAGCGCGGCGCCCTTCTCGGTTGGCGGCACGGCGTCTTCGAGATCCATGAACACTGCGTCTGCCATGGATGCCGCCGCCTTGGCGACGAGACGGGCGCGATGGGCGGGAACAGCCAGATAGGCCCGGCTCGGCCGCAGCGAGGCCATCGTCAATTCTCCCCGCCGAGGCCGAGCTCGCGCAGGATGGCCTCGTTGTGCTCGCCCAAATCAGGCACCGGGTCCATCCGCGGCGTAAGGCCTGGAATGGTCAGCGCCGGCAGGAAGCTCGTCACCGGGCCGTTGGGAGAGCCGACGCTCTGCACGCGCCCGCGCGCATGCAGCTGCTCGTGCTTCAGGAAGGCCTCGACCGAGTTCAGATGCGCGTTGGCAATCGCGGCCTCGTCGAGCAGCCGCAGCACCTCGTCGCCGGTCATCGCCGCAAAGCGCTGATCGATATGCGCCTCCAGTTCGGTCCGGTTCTGCATGCGCAGCGGATTGGTGCGGAAGCGCAGGTCGTCGGCGAAGCCGGCGTCGCCGAGCACGACGCGGCACAGCGACCGCCATTCCCGGTCGTTCTGGATGCCGAAGAAGATCGTGCTGCCGTCGCCGACCCGGAACGGGCCGTAAGGCGCGATGGTCGCGTGCCGCGCGCCCGTGCGCGGCAGCGGCCGGCCGGTGCTCTCGGTGTAGAAGGCGGGATAGCTCATCCAGTCCGTGATGGAATCGAACAGCGAGGCCTGGAAGGCCGTGCCCTTGCCGGTCCGCTCGCGGCGATACAGCGCCATCAGCACGCCGTTCAGGATGTACATGCCGGTGGCGATATCGACCACTGATAGCCCGACCTTGGCCGGCTCCGCCTCGGTGCCGTTGACGGCGAGCACGCCGGCCTCGCACTGGACCAGGAGATCATAGGCCTTCTTGTCGCTGTAGGGGCCGCCGCTGCCATAGCCCGAGACGTCGCAGGCGATGATGCGCGGATATTTGCGCAGCAGCGATGCGGCATCGAGGCCGAGCCGCTCCGCCGCGCCGGGAGCGAGATTCTGGATGAACACGTCCGCCTGCGGCAGCAGGGCGTCGAGCACCTCGCGGCCGTCCTCGCTCTTGATGTCGATGGCGAGGCTTTCCTTGGAGCGGTTGGTCCAGACGAACTGGCTCGACATGCCGTTCATCACGTGGTCGTAGTCCCGGCAGAAATCTCCAGTGCCCGGCCGCTCGATCTTGATGACCCGCGCGCCCCAGTCCGCCAGGTGCCGGCTCGCCAGCGGCGCTGCGATTGCCTGCTCGAGCGAGACCACCGTGACACCCGCCAGCGGCAGCTCCGCCTCATTCCCGTCCATGCGACCGTCCTCCTCCGTGCGCTTTTCGACAAGCGCAGGAGACGAGCCAACCACCTCACGCGCATCTGCTTGATGACGACATGATGCCCCTGTTTTGCCCGACAAGTCAAACGCGGTTCGCTTAATCCTAAGAGATGAAATGCGAGGGATTACCGTGGCTTGGCTACTGTGCATGGGGTTGTTTTCGCGATTTTTGCGAGGGCGCCCCGGGAACTGCGGAGCCCTAGCTGGTGCCGGGCTGGCCCGCCTGTTGCCGAGACCGCACAGCTCGGACCTTTCGCGTCCCCCCTCGTTGCCAACGAACCGCCGTTCACCCACTATTCCCTCTGACTCGACATGTGGGGGTTTCAATGCCGGCGCTTCGCTTCAAGACATCCTTGGCTGCTGCCACTCTCGGCATGGCCCTCGCCGTGCTGATCCAGCCCGGTGCCGGCTTCGCCTACACCCAGGAGGAGCAGCAGGCCTGCACGCCGGATGCGATGCGGCTGTGCGGCGAGTTTGTGCCGAACGTCGACGCCATCACCGCCTGCATGATCAAGAAGAAGGCGCAGCTCTCGCCGCCATGCGCGGTGTTCTTCCGCCGCGGACCGGAGCCAAGCGAGCAGCGCGCCGGCAGGCCGACCAACATCGCGCCCAAAACCGCGAAGAAGACCGCCAAGCCGGCGGCCAAGAAGAAAAAGACCAGCGACGGCTGAGGCTATCCGCGTTCCTCCTGTGAAACTTGGTAAGGTAACGGACTCCTTTTGTTCGCGCCGACTGGCGTGAGGCCTGCGACGCAAGCGCGACGGAAAAGAGTCGGATGCCGGTTTGCGCGGCGAGGTTGCATTCCGCTCTATCCCGAACGACTGCTCAAGAAACGCACACACGCGCGCGCACGTCCATTGCAGCTCTCGTCGCGCCCCGCACATCACAGTGTGACTCAAAAGCCAGCCCGCCTTGTTATTTCGTGACCGTGGCGCCACTCCCGATAAATTTATCTTTCACGAATCAGCGTCGTGATTCATTTTCGCGGCCTGGGGTCAATCTGGAGGCCGAAGGTATGAACGTTATTGTTTTTGCATCGCGTAAGGGCGGCTCGGGCAAGAGTACCCTGGCTGCACATCTCGCCGCGCAGATCAAGGCGAGTAAACAGGTCATGCTGGTGGACGCGGACCCTCAGGGCTCGCTGACGCTGTGGCACAAGCTGCGTGGTACCAACGAACCGCCGATCAAGGCGGCCGTGAACTCCGTCAGCGGCATCGTCTCCGCTGCCAAGCGCGACGGTTATGAATGGGTCTTGATCGACACGCCGCCGAACCTGTCGGCCGTCGTCGACGACGCGATCCGCAACGCCACCATGGTCGTGATTCCCGCCCGTCCCGGCGTGTTCGACGTCAATGCGGTGCAGGAAACCATCCAGATGTGCCGCGCCGCGCGCAAGCCCTACGCGGTCGTGCTGAATGGTGCGCCGGCCAAGCGCGACGAAGCCGAAAGCCCGATCGTCACCATCGCCCGCGAAGCGCTGGCGAAATTCCGTGCTCCGGTGTGGGGCGGCCAGATCACCAACCGTTCGGATCTGCTGATGGCGTTGAGCCACGGCGAAGGCGCGCGGGAGTATCAGGCCGAGAGCCGTGCGGCTCAGGAAATCGCAAGGCTGTGGGCGGCGATCGAGCGTTCAGTGAAGGCTATTCGCGGCACGGCGTCGGCATCCGGCGCAATGCACAAGCAGGCTGCATAATTTTTTAAATCATTCCCCGGACGAAAAACGCGCGGATGTCCGCGCGTTTTGCGTTTGTGGCCTTCGTCCGCTCCGGAATGACGAAATGAAGGTTACGCCACCATCAGCATGTAGAACACGATGACCGGCGACAGAGTCAGGATCACAGACCAGATGCCGACGGCCCAGAGAATGTCCTCGGTGGTAAAGTTCTGTTCGGTGGACAGCTTCTGGTGTCCGGCGCCGAAATGCGACGCCATTTCATTATGACTATTCACAAACGCCCCCGCGATTTCTTCGCTTATGGGCGTGGACGATACGCGGGATGCTTTAAGATTCCGGCTTGCAATCCCGCTCGCATTTTGAGCGCATTTGCGACCTCCGCTTAACCATCTGCGCGAAGAGCCGCCTCAGGCGAGCCAGACCCGAAACAGCAGCACCGGCATCAGGCCTAGCATCACCGCCCAGAACCCGAACGACGATACGACGAGAATTCCCTGCAAGAGATCGGCGGGCGCGAACTGGCTCGCGGCCGTAGGCCGGGTGCGATGCCCCATGGTCATTCCCCCTATGAGAAGGCTTCGAAGGGACAACGATAGGCACCAGTGCGTAAACGAGGCGTGGATGCACCGTGCGGCGGGAGCGAAGGGCGTTGGGGTCCGGTTAACCAAGGGAGCGCTCACCCTCCCCTGAGGGGGAGGGTGATCGCGCGCAGCGCGAGCGGGGTGGGGTGATCTCTCAACTCGGGCAGCGTTGGACGTGGAGGGACCGTCCCGCCCCGCTACGCATTCCGCTTCGCTGCATGCGTAGCGACCCTCCCCCTCCATGGGAGGGTGAAGGAAGCGCTACGCCGCGACCTGCATGCGTCGCTCGATTTCGCGATCGATCATCGCCGCGAGCTCGCTGCTGACCTCCACCATCGGCAGTCGCACTTCGGGGCTGTCGATCAGGCCGACCCGCCACAGCCAGTACTTTGCCGGCGCCGGGCTCGGCTCGGTGAACAACAGCCGCGTCAGCTCGGCAACCTCCTGCCAGCGCGCCAGCGCCGCGTCGTGATTGCCGCGCTTGTGCTCGGCGTAAACCGCCGCAAACGCCGCGGTCTCGACATGGGCCGACAGCACGATGCCGCCGTCGGCGCCGTCACCAAGCGCCTCGAAATAGTTCGCGTCCTCGCCGGTGAGCACGCGAAATTCCCTCGGCCTGTCGCGCAGCAGCGCGATCGATTGCTCGCGGCTCGCACCGCAATCCTTCAGGCCCACGATATTCTTGTGCTCGGCGAGCCGCAGCATGGTCTGGTTGGTGATGTTCACCGCGGTGCGATAGGGAATGTTGTAGAGCGCGAGCGGCCAGGCGGCGTGATCGGCGAGCGTCTCGAAATGCGCCAGCAGCCCGCGCTGCGAGGGCCGCACGTAGTAAGGGCTTGCGATCAGATAACCGTCGATCGGCCAGTCCGCGGTCTCGTCGAGACGTTCCTTGAGCCGCGAGGTGTCGGCGCCTGATAGTCCGAGGCAGACCGGAACGTTGCGGCGGCCCGCCGCCATCTCGTCGCGCACGACGGCGACGAGCCGTTCGAGCTCGGCCTCGCGCAGCGTCATGCCTTCGCCGGAGGTCGCCCCCAGGATGAAGCCGTCGATGCTTTGCGCGCTGTAGTGCCGCGTCAGCCGCCGCAGCGACCGCTCGTCGAGCGCGCCGCCCTGAAACGGCGTCACCAGCGGCAGCCACAGCCCGTGCAATTGTTCCTGTAGACCAGTCATGTTTCCATCTCCTTCTCGGGAAAAAAACCTGAGACGGAGGGCACATGAAAAAACCCCGTCCAGGCGGCGGGGTTTTCGGGATTTGCAGCGATGACGAAGCTTAGCTAGTGCGCGCAAAAATCCGAGGCCCCGGGATGGGGGCCCTTTTTCGAGATTGCTGCGCACGGCTTCGTGATCATCTGTAAATGATGCGGGGTATGCGTGGAACTGTCAATACACGCGGAAGGCGACGGCCGATTTGAACGAAAAAAAGCCGGGCTCAAAGAGCCCGGCTTAAGGTATTGGCCACGTGAGGCCGACACAATCACCTTCCAAGAGGGATTACTGAACTCCCGCGCCACTGGAGGAGGGGGACAAATGCGCAACGCGAAGGCTCAGCGTGCAAACAGTATGAGCTTGACGAGCGTCCTGCAGCAACAGCCGAGGCCGCATGTCAGTCATGCGGAAATCAGGACGGCCAGCGCTGCGCCTTGCTGACCACGAAGTCGCGGAACACCTGCACGCGCGCCACCGTCTTCAACTCCTCGGGATAGACAAAATAGGTGTCGAGCTGGATCGAATCCGACTCGCCGAACAGCTGCACGAGTTTGCTCTGTTCCTCCACGAGGTAGTCGGGCAGCGCGGCGATGCCGAGGCCCTGCTGACAGGCGCGCACGAGACCGAGGATGTTGTTCACCCTGAAATAGGCCTCGCGTGGACCGGAGCCGTTGCGGCCGGCTTCGACGAGCCAGTTGCGGTTCTGCAAGTGCGGCGCGAAGTTGCCGTCGGCGAGCGTGATGATGCGGTGGGAGTCGAGCTCCTCCAGCGTGCGCGGCGTACCGAAGCGCTTGATGTATTCCGGCGAGCAATAGGCGTGGAAGCCCATCGCGAAAAGCTTGCGCTGGATCAGATCCGGCTGCGTCGGCTTGCGGGTGCGGATCGCGACGTCCGCCTCGCGCATCGACAGATCGAGCTCCTCGTCGGTGACGATCAGCGAGATCCGGATCTCCGGATACAGCGCGGTGAACTCGCCGAGCCGCGGGATCAGCCAGTTGATGCCGACGCCGGGCGTGGTGGTGATCTTGAGGTCGCCGCTCGGCCGCTCGCGGCTGTCGGTCAGCTTGGCGCGCGCCGCCTGGAGCTGCATGAAGACGTCATGCGCGGTGCGGAACAACAGGTCGCCCTGCTCGGTGAGGATCAGGCCGCGGGCGTGGCGGTGGAACAGTGAGACCGAAAGCTCCTGCTCCAGAGCCGAGACCTGGCGCGACACCGCCGATTGCGACAGGCCGAGCTGCTCGCCCGCATGCGTGAAGCTGCCCGCTTCCGCTGCCGCGTGAAACACCTTCAGCTTGTCCCAGTCCATATCCGTAAATCCGTCGCGTGTTCGAGGCATGATCTTTATTCCGCTGCCGCGCGCTCGCTGGCGCGCAGGGCCAAGAAACGTTCGGCCTCGAGCGCTGCCATGCAGCCGAGGCCTGCGGCCGTCACGGCCTGGCGATAAGTCTCGTCGGCGACGTCACCGGCGGCGAACAGTCCGGGCACCGAGGTGGCGGTCGAGTTCGGGGCGACCTCGACATAGCCCGAGGGTTTCAGCTTGACCTGATCCTTGACGAGCTCGGTCGCCGGCGCATGTCCGATGGCGATGAAAACGCCGTCGGTCTTCACGTCGGTGAGCGCGCCGGTCTTGACGTTCTTCAGACGGACATGGGTGACCTTGTTCGGGTTCTCGGTGCCGCAGATCTCGTCGACCGCGCTGTCCCAGATCACCTTGATCTTCGGGTGCTTGAACAGCCGCTCCTGCAGGATGCGCTCGGCGCGGAAGTGATCGCGGCGATGCACGATGGTGACCTGCGAAGCATGGTTGGTGAGGTACAGGGCTTCCTCGACCGCGGTATTGCCGCCGCCGACCACCACGACGTTCTTGTTGCGGTAGAAGAAGCCGTCGCAGGTGGCGCAGGCCGATACGCCGCCGCCCTGGAACTTCGTCTCGGACGGCAGCCCGAGCCAGCGCGCTTGCGCGCCGGTGGCGAGAATTACGCTGTCGGCGAGATAGACGTCACCCGAATCGCAGGTGAGGCGGAACGGCCGCTGCGAGGTGTCGAGCTTGATCACGAGGTCGGAGACGATTTTGGTGCCGACATGGACCGCCTGCTTCTCCATCTGCTCCATCAGCCATGGGCCCTGGATCACGTCGGCAAAGCCCGGATAGTTCTCGACATCAGTGGTGATGGTGAGCTGGCCGCCGGCCTGGATGCCTTGGATCAGGATCGGCTCGAGCATGGCCCGCGCGGCGTAGATCGCCGCGGTATAACCGGCGGGACCGGAGCCGATAATGACGACCTTTGCATGAACAGGAGCGGACATTTCGATGGACGCCTTTCACGGGGGATTTGCAGCGCGGGCGCGGAACATGCCGGGAGGCCTCGCCGAGGCGCTGAAATATCAGAGCTAATCTAAGCCTTCTGGTGAGCTATGCAAGAATTGCATTCCCTATCGGCGGATTTTTCCAACAGGGAACAAAAGTCCCTTGCGGTGCGCGCGCAATAAAATTGCGCTAAGGTTGCGGACTGGGCTATGAGGATTGCGAAAACCCACCAGTACCGCCGTACAGGCCAGGAGTTCCAATCACGTGTCGCGGAACCTAGACGAGATCGACCTGAAGATTCTCACCGAGATTCAGGCCGACGGTCGAATCACGAATGTCGAGCTGGCCAAGCGAGTTGGCATCTCGCCGCCACCTTGCCTGCGCCGCGTTCGGGCGCTGGAGGAGGAGGGCTACATCCACGGCTATCGGGGCCTGCTGGACGCCCGCAAGCTCGGTTTCGACGTCACCGTGTTCGCCGCCGTGCACCTCTCCAGCCAGGCCGAGGCGGATTTGCGCGCGTTCGAGGCGTTCGTCCGCGCCGAGCCCCTTGTGCGGGAATGCTGGATGCTGTCGGGCGAGGTCGATTTCATCCTCAAATGCGTCGCGCCAGACATGGCGACCTTCCAGGATTTCGTCACCCACCTCACTGCCGCGCCCCACGTGCGCAATGTCAGGACCTCGCTGGTGCTCCACAATTCGAAGTATGAAGCCGCCGTGCCGCTTGATGTGAAGGGGCGGCGGTAGATTCGCCGGTCTCGTGCTCCGGCTCCGCGCCGCAACGCTGAAGCATTGCAGCGTGTCCGGGACGGGCAGCTTGCTGCATCAACACCGTCATTGCGAGGAGCCCTTGCGACGAAGCAATCCAGACTGCCTCCGCGGAGGGATTCCGGATTGCTTCGCTGCGCTCGCAATGACGCGCGGTGAGAATGCGTGTCCACTCACGCAGGCAACAGGCGGCAACAAAAAGGCCGCGCAGTGCGCGGCCCTTTCGAAATCTCATCACGTGCGGCGGCAGATCGTTACCGCCACTCCACCTTGGTGATCTCATACGCCTTGGCGCCGCCGGGTGCATTGACCTCGACGGTCGAGCCCTTCTTCTTGCCGATCAGCGCGCGCGCGAGCGGCGAGGTGATGGAGATGCGGCCCTTCTTGGCATCGGCCTCGACCTCGCCGACGATCTGCCACACCGTCTTCTTCTCGGTGTCCTCGTCGACCAAGGTCACGGTGGCGCCGAACTTGATGGTGTCGCCGGACAGTTTCGAGATGTCGATGATGTCGGCGCGCGCGAGCTTGTCCTCGAGCTCGGCGATGCGGCCTTCATTGTGGGACTGTTCTTCCTTCGCGGCATGATATTCCGCGTTTTCCGACAGGTCTCCGTGCGAGCGCGCCTCGGCGATATGCTCGATGATCCGCGGACGATCTTCCGACTGGCGCTTCTTCAATTCTTCCCCGAGCGCGACAAAGCCGGCCTGGGTCATCGGAACCTTTTCCATCTCTTCTCTCGTCCTTCAGCTGCGCGCCCCCAAAGACCGAGGGCGCGGCAACCTTGATTGGTCGGTATTCCCGGGGCTGAACACGCGCCCGCCGGGATGTTATGTGGGCTCTGGCGCCGGAACAGAACCGCCACCTGGCCGGATCAGTTCCTCCGGCCATTGTGGCTTCATTGCCAATCACTTAGCGGAAGCGTTGCCGCCGCTAGCGATCAGGTTTCCGAAAAGTAGCTCTGCAGGGTACGAACCTCAAGGTCCCCGCCAAGATAGGCGCGGATGCCCTGCGCGGCCGCCACGGCCCCGGAAAGAGTGGTGTAATACGGCACTTTATGCAAGAGGGCCGCGCGCCGCAGCGATCGGCTGTCGGCCAGCGCCTGCGGGCCTTCGGTGGTGTTGAAGACGAGCTGAACGTCGCCGTTGGTGATGGCATCGACGATGTGCGGACGGCCCTCCAGCACCTTGTTCACCTTCTCGGTCGGGATGCCCTGATCGGTCAGGAAGCGCTGGGTGCCCGAGGTCGCCAGCACCTTGAAGCCGAGTGAATGCAATTCGCGAACCGCCTCGGCAATACGCGTCTTGTCGCTCTCGCGCACCGAGACGAACACCGTGCCCTTGCGCGGTACTCGCGTGCCGCCGCCGAGCTGGCTCTTGGCGAACGCCACCGCGAACGACCGGTCGATGCCCATGACCTCGCCGGTCGAGCGCATCTCGGGGCCGAGCACCGTGTCGACGCCTGGGAAGCGCGCGAACGGGAAGACCGATTCCTTGACGCCGACGTGCTTGAGCTGCGCCTTCTTCAGCTTGAAATCGGCGAGCTTCTCGCCGGCCATGACGCGCGCGGCGATTTTCGCGACCGGCGTGCCGACCACCTTGGCAACGAAGGGCACGGTGCGCGAGGCGCGCGGATTGACCTCCAGCACGTAGATCTCGCCATCCTTGATGGCGTACTGCACGTTCATCAGGCCGACCACGTCGAGGCCGAGCGCGAGCTCGCGGGTCTGCCGCTCCAGCTCCTCGATCATCTCAGGTTCGAGCGAGTGGGGCGGAAGCGAGCAGGCGCTGTCGCCGGAATGGATGCCGGCTTCCTCGATGTGCTCCATGATGCCGACGATGAAGGTGTCCTTGCCGTCGCAGAGGCAATCCACGTCGATCTCGGTGGCATCGGACAGATAACGGTCGAACAGCAGCGGGTTCTTGCCGAGCACGGTGTTGATCTGCCCGGTCTTGTCGTTCGGATAGCGCGCCTTCACGTCCGCCGGCACCAGCTCCGGCAGCGTGCCGAGCAGATAGTCGCTGAGCTGGTTCTCCTCGCGGATGATCTGCATCGCGCGGCCGCCGAGCACGTAGGAGGGACGCACCACCAGCGGCAGGCCGAGATCGGTTGCGACCAGGCGCGCCTGCTCGACCGAATAGGCAATGCCGTTCTTCGGCTGCTTCAGCCGCAGCTTGTCGAGCACGCGCTTGAAACGGTCGCGGTCCTCGGCAAGGTCGATGGCATCAGGCGAGGTGCCGAGGATCGGCACCTCGGCAGCCTCCAGCGCGCGTGCCAGCTTCAGCGGTGTCTGGCCGCCGAACTGCACGATCACGCCGTGCAGCGTGCCCTTGCTGCGTTCCTTGGCGATGATCTCCAGCACGTCCTCGGCGGTGAGCGGCTCGAAATAGAGCCGGTCGGCGGTGTCGTAGTCGGTCGACACCGTCTCCGGATTGCAGTTGACCATGATGGATTCGTAGCCGGCATCGTGCAGCGCGAAACAGGCGTGGCAGCAGCAATAGTCAAACTCGATGCCCTGGCCGATGCGGTTGGGACCGCCGCCGAGAATGATGACCTTCTTCTTGTCGGACGGCGTGCTCTCGTCCGCCGGCGCGCCCGCAAACGGCGCCTCGTAGGTCGAATACATATAGGCGGTGGGCGAGGCGAACTCGGCCGCGCAGGTGTCGATGCGCTTGTACACCGGGCGAACGCCGAGTGCGTGGCGCTTTGCGGTCACCTCGGCCTCCGTCGTCTCGGCGAGCACCGCGAGCCGGGCGTCGGAGAAGCCCATGGCCTTGAGGGTGTGCATGCCGAAGGCGTTGCCGGGCAGGCCGTTCCTGCGGACCTTCTCCTCCATGTCGACGATGCCGCGCATCTCGCCCAGGAACCACGGATCGATCTTGCAGGAGTTGAAGATGTCCTCGTTCGACCAGCCGAGCCGCATGGCCTGGGCGACCTGGAGCAGCCGGTTCGGCGTCGGCGTGCCGAGTGCGGCACGGATCGCGTTCTTGTCGTCGTCGCGACCGAGCCCCTCGATCTCGATCTCGTCGAGGCCGGTCAATCCGGTCTCGAGTCCGCGCAGCGCCTTCTGCAGGCTCTCCTGGAAGGTGCGGCCGATCGCCATGACTTCGCCGACCGATTTCATCGAGGTCGTCAACGTGGTCGAGGCGCCCGGGAATTTCTCGAAGGCGAAGCGCGGCACCTTGGTGACGACGTAGTCGATGGTCGGCTCGAAAGAGGCCGGCGTGGCGCCGCCGGTGATGTCGTTGGCGATCTCGTCCAGGGTGTAGCCGACCGCGAGCTTGGCGGCGACCTTGGCGATCGGAAAGCCGGTGGCCTTCGACGCCAGCGCGGAGGAGCGCGACACGCGCGGATTCATCTCGATCACGACCATGCGGCCGTCCTCGGGATTGACGCCGAACTGCACGTTGGAGCCGCCGGTCTCCACCCCGATCTCGCGCAGCACCGCCAGCGAGGCGTCGCGCATGATCTGGTATTCTTTGTCGGTCAGCGTCAGCGCCGGCGCCACCGTGATGGAATCGCCGGTGTGCACGCCCATCGGATCGAGGTTCTCGATCGAGCAGACGATGATGCAATTGTCCTTCTTGTCGCGCACCACCTCCATCTCGTACTCTTTCCAGCCGAGCACGGATTCTTCGATCAGCACTTCGTTGGTCGGAGACGCATCGAGGCCGCGCTCGATGATGTCGAGGAACTCTTCCTTGTTGTAGGCGATGCCGCCGCCGGTGCCGCCCATCGTGAAGGAGGGGCGGATGATCGCGGGCAGGCCGATCTCGGACAGCGCCATCATGGCCTGGCCGAACGCGTATTCCTGGTAGCGCTTGCGACGCTCGCTCTCGCCCAGCGTCCACTGCCGGTCGTGCTCATCGAGAGCTGCGCCCGACAGCTTCGCACGTTCGGCCTGGTGCTTGTCGCGGAACGACTTCTTCAGCTCGGACGCGTTGGCGAGCCGCGACTTCGGCGTCTCGAGCCCGATCTTGGTCATGGCCTCGCGGAAGAGCTGGCGGTCCTCCGCCTTGTCGATGGCGTCAGCGGTGGCGCCGATCATCTCGACGTCGAACTTCTCCAGCGTGCCCTGCCGGCGCAGCGACAGCGCGCAGTTCAGCGCGGTCTGTCCGCCCATGGTCGGCAGCAGCGCGAAGCCGCCGGGAATGACGTGACGTTCCTTCTCGATGATCTTGGCGACGATCTCGGGCGTGATCGGCTCGATATAGGTCGCATCGGCCAATTCCGGGTCGGTCATGATCGTGGCCGGGTTGGAATTGACGAGGACGATGCGATAGCCCTCTTCCTTCAGCGTCTTCACCGCCTGGGTGCCCGAATAGTCGAACTCGCAGGCCTGTCCGATCACGATGGGACCGGCGCCGATGATCAGGATGGTGGTGATGTCTGTACGTTTGGGCATCAACTCTCGCCGGACTGGAATTTGGGCACAAAAAAAGGGCGCGCGGCTGCGCGTCCCTGTGGCCGAGAGCGCGGTGGTCTCCCTCGCGCGCGGGTGGGTCTTAGACCAGTTTTTGGGGCGGCGAAACCCCGAAAAACGCCCATCAACCGCCAATTTTGACCGATTAGGGGAGGGGTGGGCTGCTTGGGGGGCGTGGCCGCGCCACGCGTAGCCCCGGATGCGATCAGTGGGGGAACGCCCGTCTTCGCTTCCGCTGCGCTTCAGGCGTACCGAACCACGCCCGGCTTCGCCCTTCGGGCTTCGCCGCGGCAGCCTTCGAACGATACGGCTTGCCGAGCCGAAGCTGGCGGAGCCAGCGAAGGCTGGAGACCCGGCCTGGATTTGAACCAGGATGTAGAGCGTTGCACCGCCCTCGCGTAGACGCTTCCGCCACCGGGCCGCGGCGATCATGTCTGATTGCAGCGCGACAAGCCACAACGGCTAATTGTTATGCTTAACGAACCAGCGGCGGCCGCGCGATGAAGGTCATGCGCCAGCGATTGTGGCCGATATTGGTGTGGGCGCGCTGGACCGCGAACCCGGCCGCCCTCAGCTTGGCGGTGATCTCGTCCTCGCTGTAGCGTTGCAGCCCGATCCGTGTGCGCAGCTGACGGTAATCCGACAGCGCGGTGCTGATCAGCCCGATCAGCGCGTCCTTCAGGAAGCCGTGGCGCAGGCCGAAGCCGAGCAGCGCCATGACGTCCCTGAACATGCCGACATTGGGCTGGAGAATGTCCCCCAGCACCAGCTTTCCGGAGGGCTTCAGGATGCGGTGGACATTGAGGAGCGCGGCATCGAGCTCGTCCGGCGCCATGTATTGCGCGACCGAGTTCATCACCACGAGGTCGATCGACTGGTCCTGCATGTTGCGGACGTCGTCGAGCGAGCGGACGCGGATCCTGGTGTTCGGGGCAAACCGCGCGATCAGCCGGCCGCGGACGCCGGGCGCCGGCTCGGCGAGGATCAGCTTGCCGCAGCGAGCGGCCACCTGGTTCGCCGACAGGGCTTCGCCGCACGCATAATCCAGCACGGTCGCGTCCGGCGAGGAGATGTAGCCGATGATGTCCCGCGCGATGATCTGGAAGTGCAAGTCGCGATGCAGCTTGCTGACATAGATCGTATGCGTGGAGTCGTAATAATCGATCCAATCGTCCATGGTATTCGAGGGCCCCGGCCAAACGGTTCCGTTGGAGGAACCGGCGCTGTCCGCCTTGCGTTAGGGGTGCGACGGCGCGCCGTCAATGTCCGCGTCCTAACAGGAAGGTCTCCCGTGAGCAAAACCAACAATAAGATCTCCCCCGATCTCGATACCCCCACCGATTTGTCGCCCGACGGAGTGAAGAAGGTTTCGGAGGCGCTCAACGTGCTTCTGGCCGACGCCTTCGCGCTATATCTGAAGACCAAGAATTTCCACTGGCACATCAGCGGGCGCCACTTCCGGGACTACCATCTGCTGCTCGACGAGCAGTCGGACCAGATCTTCGCCACCACCGACCAGCTCGCCGAGCGCGTCCGCAAGATCGGCGGCACCACGCTGAAGTCGATCGGCCAGGTCGCAAAGCTCCAAACCATCAAGGACAACAACGAGGACTACGTCCCGCCGCGCGAGATGCTGCGCGAGCTGATGCAGGACAACAAGCATGTCGCCGCCGCGATGCGGAAGGCCCATGATGTCTGCGACGAGGCCGGCGATGTCGCCAGCGCCAGCATCTTGGAAAACTTCATCGACGAGACCGAGCGCCGCACCTGGTTCCTGTTCGAAGCCACCCGCCAGGAGGGCGGCAACGAGGCGTAACCCGGATGTCGTAGCTCTTTGTAGGGTGAGCGAAGCGACTTGTCCGCCGTGGCTCGAAGAGCGAAGGCGGAAGCGTGCCCACCAGCTGGAAGTGGTGGGCACGGCGCGCTAGAGCGCGCCTTTGCCCGCCCCACGGCATCGCGCTTATGGCTGGCTCCACAACCGCATCAGCGCCCCGTCCTTCCCCGTCACGGGATCGGCCGGCGGCAGCGCGACGTGCGGAATCGTCTTCAGCGCCTTGGCGTGGTTCTCCGGCGTTGCCCTCGTGATCTCCATCTTCGCGCCTGGCGGATAGGCGCCGATCACGCAGAAATCGTGGCTCGCCTTGATGCATTGATGCCCGGTGCCGGCAGGCAGGATCGCGACGTCGCCGGCCTTGATGTCCAGCTCCTGGCCGTGGTCGCCGCCGAAGCGGACCCGTGCGCTGCCGCGCGCGACGCCGAGCACCTCGTGCACCGTCGCGTGATAATGCAGATAATCGTAGACGCCGTTGCGCCAGGTGCCGCCCCAGCCGTTCGCCTCGAACAGATCTTCGATGGTCGCTTCCGGCTGCTTCGGATCAAGCTTCACCGCGGCTTGGTAGACCAGGAACGGACGGATGTTGTTCGGCGTAAGGCCGTCGTCCTCGAACACGATGGCGATTGGCTCGGCGTTGTCGCGGACGACGGACATGGCGGGGCTCCTGCGCGAATCTAGCAGGGATCAACGAGGGGCGTGAGGCGGCGTTCCTCGCTCCTCCGTCAATCCGGGGCGACGCGTGAGCCCGGAATGACAAGAGCCCGGGACAAGGCCCGGGCTCGATGTCGTCAAAGCAGTTGCGGAAGAGCGCGCCCTACGCGCTCTTCTTCTGCCGCATCAGGTCCGCAAAGCGCTGGAACAGATAGTGCGAGTCGCGCGGACCTGGTGAGGCTTCGGGATGGTACTGCACCGAGAACACCGGCTTGCCGTCGAGCTGGATGCCGCAATTGGATCCGTCGAACAGCGAGATGTGAGTCTGCGTCGCGCCCTTCGGCAGCGTGGTCTCGTCCACGGCAAAGCCGTGGTTCATCGAGGTGATCTCGACCTTGCCGGTGGTCTCGTCCTTCACGGGGTGGTTTGCACCGTGATGGCCCTGATGCATCTTCTTCGTCTTGGCGCCGACGGCAAGGCCCAGCATCTGGTGACCGAGACAGATGCCGAAGGTCGGCGTGCCCGACTTGATCACGTCCTGGATCACAGGCACGGCATATTTGCCTGTTGCGGCCGGATCGCCCGGACCGTTGGACAGGAACACGCCGTCCGGCTTCATCGCCAGAATGTCTTCGGACGAGGTCGTCGCCGGCACCACCGTCACCTTGCAGCCGACGCCGGCGAGCAGGCGCAGGATGTTGCGCTTGATGCCGTAGTCGATGGCAACGACGTTGAATTCCGGCTTGTCCTGCCTACCGAAGCCCTTGTCCCACAGCCAGGGCGTCTCGTCCCAGGTGAAACGCTGGCCCGAAGTGACCATCGGCACGAGGTCCATGCCCTCGAGGCCCGGCCATTCGCGTGCTTCTTCCTTCAGGCCGTGCAGGTCGAACTCGCCGGTCCTGGAATGCGCGATCACGGCATTGGGCATGCCCTTGCTGCGGATCAGCGCGGTCAGGGCACGGGTGTCGATGCCGGAGAGGCCGATGATGCCGCGCGCCTTCAGCCACTGGTCGAGATGCTTGGTGGCACGGTAGTTCGAGGGATCGGTGATCGCGGTGCGCAGGATCACGCCGCGCGCCCCCGGCGTCGCGGCCATGTTCACCGTCTCGATGTCGTCATCGTTGGTGCCGACATTGCCGATATGCGGGAAGGTGAATGTGATGAGCTGGCCGGCATAGGAGGGATCGGTGAGGATCTCCTCATAGCCGGTCATCGCGGTGTTGAAGCAGACTTCACCGACGGCGTGGCCTTCGGCGCCGAGACCGAAGCCTTCGAGCACCGTGCCATCGGCGAGCACGAGGAGCGCGGTCGGTTTATGGTCCGGCCAGGCGGGATCGTTGTCATGTTGTGTCATGAGCGCGTTTCATAGTCCCCGCGGGCGTCGCCGTCAAAGCGGGAGAGGGCGGATTCACATGCGTTTTTGCATATTTGACAGCCCGTCTCCCGCACTTAAGCTCGGCCGCACAATTTCCGGCAATTTGAGGGGCTTGCGAGGCAATAATGGACCAGACCACCCCACTTCTGCTGGTTCCGGGGCTGGCCTCATCGGCCCGGATCTATGTCCCGGTGATCCCGGCGCTGTGGCGGCTCGGCCCGGTGATGATTGCCAACCATATCCGCGACGACAGCATGGCGGCGATGGCCGCCCGGGTGTTGGCCGAGGCGCCGCCGCGCTTCGCGCTCGCCGGCCATTCCATGGGCGGCTACATCGCACTCGAGATCATGCGTCAGGCACCCGAGCGCGTTTTGAAGCTTGCGCTGATCAACACCCAGGCGCGGCCCGATACGCCGGAGGCGACCGCGCGCCGCCGCGGCCTCATGGAGCGCGCGAGGCGCGGCGAGCTCCGCGCCGTCCGCGAGGAGAGTTTTCCGGAGCTCGTGCATCCGTCGCGGCGCGACGATGCCGATATTCTCGAGCTCGTGCATGCACAGGATGAGGATGTCGGCGTCGAGGGTTATCTGCGGCAGCAGACCGCGATCATCGCACGGGTGGATTCGCGACCGACGCTGCCGGCCATCAGGTGCCCGACATTGGTGCTGACGGGCGATGCCGACAACACCATCCCGAATGCGTTCTCGAGGGAGATGGCGGACGCCATCGCCGGCGCAAGGCTGGTGGTGCTCCAGCGCTGCGGGCACCTGCCGCAAGCCGAGCAACCGGAAGCGACAGCACGAGCGCTGACCGAATGGCTTGGAACCGAGGTTGTCTCAGGGGCGCGAACGGCCTAGATCAGGCCTCGGATATTCCAGGAGAGCACGACCATGCTGCGCGACGACATCAACAATGCGGTCAAGGAGGCCATGAAGGCCAAGGACGAGCGCAAGCTGTCCACGCTGCGCATGGTCAACTCGACCATCAAGAATGCCGACATCGACGCCCGCGGGCAGGGCAAGCCGCCGCTGTCGGACGCCGACCTGCTCGGCGTCTTTCAAAAGATGATCAAGCAGCGCCAGGAGTCCGTGGAGCTCTACGAAAAAGGCGGCCGCGCCGAACTCGCGGCCCAGGAGCGCGAGGAGATCGCGGTGATCTCGGCGTACCTGCCGAAGCAGATGGCCGACGACGAGGTGAAGAAGGCGATCGCGGATGCGATCGCCGAAACGGGCGCGAGCGGCATGAAGGACATGGGCAAGGTGATTGCCGTGCTGCGCGCGAAATACGCAGGCCAGATGGATTTTGGGAAGGCCAGCGGCTTGGTGAAGGCGGCGTTGTCGGGCTAGGCCGTCATTCCGGGGCGACGCGAAGCGTCGAGCCATGATGCGCAATTGCGCATCAGAAAATCCATCAGGCCGCCAGCTCTGTCGCTCAATGGATTCCGGGTTCGTGCTTCGCACGCCCCGGAATGACAAAAGGAAACTGGGAGGCACGATGATCGCGATCAAACCGTTCCGCATCGCCATCAGCGACGACATCCTCTCGGACCTCAAGTCGCGCCTCGCCCGCACCCGCTGGCCGGAAGCCGAGCTCGTCGATGATTGGAGCCAGGGCGCGCCGCTGAAATGGATCCGGGAGATCTGCACCTATTGGGCTGATGGCTACGATTGGCGGGCGCGCGAAGCCAAGCTCAATCGCTTCGAGCAGTTCACCACCGAGATCGACGGGCTCGACATCCACTTCATTCACGCCCGCTCGAAAGAGCCCTCGGCACTGCCGCTGATCATCACCCATGGCTGGCCCGGCTCGATCGTCGAATTCCAGAAGGTGATCGCGCCGCTGGTCGATCCCGCCGCGCATGGCGGCAATCCCGCGGATGCGTTTCACGTCGTCTGTCCCTCGCTGCCGGGCTTCGGTTTCTCCGCCAAGCCGAAGACTACCGGCTGGGGCGTCGATCGCATCGCCGCGGCCTGGGCCAAGCTCATGGAGCGGCTCGGCTATATCAGCTACGGCGCGCAAGGCGGCGACTGGGGCTCTGCGGTGACGACCTCGCTCGGCGCGCAGGATGCGGCGCGCTGCGCCGGCATCCACATCACGCTCGCCTTCAATGCCGCACCAAAGGTCGAGGGCGAGCCGACGGCCGAAGAGAAGCGCGCGCTTGCCGGCCTCAAGCACTATGCCGATCTCGACTCCGGCTACTCCAAGCAGCAGTCGACGCGACCGCAGACGCTCGGCTATGGCCTGACGGATTCGCCGAGCGGGCAGGCGGCCTGGATCCTGGAAAAATTCTGGGCCTGGACCGATTGCGACGGTCATCCCGAAAACATCTTCAGCCGGGACGAGCTGCTCGACAACGTCATGCTCTATTGGGCGACGGAGACGGCGGCCTCCTCGGCGCGGCTCTACTGGGAGAGTTTTGGCAAGCGCCGCACCACGCCGGTCGTCAAGGTGCCGACGGGCGTCGCTGCCTTCCCCAAGGAGATCATCACGCCGGTGCGGCGCTGGATGGAGCCGAACTTCCACAACATCACGCATTGGAGCGAGATGGAGAAGGGCGGCCATTTCGCCGCGTTCGAGCAGCCGGAGCTGTTCGTGCGCGATGTCCGGAAATTCTTTGCGACGGTGAGGTAGCCACCACTTAGTCGTCATGCCCGGGCTTGTCCCGAGCATCCACGGCCTTAAACTGACGGACCAAGCAAGAAGAACGTGGATGGCCGGGACAAGCACGGCCATGACGGAGTTGCTGGGAAGCGCCAAGCCATGCTCACCGAAGCCAAGTCTTACGACGAACTCGCGCGCAACTTCCGCTGGGACATTCCCGCGCGCTTCAACATGGCGGAAGCGTGCTGCGATCGCCATGCCGACGGCACCGGCCGGCTCGCGCTGATCTATGTCGACGAGAACGGCGCGACCAGCCGCACCTCCTTCGACGACGTCGCCGGGATGTCGCGCCGCTTCGCCAATGTACTGAAGGCGGGCGGGCTTTCGCGCGGCGACCGTGTCGCGGTGTTTCTGTCGCAGTCGTTGGAACTGCCGATCGCGCATATGGCGGCGTTCCGCTCCGGGATGATCTCGATCCCGCTGTTCGCGCTCTTCGGCGAGGACGCGCTGGAATTCCGCCTGTCGAACTCCGAGGCCAAGGCCATCGTCACCGACGAAGGCGGCTGGGAGAAGCTCGCGAAGATCCGCGACCGCCTGCCTGATCTGAAGACCGTCTATGTCGTCGGCGAGCGGGCGCCGGCAGGCACGACGTCGTTCTGGGATGCGGTGAAGGCCGCTTCGCCCGACTTCGCGCGGGTCGACACCTCCGCGGACGATCCGGCGCTCATCATCTACACCTCGGGCACCACAGGCAACCCGAAGGGCGCGCTGCACGCGCACCGCGTCGTGCTCGGCCATCTGCCGAACGTGGAGATGTGTCACAACTTCCTGCCGCGCCCCGGCGATCTCATGTGGACGCCGGCGGATTGGGCGTGGATCGGCGGCCTCGTCAACGGCCTGCTCGCGTTCTGGTATCACGGCATCCCGCTGGTCGGTCACCGCGCGCGCAAATTCGAGCCGCAGGCGGCGATGCAGATGATGGCCGATCTCGGAATCCGCAACGTCTTCCTGCCGCCGACGGCGCTGAAGCTGATGCGGCAGGCCGGCGTGAAGCATCCGGACGTCAAGCTCCGCAGCATCTTCACCGGCGGCGAATCTCTCGGCGGCGAATTGCTGGGCTGGGTGCGCGAGACCTTCGGCATCGACGCGCACGAGGTGTTCGGCCAGACCGAGTGCAATCTCGTGATCGGCAGCAACTCCAACCTGTTTCCGATCCGCCCGGGTTCGATGGGCAAGGCGACGCCGGGCTTCGACGTTCGCATCGTCAACGACAAGGGCGAAGAATTGCCGCGCGGTCAGCGCGGCATCATCGGCGTGCGCCAGCCATGCCCCGTCACCATGCTCGAATATTGGCGCAATCCTGAGGCGACGGCGAAGAAATATGCCGGCGAGTTCCTGCTCACTGGCGATCTCGGCGTGCAGGACGAGGACGGCTATTTCTGGTACGTCAGCCGCGAGGACGACGTCATCACCACCGCCGGTTATCGCGTCGGCCCGTCCGAGATCGAGCATACGCTGATGAAGCATCCCTCGGTGGCCATGGCCGCGGTGGTCGGCATCCCCGATCCGATCCGTACCGAATCGATCAAGGCCTGGATCGTGCTGCGCCCCGGCTTCACCGGCACCGACGCGCTCGCGCGCGAGATCCAGGAGTTCGTCAAGGTGCAGCTCGCCGCGCACGAGTATCCACGCTTTGTGGAGTTCGCCGAGACGCTGCCGATGACGGCGACCGGGAAGGTGCTGCGGCGCGAGCTGCGGGCGAAGGGTTAACTGCGACAATGGCAAAGACGCCTCAAGCCGCGGGGCTTCACCGCGCCTCGCTGACGAAGCTGCATGAGCTCGATGCGGCGCTCGAGCTCATGTATTACGGCTGGCGCGGCATGACGCTGGAGGCCGACGCATATCTTGCGAAGCAGGGCCTGTCGCGTCCGCACCACCGCATCCTCTACGTGGTGGCGAGGCGGCCCGATATCGCGATCGGCTCGCTGCTCGAGGTTCTCGGCATTTCCAAGCAGGCACTTAGCCGGCCGCTCAACCTGCTGCTGGAACGCAAGCTGCTGACGTCGAAGCGCTCGCCCGAGCAGCATCGCTCCAAGCTGCTGCGCTTGACGGAGGCCGGGCGTCGCATCGAGCAGCGGGCCTCGGATCACGAGCGCAAGGTCCTGCGCGAGGCGTTTGATCGCGCCGGCGCGTCGGGGGCGGCGGCATGGATGGCGGTCATGGGGGCGATCGCCGACCACAATTGACGAAACCTCAAGTCAACATAGTTGACATGAGGGGCCGGCTTTGCCACCTTCCTCGCCGCGAGGGAGGGTCGTGTCATGAGCGCACAGAAGATGAACCGCGCAGCCGCCGAACGTTTCGTCGCGGCGTGGTGCGCGAGCTGGTGCAAGGTCGATATCGACGCCGTCGTGGCGCATTTTGCCGAGAATGCGCAAATGCGGAGCCCCTTGGCGCTGACGCTGACCGGTTCTCCCGTCATCACCGGCATCGATAATATCCGCGACTATTGGCGCAAAGCCTATGGCCACATCGAAAGTGCCGACCTCAGAATTCTGAGCTGGAGCTGGGACGATGCGATCGCGCGGCTGACGGTGTGGTGGCAGCTCGGTGACACCCGGGCCAGCGAGTTCATGGATTTCGACGATGTCGGCCGCGTCGTCCGCAGCGAAGCCTTCTACGGAAAATGATAATGCGCCTTTCGGATATCGTTCTGCTGCTCAACACGCTCTGGTTCGTCGGCGCATTCGTCCAGTTCAGCATTGCCCAGCGCAACACGCTGAAGATATTGCTGCCGCGGGAAGAGCGCGGCAATCCGATCGCGCCGACCCTTGCGGCCAGCGTTGCGTTCCTCGGCGCGATGAATCTGCCCATCGGGCTCTTGTCGTTCTATCTTCTGGTCGCGCGTCCGACCTTCTTCCAGCCGGTCGAGGCGCAGCTCGCGCTGTTCCTGTTCTTTGCCGCCTGCCATTTCGGCCAGTTCGCCTACAATCTCCCGGTGCTGATGCGCGGAGGCCGGGTCGGGGTTGCGTACTGGCCGGTGCTGAAGGGTCCGATGCTCCGGATCTTCGTGATAGACGCAGGCTTGTTCGCGGCCAATCTCGCAGTGGCTCTCCGGCTCGCGATGGCGTCCTGATCTAGCGCGTTGGCTCCGAGAGGGCGGAGCGCAGCATCGCGGCAAGGTCCTTTCGCCGGAACGGCTTGGTCAGAATGCGGGCCTCGCCGACCCCGTCGGGCGTCTTGACGGGATCCTGGCTGTAACCGGAGGTGAAGAGCACCTTGAGCCCGGGCCGCAGCTTGGTCGCCTGCCTCGCCAGCTCCGGCCCGAACATGCCGCCGGGCATGACGACGTCGGTGAACAGCAGGTCGATGCCTTCGGTCTGGCGCAGCACGTCGAGCGCCGCGGGTCCGTTCGACCTCGTGATGACGCGGTAGCCGAGCGCCTTCAATTCACTCTCGACATAGGCGCAGACCATGTCGTCGTCCTCGACGACGAGAATGGTCTCGTGTCCGTCGGCTGCGGTGACCCGCTCCGGCGGCGGCGGCTCCTCGGTCGGCGCCGTCGCGAGGCGGGGAAAGAACAGCCTGACGACGCTGCCTTGGCCGGGTTCGGACTGCATCTGCACCAGCCCGCCGGATTGTTGGGCAAACCCGTAGACCATGCTGAGGCCGAGGCCTGTCCCCTTGCCGACCTCCTTGGTGGTGAAAAACGGCTCGAACGCGCGCCCCAAGACCTCGCTGCTCATGCCGCTGCCGGTGTCCGTGACGGCGACCATGACGTAGTCGCCCGGCCGCGGTTCGCCGTTGACGTCGAGGTCGGTTTCGCCGAGCGATGCGTTGCGCACTTCGACCATCAGCTTGCCGCCGTCAGGCATCGCATCGCGCGCGTTGAGCACGAGGTTGAGGACGGCGGTCGCCAATTGGCCGGGATCGACGCTGGCGAGCCATAGGTCCGGCGCGAACGTGAAGCTGGACTCGATATGCTCGCCCAGCGTCCGCCGCAGAAGCTGCTTCATGCCGGTCACCTGCTCGGCGATGTCGACCTCCCGCGGCCGCAGCGGCTGCTTGCGCGCGAAGGCGAGCAGGCTTCGCGTCAGGTCGGAGCCGCGCTCGGCGGCGGTCGCAATGTCGTTGGCGATCCGGTGCAGTTCCGTGTTGCCCGCGAGCCTGTCGGCGAGGTGCTCCGAATTGCCGAGAATGACGGTCAGGAGATTATTGAAGTCATGCGCCACGCCGCCGGTGAGTTGGCCCATGGCTTCCATCTTCTGGGACTGGCTGAGCTTTTGGCTGAGATCGGCGATGGCGGCGCGCTGTTGCTCGAGCGATTCGGCCGTGCTGTTGAGCAGCGTCATCAATCCGCCGAGCTCGCCGCCCGGATGGGGCTCTGGAATGCGTGCGCTGAGATCGCCGCGACCGAGCCTTTTTGCCATGGCTGCGAGTCGTCCGATCTGGCGTCCGACGCTTACGGTCGCGAGCATCAATAGGCCGGCCAGAAGCAGCAGCAAGGCCACCGCAAGAATTGCCATGTCCTCGTAGAGCCGGCGGTTTGCCGCCGCGACCAGTCCATCCTTGGATCGTCCGACCATGATGGTGAGGCCGGCCTTGCGGATCGAGGGCGAGCGGGCGACGCCCCAGATGTGCGTGCGGCCCGCGCTGTCAGTGATCTCCCGAAACGGCTCGCCATCGGGTGCTGCCGCGAAGCGGAACAGGTCGGAGCCCGCAATGGATCCGCCGACGGGCACGCTCCAGCCGCCGCCTTTGGGGGCGGCCAGGACCGTTCCCTTGGCGTCGACGAACAGGATGTCCTTCTCGGCGAGCAGCCGCTTGTCGTGGAATTCCGCGAATTTGTTCAGGTTGAAGGACGCGAGCAGCACGAATTTCAGCGCGCCCGCCTCCGATCGCACGGGATAGGCGATCTGCAGTACCGAGAGCCCGGTGAGACGGCCGAACACCGGCTCCACCGCGGCGACGCCTCGAAGATTCTTGACCTCTTTGAAATAGCCGCGGTCGTTCAGGTCGAGCGTGCGGTTGGTCCGCAGCGAGTCGCAGAACAGTCTGCCGTCGGGATCGATGGTCAGGATGCCCGTGAACTGCGGGTATTCTTCGCGCACTTCCGACAGAAACGCCGAGCACGCCGCCTTGTCGCGCGTGTCGAGGTCGCGGGCACGGGCGAGACCATAGTGAAGCTGGGTGGTGCCCTGAATCTTCTCGTCCAGATCGCTCGCGATGTCGTCGGCGGCTGCGGCCAGATTGGCCAGGGCGGCGTTGATTTCGCTGGACCTGTTCTGCACGAAGCGCAGCCCGACGAGGGTCGCCGGCACCAGCATGGCCGCGATGACGAGGATCAGTAACCGGGTACGCAGGCTCATCGATGGGTGGTCCGCTCAGGTCGTCGCGTGTGCTGGTCCGAAGGTACAATTTGCGGCACCGTCGTTGGCCCAGTCCATAGCAATCGGCCCGAAAACCAGACCAAGCAACAAAGATTTCGAGCCGCGAGCGTTGCGGTGGCCAAGAGGAGGCTGGCGCCGCTTTCGCGTCATCCGGCATCAAGTTGCGCCGGCGCGCCGCGGCGTTAAGATCGTGGTCGATCCGTGCGCCGAAAGATCGCGCCGATGTGTGGAGGAAGCTGATGTCCATCTCGGGCAAGGTTGATCCGGTGGTGCGTCCCGTCGCGGCGACCGACATCGCCGAGGCGCTGGTCGAAGGCCTGCGCGATTTCCAGGCGCTACCGCTTTACGGCCTCTGCTTCGGCGCGCTCTACGCCGCCGGCGGCATCGGCATCATGCTGTGCCTCACCGCCTACGGCATGATCTATCTGGTCTATCCCCTGGCGGCCGGCTTCGCGCTGATCGGACCGTTCGTGGCGATCGGCCTCTATGAGGTCAGCCGCCGCCGCGAGCGGGGCGAGCCGGTGTCCTTCGGCGCGATCTGGTCCGCCGTGCGCTCGCGCAGCGAGATCGGCTGGATGGCGTTCGTCACGCTGTTCGTATTCGTGGTCTGGATGTACCAGGTGCGGCTTCTGATCGCGCTACTGCTCGGCCTCAACGCCTCCTTCTCCAGCCTTCAGGAATTCATGACCGTGGTTCTGACCACGAATGAAGGCCTGCTGTTCCTCGGCATCGGCAATGCGGTCGGTGCCGTGCTGTCGCTGCTCCTGTTCTCGCTGACCGTGGTGTCGTTTCCGCTGCTGCTCGATCGCGACGTCGATTTCGTCACGGCGATGGTGACGAGCGTGCGCGCGGTGGTGACGAGCCCGCTGCCGATGATCTCGTGGGCCGCCGTGATCGTGATGCTGCTGGTCGTCTCGGCGCTGCCGTATTTTCTGGGGCTGATCGTGACGCTGCCGGTGCTCGGGCATGCGACGTGGCATTTGTATCGGCGGCTGGTGGTGCCGCTGCCGCAACTCTGACGTGGTGCGGACGAAGGCCGGACGAATACGTGTGATGCATAGATTTGCAGCGCCTAAGGTATCTTGATCCCCATCGCCTTCAGCGCTTCCAGCAGCTTCACTGGAGGCGACATCGCGATCTGCGGCGCCTTGCCGGTCTCCAGCAGACTTTTCAGCCCCGACAGGATCGCGGGCCAGCCGGTGCGGCCGCCGGACAGGATGTCTTCGCTGAGCGGGCGATCATGGCGCTGGCTCAGGGTGACGCGGACGGCTTCGCCGGCCGGCTCGATCTCATAGGTGACGACGGTGATGCCAAGTTTCTCGACGAGGCTGGGCCAGTTCACGTTCCACGTCACCGTCAGTTTCCTGGGTGGATCGTATTCGAACACCTCGCCGGAGATGTGCTCCGAACCGTCTGGCGCGCGCACGATGAAGGTGCCGCCGAGCTTCGGCTCCATCTCCACCGCGAAGCCGGAAAAGTACTCGCGGCTGAACTCGGCCGAGGTCAGTGCCTCCCAGACCTTCTCCGGCGTAGAGACGATGTAGATGGTGTAGACGGTGAGCGGCTTGAATTGGTCGAGGTTCATCGTGCATCAAATCCTTCGTTGAGCGGACTCACTCATCGCGCTTCTCCAACTGACGTTTCAACTCGCCGAGCGCTGCGAGCTTGCCGCGCTCGAATTTCTTGATCCATCGTTCCCCAATCTGATGGATCGGCACGGGGTTGAGATAGTGCAGCTTCTCGCGGCCATGCCTGATCGTGGTGACGAGATTGGCCTCCTCCAGAATCGTAAGGTGCTTGGTCACGGCCTGACGCGTCATCGCAAGGCCCTCGCAGAGCTCGTTCAGCGTCTGGCCGTTTCTGGCGTGAAGCCGGTCCAGCAGCGACCGGCGTGATGCGTCGGCGAGCGCTTTGAAGACCTCGTCCATGGCAGTGATATTATGCAACCAAATGGTTGCATGTCAAGTGCGGCTTGGCGGGCAGCAACGCGCGGCTTCCGTTCCCGCCGCGGCCATGCATTAATGGGCGCAAAACCGCAGCGAGTCCCCCATCATGTCCATGCAAGCCTATCTCGCCTTCGTCGCCGCCTGCATCGCGCTGGCGCTGCTGCCGGGGCCGATCGTCACTCTCGTCATCGCCAACGGCCTGCGTCACGGCACGCGTGCCGCGCTGACCAACGTTGCCGGTGCGCAGGCCGGGCTTGCCATCGTCATCGGCATCGTCGCGGTCGGCCTGACCTCGCTGATGTCCACCATGGGCTACTGGTTCGACTGGGTGCGCTTTGCCGGCGCCGCCTATTTGATCTGGCTCGGCATCAAGCTGGTCTGGACGCCGGTCGAGGGCGTCGATGTCGACGCGCCGCCTCCGCCGCCGCGCGGCGGCTTCTTCCTGCAAGGGTTCCTGGTGCTGCTGTCGAACCCGAAAGTGCTTGTGTTCTTCGGCGCCTTCATCCCGCAGTTCATGGACATGAACCAGCCGCACTTTCCGCAAGTCGCGCTGCTGGGCGCGACCTTCATGATCACCGCCGTGGTGACTGATGCGCTCTATGCCATTGCCGCCGGCCGTGCGCGAAAATTCTTCTCGGCGCGCCGCACTCGGATGATGTCGCGCATCTCCGGCGGCTTCATGATCGGCGGCGGCATCTGGCTGGCGCTGACGCGGGCGAAATGACGCCTAGGCCAGTTGCACCGGCTTCAACTCCGCCGCGATCTCGCTGAGGATCCTCGCCAGCCGTTCGGCCCATTGCTGCTGGCCGGACTGGTCGGCGATGAGATCCTGCCGGATCTCGATGCCGGTGTTGACGAGGCCGCGCGCCTCGCCGTGCACGGGAATCGTGTAGTCGGTGAGGTCGTTCACCGCATAGGGCTCGTTGTCGCCGACGACGAGATCGCCTTCGGCGCGAAGGTGTCTCAACAGCAGTTGCGGCAGCACGGTGTCGCGGTTGTACAGCGCGCCGATGTGCCAGGGCCGCGTGACGCCGGCATAGACGGGCGTGAAGCTGTGCAGCGACACCAGCACCGTCGGCTGCTGCTGGTGTTGGCGGCGGCTGATCGCGGCATCGATGCGATCATGATAGGGCTCGAAAATTTCGCGACGCCGCGCCTCGCGTTGCCATTCCGAAATCCCTTCGTTGCCCGGGATCGCGGTGGCCTCGGAGACGACCGGGATCGAGCTCGCCGCTTCGGGCGGGCGGTTGCAGTCGATCACGAGCCGCGAATAGCGCTGCGCGATCAGATGCGCATCGAGCAGTTGGGCCAGCCGCTCGGCGACGCCGGCGATGCCGATGTCCCAGCCGATGTGCCGCGTCAGCTCGGCCTCGGTGACGCCGAGGCCGCCGAGCGCGCGCGGCAGCATCCGCCCGTAATGATCCGCGGTGAGCAGGAAGGGCGATGTCGCTTGCGCATTCACCTCATGCACGGGCGGAATGTCGCCCTCGCCGAGCAGTTGATCGGTCGCCTCGGCCGTGTGCTGGTCCATCCTGATTGCCTATGAAACGATTACGTGTCTAAACGGAGTATCGATATTGCACCGACGTCGCAACGTTAGAACAGCATGACCTCCGATCGCCTCTTCGTCTACGGCACCTTGATGCGCGGCTTCGACCATCCGATGGCGCGGCTGCTGGCGGGGCATGCGGATTTCCTGGGCGAAGCGACCTGCCGCGGCCGGCTCGTTCTGGTGAAGCATTATCCAGGATTGCTGCTGTCGGAAGCGGCCTGCGACATCGTCCATGGCGAACTCTTTCGGATGCACGTGCCGGGCGAGCTGCTGGGCGAGCTCGACATGTACGAGGCCTGCGGCGAAGGCTTTCCGGAGCCGACCGAATATCTGCGCCGGCTGGTCGACGTCACGCGCGCCGACGGCGCCGCCGAGAAGGCCTGGACTTATGTCTACAACTGGCCCGCCACCAGCCTGCCGGTCATTGAGTCCGGGCGCTTTCTGGAACACTAGGCCGACAGCACCTCCTTCACCACGCGCACGTCGACTTCGTGCTCGACGTAATTCCACTCCTCAGTCCGCCTGAGCATCGCGACCAGCTCCTCGAACAGCGAGGCATCCGCGGGGGCGAATTCGAACCAGGTCAGGAAGTCGAAGGGGCCGCCGAGGTCGCGGCAATGGTAGAGCTGGCGCGCGATGGCGGGCAGGTAGCGCATGCTGCTCGCGATGTGGTGCGATCTGTCCTCGAAGATCTTGCGGCGCTCTTCCTGCGTCAGCTCCCACCAGGCCTGCGACTTGCGGATCGGGATCAGCGCCGCGGAGGTCGCCTCGATCCGGCCGAGCCCCGCTTGCACGGCCACGAGCTGCTGCTTCTCGGGCCTTTCGGTGTAGCGCAGGCTGCTCGCCACGCCGACCAGCCGCCACGCATTGCGCGAGGGCACAAGCGGCAACGAGACCGCCTCGCTGTCGGTCACCGACAGCGCCGGTACGAAGGGCAGGGGCTCGCCCGTCACTGCTGAAATCGAGGTCACCCGCCAGCCCCCGCTCTGGCCGCCGCGAAACGTCCTGAACATGGCCCATGGAAGCGTGGAACCGGGCGCGGTTCAAGCGTTTCGTCATTCCGGGGCGCGCGAAGCGCGAACCCGGAATCCATTTCTCCCAGCATTCCGGCGGCCCAATGGATTCCGGGCTCGCCCCTTCGGGGCGCCTCGGAATGACGGGATCCAAGCCCTGTGCATAGGTCGAATAACCCGGATAACCCGGACAAACCTGACTTCTGGCGAGGCCGCACCTATATGCCTGATCCCAACCCGACTCACAGGGTTTCGCGCTACACAGGCCCCATGCGCTTCACGCCCCAATTCCTCGACGAGCTTCGTGCCCGGCTTTCGGTCTCCGAAGTCGTGGGCAAGCGCGTGAAGTTGAAGAAGGCGGGGCGGGAGTGGAAGGGGCTGTCGCCGTTCCAGCAGGAAAAGACGCCGTCCTTCTACGTCAACGACCAGAAGGGATTTTACCACGACTTCTCCTCCGGCAAGCACGGCGACATCATCAGCTTCGTGATGGAGACCGACGGCCTGCCGTTCGCCGAGGCCGTCGAGCGGCTCGCGAGCATGGCCGGTCTGGCGCTGCCGGCGGTGACGCCCGATGCGGCGCGGCAGGAGCAGCGGCGCCGCACGCTGCACGACGTCATGGATCTTGCCGCGACCCATTTCGCGGAGACGCTGGCCTCGCGCGTCGGGGCGAAAGCGCGTGGCTATCTCGCCGACCGCGCCATCTCGCCGGCGACGCAATTGCAGTTCCGGCTCGGCTATGCCTCGCCCGATCGCTTCGCGCTGAAGGAGCATCTCGGCAAGCTCGGCGTTTCCGTCGAGGACATGGTCGAGACCGGGCTCTTGGTGGCCGGTGACGACATTCCCGTGCCTTACGACCGCTTCCGCGACCGCGTGATGTTTCCGATCACGGATCTGCGCGGCCGCGTCATCGCCTTTGGCGGGCGCGCGCTGGAGAAGGACGTTCCGGCCAAATATCTGAACTCGCCGGAGACGCCGCTCTTCCACAAGGGCGACAATCTCTACAACCACCAGACCGCGCGCAAAGCCACCCATGACGGCAGCGTGCTCGTCGTGGTCGAGGGCTATGTCGACGTCATCGCGATGGTGACCGCGGGCTTTGCCGGCAGCGTCGCGCCGCTCGGCACCGCGCTCACCGAAAGTCAGCTCGCGCTGCTCTGGAAGATGGCGGACGAGCCGATCCTCTGCTTCGACGGCGACCGCGCCGGCCAGAAGGCCGCGTATCGTGCCGCCGATCTCGCGCTGCCCTTCCTCACACCCGGCAAGAGCCTGCGCTTTGCGCTGCTGCCGGAGGGACAGGACCCCGACGATCTCGTCCGCTCCGGGGGGCGCGGCGCGATGGAGGAGGTGATCGGGGCTGCCCGTCCGCTCGCCGACATGATCTGGTCGCGCGAGCTCGAAGGCGGCAATTTCGCCACCCCCGAACGCCGCGCCGCGCTGGAAGCGCGCATTAGGGAGCTGACCAACGGCATCCGTGACGAGGTGGTGCGGCGCTATTACCGCGACGAATTCGTCGAGCGGCTGCAGCGCGCCTTTGCCCCGGAAGGCGGGCGCGGCGGCTTCGGCGGCCGGAGCAATTTCCGCCAGGGCGGCGGCCGCCAATTCCAGCCCAGAGGCGGGGGAGGCGCGAATCGATTCGGCGGTCAGGGCTTCGGTGGTCAGGGATACGGAGGCCGCCGCGGTCCGTCTGGCCCTACCCCGCTACCTTCTGGCCCCTATCAGGCGGCGAGCCCCCAACTGGCGGCCAGCCCGATCATGAAGGGTCAGCGCAGCGCCATCTCCCGCCGGGAGGCCCTGATTCTGCAAAGCCTGATCAACCACCCCTGGCTGCTACACGACCATCTCGAGGAGGTCGCGGCCCTGGAGCTCGCCCATCCCGAGGCCCACAAGCTCAGGGCCGGCATCATCGCCGCCTTCGCCAACGATCATCACCATTCCCCGGACCCCGGCGAGCTCGCCGAGAAGATGCGCAGCGATCTCGAGAAGGGCGGATTTTCACAAGTCCTTCAAAGAGTTGAGGCCGGTATCACGACCGCGGCGGTGTGGGGTGCCCGCGAAGGCGCGGCCAGGGACGACGTTCTCTCCACCTGGCACCAGCTCGTTGCCTTGCATCGGCAATACCATTCACTACTTAGAGAGCTGAAGGACGCCGAGCTGGCCTTGGGGGAAGACCCCAGCGAGGCCAATTTGGCGTGGCTGCGTGACGTCAAGGCGCGTCTGGCCGAGGTCGACGGCACCGAAGCCCTGATCGAGGGTTTTGGCGAGCTGTCGGGCCGGCTCCAGAAGAGCATGTGATGAAAGAATCATGCGGACGGCCGGGGCCGGAACCGCTAAAAGACTCGCCAAATCGTGGGTTTGGCGACAAAAACAGGGTTAATCGAGGCTTAACGGTCTTGTAGCACTTTGGCCCAGAGGCGGCCGCAGGCAGAACAGACGCGTCAGGATGAATCCGCGCAATCGCTGTTGGCACTACACCTGCAACCGCTGCGACAAAGAAGCTGACGAAGCGTTAGGCAATTCCGGCGAGAGAGAGTTGGGGGTGGCGAGAGACATGCGCGCCGCCCTTTCCGTGTCGAGAGCTGCCGAAGCGAGAGCGTCGGGCAACAGGTTCATGTGAATTCACGCGGACGCGGCGCAGCGTCTCGCATGAAGCGCGTTTAGGAGCAATGGATGGCCACCAAGGCAAAGACGCTGCAGGCGAAGGACAAGGAAAAGGACGACAAGGCAGCGGATGCGCCGGAGAAGGACTCCCAGGACGCGCCCTCGCCGTTGCTCGACCTGTCCGACGCCGCCGTGAAGAAGATGATCAAGCAGGCCAAGAAGCGCGGCTTCGTGACCTTCGATCAGCTCAACGAAGTCTTGCCGTCCGACCAGACCTCGCCCGAACAGATCGAGGACATCATGTCGATGCTCTCCGACATGGGCATCAACGTCACCGAAGCCGACGACAGCGAAGGCGAGGAAGAGAAGGACGAGGGCGGCGAGGACGAGACCGACAACGAGCTCGTCGAAGTCACCCAGAAGGCCGTCACCGAGGTCAAGAAGAGCGAGCCGGGCGAGCGCACCGACGATCCCGTTCGCATGTATCTGCGCGAGATGGGCACGGTCGAGCTGCTCTCCCGCGAAGGCGAAATCGCGATCGCCAAGCGCATCGAGGCCGGCCGCGAGGCGATGATCGCAGGCCTGTGCGAAAGCCCGCTGACCTTCCAGGCCATCATCATCTGGCGCGATGAGCTCAACGAAGGCAAGATCTTCCTCCGCGACATCATCGATCTCGAAGCCACCTATGCCGGTCCCGACGCCAAGGCCGGCATGAACAATGCGATGATATCAGGTCCCGCCGGCGAGAACGGCGAAGCGCCCGCCGAAGGTGGCCAGGCCGCCGCGGCAGTCGGCGCCCCCGCGCATGTCGCCCCGCCCGCCGCGCCGCCCTCGCCGACCCCGTTCCGCGCCGCGCCTGCCGCTGGCAATGTCGGTGAAGGCGTGAAGGATCCGGGCGAATCCGCCGCCGAAGCCGACATGGACGAGGACGACGAGTTCGAGAACCAGATGTCGCTGGCGGCGATCGAGGCCGAGCTCAAGCCGAAGGTCGTCGAGATCTTCGACAAGATCGCCGAGAGCTACAAGAAGCTGCGCAAGCTGCAGGAGCAGGACATCCAGAACCAGCTCGATAGCAGCACGCATGGTCCCTCGCTCTCGCCGCCGCAGGAGCGCAAGTACCGCAAGCTGAAGGACGAGATCATCGTCGAGGTGAAGTCGCTGCGCCTCAACCAGGCGCGTATCGACAGCCTCGTCGAGCAGCTCTACGACATCAACAAGCGCCTCGTCTCGCACGAAGGCCGCCTGATGCGCCTCGCCGACAGCCACGGCGTCGCGCGCGAGGATTTTCTGCGCAACTACACCGGCTCGGAGCTCGACCCGCGCTGGCTCAACCGTGTCTCAAAACTCTCGGCCAAGGGCTGGAAGAACTTCGTCCACCACGAGAAGGACCGCATCAAGGACCTGCGCCACGAGGTGCATCAGCTCGCGGCCCTGACCGGTCTCGAGATCGTCGAGTTCCGCAAGATCGTGCACTCCGTGCAGAAGGGCGAGCGCGAGGCACGTCAGGCCAAGAAGGAGATGGTGGAAGCCAACCTCCGTCTCGTGATCTCGATCGCCAAGAAGTACACCAACCGCGGCCTGCAGTTCCTCGACCTGATCCAGGAAGGCAACATCGGCCTGATGAAGGCGGTCGACAAGTTCGAGTACCGCCGCGGCTACAAGTTCTCGACCTACGCCACGTGGTGGATCCGGCAGGCGATCACGCGCTCGATCGCCGACCAGGCCCGCACCATCCGCATCCCCGTGCACATGATCGAGACGATCAACAAGATCGTGCGCACGAGCCGCCAGATGCTCAACGAGATCGGCCGCGAGCCGACCCCGGAAGAGCTCGCCGAGAAGCTCGGCATGCCCCTGGAGAAGGTCCGCAAGGTCCTCAAGATTGCGAAAGAGCCGCTGTCGCTGGAGACGCCCGTCGGTGACGAAGAGGATTCACACCTCGGCGATTTCATCGAGGACAAGAACGCGATCCTCCCGATCGACGCCGCGATCCAGTCCAACCTGCGTGAGACCACCACGCGCGTGCTCGCCTCGCTCACGCCCCGTGAAGAACGCGTCCTGCGCATGCGCTTCGGCATCGGCATGAACACCGATCATACGCTGGAGGAAGTGGGCCAGCAGTTCTCGGTGACGAGAGAGCGTATTCGTCAGATCGAAGCGAAGGCGTTGCGGAAGCTGAAGCATCCGTCGAGAAGCCGGAAGCTGCGGAGCTTCTTGGACAACTAGGATCGAGTAAGATTGGGGCGACGACCATGCGCAGTTTATTGTGAGAAGCTGCCATGGTTGATTTCTCTGATCGGCGCGCTATTGCGAATTGGATATCTGGCACTAGCGATCCCCGGCAAACCGCTGTTGTGCTTGCTGCGAGGGCGGCTCTTCGTGCGCTGCCCTTGGCTGCCAACGCTGCCATTTTCAAGCCGACGAAGAAGAAAACTTCAAACGCTAGCTCAGATTATGCCTTCTCTATTTTTCGAGCGGCTAGCATTGTTTGGGTCATAGCGAAGTATCCTGAGGAACGTCGGCGCCTTCGGCCGTTGGCTTCTGTCTCAGGCGTTAGTAATTATGACTCCGTAACCAGCCCGCTGTCATTTGCAATGGGGACCGCCTCGGACGCGGCGGGTACAGCGGATTTCGCAGCCGCAGCAGCCGCGGCAGATTACGCTTCCGGCACGATTGAAGTCGCTCGCATTGCATTCTCAGGCGGCGGTGACTTATTTCGTTCTGAAGCGACGCCAGACATGAAGAAGCTTGCTGCGGCTGCTGAGCGCGCTCTGATGGCTGACGTCGATCAGCTAGAGAAGTGGCTAACTCCTACTGAACTGGCGTCGCTTCCGCTTTGGCCGGATGGAGTGCCGTCTGCCATACGAAAGCTACAACAGAAACTTCAGAGGGTGCTCCCGCAAAAGGAAGGCTGGGAAACTTGGATCGATTGGTATGACCGCCGTCTTGACGGCAGCTATACCCTCCGTGCGACCGAGCTGAAAAGGATCGAGTTAGTCGAAGGCTTTCCGCGAAATGACCCAGCATTTATCAATGCGCAGATCAAACGTCTGCTCGTCGAGCAGCCCAGAGCGCCCAATTGGGTTAACAGGCTAGCGACGCTCAAGCAGGCTTCGCTGGGCGCGACATTCGTTCAGAGGGGCGACAAGCTTACAATTGATTACGCGGACGACAAATCGGATGCCGCCGCAGCCGCCGACGCAATCACAATTCAGCTCCACGCTGGTGTACAGAAAAGAGCTTACGAATTCTCCGAGATAGCGAAGCGTGTCGATAATCAAATCGGTTGGAGTGGGTTGGGTGCTGCAGCACGTCAATTTTCCCATGCTGTTGATTGTCGCACTTACGAGGTGCCATCTCGAATTGGCACAGTTTATGACACAATCATTACCTTGGGGTCGTTCCTGGAATTGGATGCTCGGTTGCGTAAGTCGCAAGATAGGAGTATCGCCGATCCACTCGATCCAGAAGTTGAGCGTGCCTTTTTCGATCTAATTCGCGCGGCAGCTCCGTGGGTCAGGCGATTTCCTACAGCAAGGAGTCTCGATGACGAGGCAGGCGCCTTCCTGCAACGTCCCGACCTTTACGGCCCCGCCGCAGAAATTATCGATACTGCGCAGGCGGTTCAGGTGATTTCGCCAGACGATGGGGAATTGCTGCGCGCCCTTTCTCAGGCAGCTCGCCGCGGTGAATTCCAAGGTCAGAAGGCCGGTGCGAGAAGCATTTGGTCCTCCAAGAACTTGGTCACAGCTATCGGAATGCTCTTGTCGCTAGAGATCGGGATGATCGGAAATGAAGCCGCCACAAATTCGTTGATAGCTAAAAAGGGAGCCGATTTTTATCTGAAAGCTGAGGCGCAGGTTTTGCGCCTATTCAAGGACGGCGCTCCCGATGTGCTGCTCGCGGTTCAAGCGCTCATAGATGATCTTAAAGAAAAATCGAAGCAGAACGTCCCCGTTATCCCGGAGCCGCCCAAAGAAATCCGCGATCGAGCGAGGCGTCGATCAGATAATTGATCTACTGAGTACCATAATCTTAAGCGAGTTGAATTTTACGAGTGAGCCGTCCTGATTCAAGCAGTGACTGTCTTGTCGTTAGTTGATCGCGATCATGCCGGCTGCCAATTTCACCATCTACTACAAGACCCGCTGCCCCGTCTGCGACGCCGGCATCGACTGGCAGCGCAACAAGTTGCTGGCTCTGGTGCGCGCGGGCATTGTTGAGTTCAAGGACATCAACGAGCAGCTGGATGCGCTGGCGCACTTCGGTGCCACGCTCGACGACATCAGGCGCCGCCTGCATGCGACCGATGAAGCTGGACGGCTCATCGTCGGCGCGGATGTCGCGATTGCGTTGTGGAGGCTGACGCCGGGGGAGGGGCGGCTCGCTGCGCTGTTCGGCAATCGCGTGGCGCTGCCGTTCACGCGGTTTGTCTACGACCGGTTTTCCGATCTGCTGTTCGCCTGGAATAAGAGGAGCGGGCGCTGGTGAGCGCCTGCTCATGTCGTCTTACTTCTTCTTCGCCCCGACCCGCTCCAGCCGCTTGATCTCCAGCGCCGGGCGGCCGCTCTTTTCCGCGATCTCCCGGTCCTGCTCCATGATGAAGCCGCGGGCGGGTTCGTCGCCGTCGAGGCCGCCGAGCAGCTCTGAGGGCACGCGGCGGTTGGAGCGTTGGGAATCGTCTTCATAGAAGACGTTGAAGAAGGCGAATTCGCCTTTGGGATTGGTCCCGGGTTTTTTGGCCATGGCGGCTTGTCGTCGATCAGGGCGCCGCAGTCAAATGACTTTGCGCGTCGCATGCCAGGAGCCGCGGTTTTCACCGAGCAATCGATCGAAAAAGCACGTTGGGGGATGGAAGCGCCCTGGCGCTTCGGGTCCGATGCGGCCCCCTCAATAAACGGCGGGCCGCAAAGCCCGCCGTTTATTTTGGTCTTCAGTGTCACCCGGGGCTGGCGGGGCGACAACCTAGAATAGAATGCTATAACCTGCGCTCTGCGATGGCAAGGCAAATCATGGTGGCGCCGATGTCGCAGCGTGCGCGCCTGATATGCATTGGTTGCGATGTGCGATGTGGAACCGCATCGACGCAAATGTTTGGATTCTCGAACCACTTTGTTCATCCACGCGGCCCGCGATGCAGCGCATGGCGCGCGCTGTGTTGGAAGATGCACGTGCCTGCAAATATTCCCGGCCGCGTGCAGATACTGTGATCGAATGTGCGCCAAGTGTGTTCCGCGCGTATCTCAATGCGAGCGCGTGCGCTGCACCACCTCCTGTGCGGCGAGCCGCGCTCCGTGTCCGCCGCCTTTGCCGCTGTCCTCCTTGCGTCCCTGCGCCATGATCGCGCTGCCCATCGCGGCCGAGCCGAACGTGATGAGGAAGGAGGCGAGCAGCAGAGCCAGCGCGATGCCGGGCGAGCGATCGGCGAAGATCAGATCGCGCAGATGTCCGGGGTTGAGCCAGAGCAGTCCGCCGACGAGTAGCGTCGCGGCGCAGGCGCCGATCGCGAGGTTGATGGCAAGCAGGCGGAACAGGGGAATGCGGAGGAGAGTGAGGCGCGGAGTTCGAGTGGGCTGATGGTTGGGCATGCTGGTTGCTTCATGCTGGCTTGGAGCGCTATCGCCGCGCAAGTATCAATATCATAGCGCGATCTCTCTCCCGTCGTCATTCCGGGGCGCGCGAAGCACGAACCCGGAATCCATCAGGCGGCAGAAATTGTGGCAAAATGGATTCCGGGCTCGCGACCTCGTCGCGCCCCGGAATGACGAGGAGAGAGTGTCGCCACCTCACGCCGCCGGCGCGGCCTGGCCGCTCGCCTCACTCTTCTGCGCCGCCTGTTGACGCTCCATCATGGTCTGCCACAGCGTTGCGATGCTCGCTTGCGTCTGCGGCGCGATCAGGCAGTGGCCTTCATGATCGAAGCCGCAGAACCGCACCGATGGGTCCTTCTTCACCTCGATCAGCGCCTGGTTGATCATCTCCAGGCAGGTGATGACGCCATTGATGTCGGGCAGGCGGGTGTGATGCAGGATGTCCATCAGGCGGAACGTCATCACCGCAGGTTTGCCGAAGCTGATGCCGGGACGGCCGAGCTCGAGCAGCACGTTGACCGCAGGAAGCACGCCCCTGATGTGCTCGAGCACGCCGGCGACGTCCTCCACGCTGCAGGCAACGAGATGGGAGGCCTGCGGCGGGATCGTCACGGGCGCGCGCGGCGCGAGGCCCAGCGAGCTGATCACCTCCTGCTCGATCCATTGCCGCACCGCTGCGGGCGCATTGCGGATCTGCTCGGCGGTCAGTGTAATTCCGGTCATGGACGCTTCTCCTCGACTGCTCTCCTGGTCGCTGCAATCTAGGCAGCGGGCCGCGAGACAGTTTGATGCGGATCAAGCGTTGCGCGTCGAGCTTTGCGCTTTGACGCTCGCTTCGTTCCCGGGCATGATCCGCGCACTGCTTCGCGCAAGGTTTTTTGGGGATTGCTCCGCATGCTGAGACTGCTTCTGGCCGCCGCGTTCGTCATGGGTCTGACCGGCGGGGCGGCGCGGGCCGCGCGCTGCGGCGGCGACTTCAACAGCTTCGTCGCCAGCATGGCCCAGGAAGCACAAGCGGCCGGCGTCTCGGCGAGCGTGACCAGCGCGGCGCTCTCCGGCGTCACGCCCGATGGCGCGGTGCTTGCCTTCGACCGGCGCCAGCGCCACACGTTCAACAAGACATTCGAGCAATATGTCTCGACCCGCGTCGGCCCGGGCCGCATCAATGGCGGCCGCGCAATGCTCCAGCGCCACGCCGTGCTGCTCTCGCGCATCGAGCAGAAGTTCGGCGTGCCGCGCCACATCCTGGTCGCGATCTGGGGCCTGGAGAGCGATTTCGGCAAGGGCGACGTTGGCAAGATGCCGGTGGTCCGCACGCTGGCAACCCTGGCGCATGATTGCCGCCGCACCGACCTGTTCCAGGGCGAGCTGCTCGCCGCGCTCAAGATCGTGCAGCGCGGCGACCTGCCGCTGCGCGACCTCGTCGGCGCCTTTGCCGGCGAGATCGGCCAGACCCAGTTCCTGCCGTCGTCCTACATCAAATACGGCGTCGATTTCGACGGCGACGGCCATGTCGATCTCCGCCACAGCATCCCCGACGTGCTCGCCTCCACCGCGAACCTGCTCCACACCAGCGGCTTCAAGATGGGCCAGCCCTACGGCGAAGGCACGCCGAACTTCGAGGCCATGCGCGAGTGGAACAGGGCGGTGGTCTACAGGAAGACGATCGGCTATTTCGCGGACCGGCTGGCAGGGCAGTAGGGGCGGGCGCCGAACTCGGAGGGTGGCAAAGGCAGGCGCCTTTGCGCCGTGCCCCCCATATCTCTCGATCGCGAAAAATGCGTGAGCACGAGGTCGCGCTGTCGCGCCCCCGACTCACTTCCCCTTCGCCATGCGCTCCAGCTTCCGTTGCAGCGGCGCCCAGTACGTCCCCGGGCGGAAGCGCTGCAAGAGGTCCATGAAGCGGGCGTCGTTGCCGATCAGGATGCGCGGCTCGTTCTTCTCGATCCCCTTGATGATGCGCAGCGCGGCATCTTTCGGCGCCGTCTTCGCCGCGTTCTCGAACCGCTCGATCGACTGTGCGCGGCGGGCATTGTCGGTGACGCCGACGCCGGTGCGGGAGTTGCGCGCGATCGCGGTGGCGACGCCGCCGGGATGCACGACCGACAGTCTGACGGGGCTGCCCGCCACCGCGAGCTCGTGCCGCACGCTCTCGGAAAAGCCGCGCACCGCGAATTTCGCCGCCGCATAGGCCGCTTGGCCCGGCGGCGCGATGATGCCGAAGATCGAGGAGAGGTTGACGATATGCGCTTCAGGCCTCGTCTTCAGATGCGGCAGGAAGGCGCGTGTGCCGTGCACCACGCCCCAGAAATTGATGTCGAACAGCCAGTCCATCTGCGCCTGGTCGACCTCCTCGAACGAGCCCATCAGCGCCACGCCGGCATTGTTGACGACGATGCCGAGCGCGGGATGCGCCGTGATCGCCTCGCTCGCGAACTGCATGACGTCGTCGGCCTCGCCGACATCGACGCGGTGCAGGCTGACCTTGCGCGTTGCGCCAATCTCCGCAGCGAGGCTCTTCAGCCCCGCCTCGTCGCGATCGGCCAGCGCGAGATCGCAGCCGCGCTGCGCAAGCGCGATGGCCAGCGCGCGGCCGATGCCGCTGGCGGCTCCCGTGATGGCGGCGGCGCCGCGAATCGCAGTCATGATGTTCCCCCGTCAAGCCCTCGGTCGTGGAACTATGATTTACATTTTTTCAGAATGGAACCGAACCGAGAGCGAATTGGCCCCTTAACCTACGTTACGCAAGCAAGCATTGGGAGACGCTGATGGGACAGGCACAGCCATTTCGTGCGACGGCGCTGATCGTCGAGGACGACGTCATGCAGCGGGAGATGCTATGCCTGCTGCTGGAAGAGAGCGGCTACCAGGTCATCCAGTGCGAAAGCGCCGAGGCCGCCGAGCGCGTGCTCGACAAGAGCGCCGGCGCGCTCTGCCTGATGCTGACCGACGTCCAGCTTGCCGGCCGCATGAACGGGGTCGAGCTCGCCCATGTCGCCAAGGACCGCAATCCCAGGCTCGACATCGTCGTCACCTCCGGCCGCCCCCTGATGCAGGCCTTGCCCGCAGGTGCCAAGTTCTGGGCCAAACCCTGGGCGCCGCTCGACGTCCTGCGCGAGGCCGAGATCGCGCAGCTGTCTTGAGGCGCGCCGGGCCGGCCCGGCTTTCTCATCGCGGGGCGGCCTGATAAAGTCCGCACATGACCTGGTCCTTCCTGCTCACCTCGTTGATCGTCGTCGCCTCGCCCGGCACCGGCGTGCTCTATACGCTGGCCGCGGCGCTCACCCGGGGCTCACGCGCCAGCATTGCCGCGGCCTTCGGCTGCACGCTCGGGATCGTGCCGCACATGTGTGCTGCGATGCTGGGCCTTGCCGCCGTGCTCCATACCAGCGCGCTCGCCTTCGCTGCGTTGAAATGGTGCGGTGTCGCCTATCTGCTCTACATGTCCTGGCAGGCGCTGCGCGAGAGCGGAGCGCTGGCGGTCGACGGTGACATCAGGGAGCGTTCAAGCGGCCGCGTCATCGTCACCGGCTTCCTGATCAACATCCTCAATCCAAAACTGTCGATCTTCTTTCTCGCCTTCCTGCCGCAGTTCATCGCCGCGGACGAGGCCCATGTGCTGGCGCGCATGCTTGAATTGAGCGGCGCCTTCATGGCGATGACGTTTGCGGTTTTCGCCGTCTACGGCCTCTGCGCCGCCTCCGTGCGCGAGCGCGTCATCTCCCGTCCCGGCGTCATGACGTGGCTGCGCCGCAGTTTTGCGGCGGGCTTTGCCGCGCTCGGCGCCAAGCTGGCTTTCGCGGAGAGGTAGCTTTCGTTCTTACCTTTCCCCACAAGAGTGGGGCGGGGGAGTAAAAGAGCAGCGTAAGCCAACAAGCCAATAAAAAAGCGGGCCTTGTGCCCGCCGTCTTCAAACTCGTTCGATCCTTACCCGACGCCCGGGCGGAGCGAGGCTCCACCCGGGCAAAGAAAAAGAAGCCTCGTTACTTCTTCTTCGCCTTCTTGGCCTTCTTCGCCTTCTTCTTCGCCGCCTTCTTCGCTTTCTTAGCCATAGGATCCTCTTAAGGGTTAATGGTGGAACGCGACACGAGGGATGCTCGGCGGAGGGCCAGCCTCGCAACATCCTCGACGACGAACTCAGCAGATTCGCAGGTCTCTGCCCCGCGCTGTCACATCGATGTCATCGCGTTATCCACAGCTCAGATGCATTTTCGGGTGATTTTGGTGCGCGAATCCGCATCGAGGCTTCGGCGATGCCGTCGCCGGCGACAAGCTTAACGATCCGCCAACGACCCGCGCCCTTCATGAATCCAAAACCAAGGCGGAACTTTCGAGGGTCGCAGTGAGACTCCATTAAGCGCGTCACGCGCATGCTCGCCCGCAAGAACACGGGAGCGGGTATGTACGGACGTTTACCAAGCGAAGAGGGCGGGACCATGCGCGTCCCGCAGTCGCCATGCTGAGCGTGTCGACACTCTGGACGGTATTCGTCGCCAACTTCCTCGCGCTTGGCCTGATCTGGGCCTACGTGGCGCGTTCGTATCCGAAGTTCGCGGCGGCCCGGTTCTGGACGGGATCGGCCTTCATCGGCGCCGCCGGCGCGATGGCCGCGCTGCTTCGCCTGTTCATCGCCTCGCCCATACCGACCGTCGTCGGCGCGGCCGGTATCATCGCGGCCTGCTGCTTGGCGGCGATGGGCATCCAGCGCTTCTACGACCGGCCAGTGTCGTGGCGCCTCATGTCCGCGACCACGATGCTGAGCATTGCCGCCATCGTGGTCTTCCTGCTCGGCTTCGATCAGGTCCAGTTGCGCATGGTGAGCTACACGCTCGGCCAAGCGGTGCCGCTGGTGCTGGCGTTACCCTTGTTGCTGTCGCGGCCCGAGGGCCGCGTCAGTCCGGGGGCTCGGCTGTCCGCCATCGTCATCCTCACCATCATAGGGATGTTCGTGGTGCGCACTGCGGGCCATTTGATCGGCTACGATTTCTCGGCGCAGAGCGGTGGTCAGGTCCACAGCTTGCTGGTGCTGGTTCTGCTGTTTCTGTCGATGACGCTCAATTTCGGCTTCCTGCTGATGGCGATGGACCGCCTGCGCGGCGAGGTTGCCGATCTCGCGCTGCTCGACGATCTCACCGGCGTGGCCAACCGGCGGCATCTGCTGCAGCGCCTGACCGAGGAATGCGCCCGCTCCGCGCGCAACGGCGTGCCGTTCTCGCTGCTGGTGATCGATCTCGACGGCTTCAAGACCATCAACGACACCCACGGCCATGCCGCCGGCGATGCCTGCCTGCAGCACTTTACCCTGATGGCGCAGACGCGCCTTCGGCCCGGCGACATGCTCGCCCGCACCGGCGGCGACGAGTTCTGCGTCGTGCTGCCGTCCTCGTCCTTGCGCGAGGCCGCCGCGATCGCCCGCCGCGTGCTCGAGGTTTGCCGCCAGGATGCCGAGGCCTGCACCGGCGACGAGATCCCGATCGCGATCTCGATCGGCGTCGCGCAATGGGATCGCGGCATCGGCGCATTCCCGGACCGCTTGATGGCCAACGCCGACCATGCGCTCTACGCGGCCAAGAAGAACGGCAAGAACGACTTTGCCGTCTACGATCCGCCGCCGCCGCTCTCGCCCGAGCCGGTCGGTCCTCACGAGGGCGGGCACAAAATTCGCCTGGAGCCGTGCTAGACCAGCGTCCGTGATTGGATCCGGATGATGATGTCTCGCCTGCTCGTAGCCGTTCTCGCCGCCCTGTCTCTGATCGTCCCCGCCGGTGCCGAGGATGCCGAACTGACAAAGCTCGCGCGCGCCTCCGGCACGCCCGACATTCCTGGTCTAAAGATCGTCTGGTTGGCGCCGTGGGGCGACGTCCGCGACGCAAACCCCTGGCGCAACATCATCGTGCACCAGACCGAGGGACCTGCGGGCTCGGCGCGCGGCGGCGCGCAGGCGCAGGCGAAGGCCCCGACGCGGCGCGGCGTCACGGTGTGGGTCGAGACCGACGGCACGGTCTATTGGGCGGTCGCCGAAAACCTGGTGCCGACCCATGGCGACGGCGCCAACCGCAACGACAATAAGTACATCGACAATCGTGCGACCTACCGGCAGGTGCTGCGCGACAACTCGATCGGCGTCGAATTCGCCGGCAATTATCCGGACGTGGCGACCGGTCCGACCGAAGCGCAGGTCGCGGCGTGGAAGATCCTCGTGAAGGTGTTGCGCGCCCGCTACGGCATCCCGCTCGATCGCGTCTACGCGCACAACTGGATCGACTACAAGGACGCGCGCTATTGCGAAGGTTGCTGGCTCGCGACCCTGGCGCGGGTGTGGGGGGAGTAGAGCTGCCTGTCATTCCGGGGCGCGCTTAGCGTGCGCTGAGAGGCACGCCTGCGGCGCCGACTGCAGCCACAACCATAGCTGTCATCGCCCGGTTCAACCGGGCGATCCAGTATTCCAGAGGCCGGTGTTGAAGATCTCGCCGCTACGACAACTGCTGCGGTGTACTGGATGCCCCGGTCCCGGCTCCGCCAAGGCTACGCCGAGGCCCGCAGAGTTGCTCGGCGCGCCGGAGCTTCAGCGAAGGCGGCAAGCCGGAGCATGACACCGAGAGCTGGCTGCGCTGTGCCTCGTTCGAACAGAGCATCACACAGGCAACAAAAAAAGCCGGCGTTGCCGCCGGCTTTTTCGTCTTTTCGATCCGCCAATCTCTTACTGCGGCGAAGCCCCGCTTAGTGCGCGGCTTCCAGCGCGGCCTGCTCGGCCCTTGCGATCGTGCCCTTGACCGCGGACTGCACCTTCTCGAAGGCGCGGACCTCGATCTGGCGGACGCGCTCGCGCGACACGCCGAACTCGGCGGCGAGGTCTTCCAGCGTCATCGGCTCATCGGCGAGGCGGCGGGCCTCGAAGATGCGGCGTTCGCGCGGGTTGAGCACGCCCATGGCGCCGTTCAACGCGTCACGGCGTTCGTCATACTCCTCGTGCTCGGCCAGCATGGCTTCCTGGTTGGGCGTATTGTCGACCAGCCAGTCCTGCCATTCGCCGGCTTCGCCGTCGTCGCGGATCGGTGCGTTGAGCGACGCGTCGCCGCCGAGGCGGCGGTTCATGTCGATCACGTCCTGGTCCGTGACGCCGAGGCGCTTGGCAATGACCTTCACCTGGTCGGGGCGCAGATCGCCCTCGTCCAGCGCGTTGATCTTGCTCTTCGCCTTGCGCAGGTTGAAGAACAGCTTCTTCTGGTTCGCGGTGGTGCCCATCTTCACGAGCGACCAGGAACGCAGGATGTACTCTTGAATCGACGCCTTGATCCACCACATCGCGTAGGTGGCGAGACGAAAGCCCTTCTCGGGTTCGAAACGCTTGACCGCCTGCATCAGGCCGACATTGCCTTCCGAGACGACCTCGGAAATCGGCAGGCCGTAGCCGCGATAGCCCATGGCGATCTTGGCCACGAGCCGGAGATGGCTGGTGACGAGTTGGTGTGCCGCGTCGCGATCGTCATGCTCGCGCCAACGCTTGGCGAGCATGTATTCCTGCTGGGGTTCCAGCATTGGGAACTTGCGGATCTCGGCGAGGTAGCGAGAGAGGCCGGATTCTCCGTTGAGCACCGGCAAAGTAGCGGTACGGGCCATACTGAAGCCCTCCAAAGGTTCAGGCCCCCGATAGCGGCGGGCCAGGCAGACGACCGCTTTGTTAAAGCCGGCCGTAGCTGCGATGTTCCGCGTTGGTCATTTCCAACGCAGGCGCAATATACCCCATGGGGGGTCAAAAAGGGAAGGATTGCTGACGTCACGACCCCGTGTGGCAGCTATAACTTTTTGTAATGTAACGCTTTTCCTAACGGGCCTGCGTCATAGCGCCGCTTTCAGCGCAGCTTGAAGGAGAAGCAAATCCTCCGGCAAAGGCGCCTCCCAGTGGAGTAATTCTCCGGTCCTCGGGTGCTCCAATACCAGCAAATAGGCATGCAAGGCCTGCCGCCCCAGCGCGGCCAGAGCGGCCTGCGATTCTGGGCCAAGCTGGTTCGCCTTGGTCTTGAAATGCGGGCCATAGACCGCATCCCCCATGAGAGGGTGCCCGATATGGGCGAGGTGGACCCGGATCTGGTGGGTGCGCCCGGTCTCGAGCTCGCAGGCGAGCAGCGTTGCGATCGGCTTGCCGTCGCGCCCCGGAAAACTCTCCAAGATCTCCCAATGCGTCACCGCCTCGCGGCCGCCCTGGCGCACCGCCATCTTCTCGCGCGCATGCGGATGGCGGTCGATCGGCGCATCGACGGTGCCGCGATGCCGGCCGGGCACGCCCCAGGCGAAGGCCATGTAGCCGCGGCGCATCGCGCCGGCGCGGCCGTGGTCGGCGAATTGCGCTGATAGCGAGGCGTGGGCGAGGTCGTTCTTGGCGACCACCATCAGCCCTGTGGTGTCCTTGTCGAGCCGGTGCACGATGCCGGGCCGGCGCACCCCGCCGATGCCTGAGAGCGAGGTGCCGCAATGGGCGATCAGGGCATTCACCAGCGTGCCGGTCTCGTGGCCGGCGGCGGGATGCACCACCAGCCCCTTCGGCTTGTTGAGCACGACGATGTCGTCGTCCTCGAACACGATGTCGAGGGCGATATCCTCCCCCTTCGGCTCCGGCGCAGCCGCCTCCGGCACGTCGATTATGATCGTATCGCCGGATGCGACGTGATAAGCGGGGTCGCGGACCGCGGAGGCCTTCAGGTGTACTGCGCCCGCCAGGATCAGGGCCTTCAGCCTCGATCGCGACAGCTCCGGCAGGCGCGCCGCCAGCACGCGGTCGAGCCGGGTCGAGCCCTCGTCACCGGCGACCACGACCTCCAACCTTTGCGCAGAGCCTGAGCTTTCCATGACGACGTCTGATACCGCTGTTCCCGAACCGACCCCCGAGCAGGCCGCGCTGTTCGCGCGGGTGCGGCGGATGATGCTGATCGCGGGGTTGACCACGGCGCTGGCGATCTGCGCCGTGCTGATCGCGGTGGGCTACCGCCTTTTCAAGTCGGAGGGAAGGGCGACAGAGCCGGTGGGCGACGTCACCGCCACCCTGCCGAAGGGCGCCAAGATCGTCTCGACCGGGGTCGCGGGCGACCGCCTCGTGGTCACGCTGGATCTCGGCGGGGTCATCGAGATCCGCACCTTCGACGCCCACACCCTGAAGCCGGCCGGACGGCTGAAATTCGCCAACGAGCCGTAAAAGGCACGTCGGGGTCCTTGCGGCGGACAAATTTCGAGGTTATTGGCTAGCCCTCACGCTCCCTTCGTCTAGCGGTTAGGACGCGGCCCTCTCAAGGCTGAAACAGGGGTTCGATTCCCCTAGGGAGCGCCATTTGTCTTTTAAGACAATCTTTCCCTTGATCTCCACTTGATTGTTCCACCCTTCGGGTGAGCCTTTGGCATTGGCGATCAATATCCGGGCCGACGACGAGTCAGCAGGCGAGATCGAGCGGCCGTGGGATCAGGTTGCCGTGTTCGGCCACATTTCACATTCGCGATCTACGACGAGCCTGCGGTCGACAAGAAGGCCGCGTGGGACGTCATGCTGGCAGCTGTCGCCGGCGAGACGCAGTTGCGGATCGCGTTCAACCAAATTCGCTGGTTCGAAGGTTCTCCGCCGGCCCGGCGCTTGGACGCCCCATTGCTCGCTCGGCACTGCCATTGCCGACGAACGGCGCGATGATGTGATTGCCTTTGCACGGCGTTTTTGATCGCAGATTTCAAGTGCTGTTCGACGTGGTGGATTGCGTCGCCGCTCCGCCGGTGCGGGTTATCGCCGAGCGCAAATTACCATCTTAGCTGGTCGTCGTCCGCCGCCAATATCACGCCTTGCGAGCGCTCCCTTACGCCGTCGTCCCATCGATCGACCGCCGGATCACCTTCTGCACATCCGCATTCGACAGGAACAGGTCGTGGTTGACGATGCCCCAGCCTTCCGCTGACGCATCGACCACGCGCACGCCGAGCCGCGCGATGGCGGCTTTTTCCGCTGCGCCGACCCGGGTCATTCCGCCGGCGAGCTGTCCCGACAGCGCCAATGCGCGGTCGTTGGTCGAGGCGATCACGGTGATCTTGCCGGCCAGCGGGCCGATGCGTTGCACCGCCGACGAGAACACGTCCATGTCGATGTCGGGTGCGGCGAACACCACCGCGCCGATCTTGCTCGTGACCGTGTCGCCGTATCGCCCATAGAGCTGACGCAGGCTCTCCAGCGTCAACATGGTTCCCATGCTGTGCGCGACGATGTGGACGCGGCCGCCGCTCGGCGCGGACACCAGCGCAGAGAGCACGCGCTCGAATTCGTCGCGCGACCACATCGCGCTGTCGCGGTCATAGGCGTAGTCGAACAATCCGGCCTTGGAGGGCCAGGCGAATACCATGGTCCGGCCGCGGAACTTGATCGCATCGGAGAGATAGGCGCCATCCAGCACGGCCGTCTCGAACGTCTGCTTGAAGCCGTGCACATAGATCAGCACGTCGCCTCCGCCGGCCTGCGTCGCGAGATCGCCGGCGTCGGCTGGGGCGGTTTCGATCCGATCCAGACGCCAGCCCCCGAGCCCAACCGAGGCGAGAGACAGGCGGCTCTCATCGGGCGCCACCAGCTTGGCCCGCGCCACCGTCATGCTCGTCGCGCGCTCCGGACCGAACCAGGGTTTGGCGCGGGCGCCGTTCACGGGCTTGCGCGTGGTCGCGACGAGCAATGTGGAATCAACGGAGAGCGACGATGCATCGTAGCGCGCGCCGGTCGCACCGAGCCCGGCGCATCCGCCGAGCGCGAGCGCGCTGCCCGCCGACATGAGGCCGCCGAGCAGAGCACGGCGTGACATGGAATGACGGGGGTCGCGTTGCGGAAGATCTTGCACGATCACACGGAACCTTCGGGAACTTTGCCCACATAACGCCGCCCCGCCTCGTCCCTGAATGACAATGGGGGCGAGAAGACGGCGAAGGAGCGTCGTGGATGCAGCGACTGGCATCCGCGCCCAGCGCCGGTTCGGAAGCTCGCCGAGCCTGGAGTGCGTGCCGGCACCGACGGGGAGTTCCTGACGTCAAGCGAAACACCCCGATCCGCTGTCAACCCCTTTTGCCGAAAATATTCCACTTTACCGAAATTCGGATTTGTCGTATGTGTCGGCCATCCCAGCCCACCAAAGGGGCGGTCGTACGTCGTTTCGAGCGCGGGCTGGGAGTTGCGGTGGACGCGGGCGGCGTTGAAGGCGGAGCTTGCGCGTGCAGGGCGGGATGAACCTCGTGAGCATGCGTGGCCTGCGAAGACGAACGGCGCCCCTGCGTACGGCGAAACCGTGTGGTCCTGGCCGTCGTTGCCACGGTCAAGTCTGGCGGAGATGCCAGCGAGCCCAACCGGGCAGACTGCATCATCCAATCCGCGGGGCGAGGGAGGCCAAAGGAAAGGTCGGCTCCCGGGAGAGCGCGGCATAGGCCGTCGAACCATCGCGCAGGGAAGGCCTGGTTTCGGCTGCCCTGTGTCTCCCTGTGCATTGCGTGTGCATCTGTTCAGCACGGGGGTCTTTACGGGTGCCAGCCGGCGCCCGGCCTTCCCTGCGCCCTTTCTTTCCGAGAGGGCAAGGAGAAAAGCAAAGCTCGGGCAAACCATGCCGCGAGACCGCGAACGCGTGTTTGCGATGTGCCTGCAAATTGACCTCCCTTGCGAGCATGCTGCGTCGGCATTGGCGAAGGTAGTCGCTGCTCCCAAAATCTGCCTTGATGCGATCTCTGCTTTCGGGAGTCTTGATATGAGCGGCTTGGTGATCTCTGGCGGCCGGGTGGTGGATCCCGCGAGCGGGATGGATGCTGTCGGGGAGGTGGCGGTGGCGGACGGCAAGATCGTTGCCGTGGGCACGGGCCTTGGTGGCGCCGAGCGGGTGATCGACGCCACCGGCCTCGTGGTCGCGCCCGGCTTCATCGATCTGCACGCACACGGCCAGTCGCTTCCGGCCGACCGCATGCAGGCCTTCGACGGCGTGACGACGACGCTCGATCTCGAGGCCGGCGTGCTGCCGGTCGCCTCCTGGTATGAACGCCAGGCGCGGAAGGGACGCGTGCTGAACTACGGCGCGGCCACCAACTGGGCCTTTGCGCGCATCGGCGCGATGACGGGCTCGAACGCGGAGAGCTCGCTGGAAGCGTTCGGCAATGCCATGCGCGACCGCCGCTGGATGGACAACGTCGCGACCGACGCGGAGGTCGCCGGCATCCTCGATCGGCTTTCGCGCGGCCTCGACGAGGGCGGCATCGGCATCGGTATCCTGAACGCCTATGCGCCGGGCGCCGGCGTGCAGGAGCTGACGGCGGTGTGTCAGCTCGCTGCAGCCAAGGACGTGCCGACCTTCACCCATGTCGCCTTCATGTCGCGTATCGACCCCGAAAGCGCGGTGGAAGCCTATATCCGCCTGATCGGCTATGCCGGCGCCACCGGTGCGCACATGCACATCTGCCATTTCAACTCGTCGAGCAAGACCGACGTCGAGCGTTGCCGCGCGCTGATCGCAAAGGCGCAAGGACAGGGCCTGCCGATCACTGTCGAGGCCTATCCTTACGGCACCGGCTCCACCGTGCTCGCCGCCGCCTTCTTCAGCGACCCCGAATTCGTCGAGCGCAACGGTACCGGTTACGATTCCGTGCAGCGCGTCACCGACGGATATCGCTTCCACGACCGCGAGGAGCTGTTGAAGGCGCAGGCCGAAGAGCCGTCCTCGCTGGTGCTCTGGCACATCCTCGACACCGAGAACAATGCGCATCATCGCGACCTGCTCGACATGTCGGTGCTTTATCCCGGCGGCGCCATCGCTTCCGACGCGATGCCGTGGACGACCTCGGACGGCAAGACCTACACCGGCGATGCCTGGCCGCTGCCTGACGATGCCACCTCGCATCCGCGCTCGGCCGGCTGCTTCACGAAATTCATCCGCGAATGGGTGCGCGAGCGCAAGGCCGTGTCGCTGCTCGAAGGCGTGCGCAAATGCGCGCTGATCCCGGCAGAGATCCTGTCGCAGAGCACGCCCGCGATGCGCGCCAAGGGCAGGCTCGCGAAAGACGCGGACGCCGACATCGTCGTGTTCGACTACGAGAAGCTCTCGGATCGCGCGACCTTCACGGCGATGAACCGTCCGTCGGAAGGCGTGCGGCATCTCGTTGTCAGCGGCCAGGTGCTGATCGGCGATGGCGTGCTCGATGTGACGGCGCGGCCCGGAAAGCCCGTGCGCCGTCCCGTCGTCGAGGGTTGACTATGCCGGTCCCCATTCTCCTGGTGACGGGCTTTCTGGGGGCGGGCAAGACCACGGTGGTGAACCATCTGCTGGCGCACGCGGAGGGGCGGCGCATTGCCGCCGTCGTCAACGATTTCGGCGCCATCAACATTGATGCGGAGCTGATCGCGGGCGCCAGCGACGGCGTGGTCAGCCTCGCCAATGGCTGCATCTGCTGCTCGCTCGAAGGCGATCTCCTGCGTACGCTATCGAGCCTGCTGCGGCGGGATCCGAAGCCGGAATACATCGTCATCGAGACCAGCGGCATCGCCGATCCCGCCGACATCGTCCGCAATCTGATGGACCCCGTGATCCTGCGCGAGGCGCCGCTGGAGACGGTGCTCTGCGTGATGGACGCGGCAGCGCCGCCAGCCGCCCTGGACGATGCCCTCCAGCGGTCGCAGCTGCGCGTCGCCGATATCGTGGCGCTGACCAAGCTGGATCTGGCGGAGGAGGGCGCAGACGTCCGGATGCGCGCGGCCATTCGCGCACAACGCGTTCCCGCCGTGGTGGTCGATGCGCCACATGGCGAGATTCCGTCCGCGCTGCTGTTTCCCGCGCATGTCGATCGCGCGCCCTCTCTGCGCGAGGCCCCGCCGAAACGCCCGGCGGAGGACCGCTTCGAGACGCTGAGCTGGACCTCGGACCAGCCGCTCTCGCTGCCCCGCTTGCAGCAGGCGATCGGGCGGCTTGCGCCAAAGCTCGCGCGCGCAAAAGGCCTGTTCGAGACCGTCGAGCAGCCCGGCCGCCAGATGGTGTTTCAGTTTGCCGCTGGCCGCGCCACGCTTGCCCCGGGCGATGCGCCGGCAGCAGGCGTGCCGCGATCACGGATCGTCTTCATTGCCGAGCTCGGGCTGCTCTCGACGGCGGAGCTCGATGAAATCATGGAGGCGTGCGTTGCGGGCGAGAAAGGCTCTGAAGGCGGAATAGGATTTGGATGACTCTCTCCCCGCCGGGGAGAGGTCCCCCAAACGGCGGATCGAACCAGCCCCATCGCACCTTGGTCGGCGCTATCCAAAACGACGATCCCAGCGGTGGTTGCGCCGGGATCGTCTGGAGGTTTTATGGAGGGCATCGAGCTTTGCGTCTCCATGGGGAGGTGATAGCGCAAGGCTGCTCCGGATGCGACTAGAACCGCTCAAAGCATCAGCAGAAGGCAAGCGCGTTGACCGCGCGCGTCGTCGCATCCTGCTCGCAGGAGCCGACGAGCTCGCAGACGATGGATTCGAGTTCGCCCGGCTGCTTGCGGCGCGCGACCGCCAGCAAGCGCATCAATGCAGCCTCGTCATTCGACAGGCGGCGGCAGGACGGCGGCATGAAGCACAGCCCGCATGGCCGGCCGCTGCGCAGGATTCTGACGAGCGCGGCTGTCCGGGCTACCAGCAGGGGACTATCGGAAATGCCCGGCGCCTCGTCGGCAAAGCGATAGGCAGCTTCCCAGCAATCGGACGCGCCGGTCGTATAGGCCGCCCCGATGAACCGGAACAGCGACAGCGCGACGCGGCAGAAATCATCATAGCTGTCGACGCAGGGGCGCGACGCAAGCGCGGCCTGGAGCGGACAGAGCCGCATCTGGCCGGCATCCGGGATCGCCGCAGAACCGCAAACTTCTGGAACCATGAACGATCTCGTCAATGCAACGTCGGACTTCCGACCAGCCAGCTCTTCATCGCCATGGTCCGGTCATGGTCGAAGGGGCGCACGTGCCGGTCGGGCAGGATGAGACCTGCCGTGCGGAAGATCGTCGCCAGGCCCCGCACGGGCGCGAGCGCCCAGTCGGCACCGACCGGCGGCAGCCAGCTCTCGAACCGTTCGCGCACGATTTCGAGGCGATCCTGCTGTGCCGCGGCAATGGCGTGCAAGATGGCGTGCTCGCTGTCCGACATGCGCGGGCAAGTCGGGCAGTGCACTTCGATCGCCGTATGGGCCGTGCAGGCGAAGATCTCGATGATGGCTTCCAGCGAGAGCACCGCATCGCCGACGCGAAAATGGTCGTACACCTGCTGGATGTCGGCGGCTGTCGGAACGGCGCCTCCGCTGCGCGCCTTCGCCCTGAAACCCCAGATGAAGAGCCGTTCCGCCGCGCTGAGCGCGGGAAGGTCGAGAGACCCCTGTGATATCGATGAATGCATGAAGCCTCTGGCCCTTGGCTGCGCGCACGCCACAGCTCGCGCTGATGTCTGCATCGATCGTTCTGCCAGAGCCATCTCCAAGTCAACGCGCGGAAGGGCGATATCGAGGTGTTCTAGATTTGAAGAGCTCGCATCTCCGATGCGAGGCCGTGCTGGAGGAGGACGAAGCGGAGCGCCTTCGGAGGGCGCTTGGGGAACCGGAATGCTTAAGGCTTTGCTAAGAGGATCAGGATAAATTGGCATATCTGTACCGCCAATTTTGCGAGCCCCGATGATTTTCTCCCGCATCAGTTTCAAGCTGGTTCTGATTGTCGGCATCAGCCTCCTCGGCATGATCGCGCTGGCGCCGATCGCGCTGTCGACCCTGCGCGCGCAGATGGTGACCGATCGCCAGGTCAAGACGCAGCACATGGTCGATGTCGGCTACGGCATCCTCGCCCACTATCAGAAGCTCGAGAGCGAGGGAAAACTCTCGCGCGAGCAGGCCCAGGCCGCCGCGATGGCTGAAATCAAGAGCCTGCGTTACGACAAGGTCGAGTATTTCTGGATCAACGACATGACCCCGAAGATGGTCATGCATCCGATCAAGCCCGAGCTCGACGGCAAGGATCTCTCCGGCATGAAGGATCCCGCCGGCAACGCGCTGTTCATGGGCTTCGTCGACGTCGTCAAAAAGCACGGCGCGGGCTTCTACGGCTATCTCTGGCCGAAGCCGGGCTTCGACCAGCCGGTCGGGAAAATCTCCTACGTGAAGGGCTTTGCGCCCTGGGGCTGGATCATCGGCACCGGCATTTATCTCGACGACGTCGACGCCGTCTTCCGCCAGGCCGCGACGACGTTCGGCTACGTCTGTCTGGCCGTGCTGGTCCTGGTGCTCGGCGCGTCCTTCGTGATCGGTCGCAGCGTGACCCGTCCGCTTGCAAAGATCACCGCGCTGACCGAGCGCCTTGCCGCCGGCGACAGCGCCTTCGAGGTGCCCTACACCGATCGCAGCAACGAGGTCGGCGGGCTCGCCAAGGCGCTTGCCGTGTTCAAGGACAACGCGTCGGCGGTCGGCCGGATGCATGCCGAGCAGCAGGAGCTGAAGCAGCGGGCCGACGAGGAGAAGCGCAAGGCGATGGCCGATCTCGCCGGCAAGTTCGAGGCGAGCGTCCAGGCCGTCGTTCGCGAGGTCTTCAGCGAAGCGCGCGCGATGCAGCAGGCCGCGCAGGGCATGTCGGAGACCGCGAACAAAGCGAGCGACCGCGCGAGCTTCGTCGCAACCGCCTGCCAGCAGGCCTCGACCAACGTGCAGACGGTGGCCTCCGCCGCCGGACAATTATCGTCCTCGATCTCGGAGATCAGCCAGCGCGTGGCGCAGGCCGCGACCGTGGCCGACAAGGCCGCCGCCGACGGACAGCGCACCAACGACACCGTGCAGGGGTTGGCTGCGGCCGCGCACAAGATCGGCGAGGTCATCGACCTCATCAACCAGATCGCCTCGCAGACCAATCTGCTCGCACTCAACGCCACCATCGAGGCGGCGCGGGCCGGCGAAGCCGGCAAGGGCTTTGCGGTGGTCGCGAGCGAGGTGAAGTCGCTGGCGAGCCAAACCGCGAAGGCGACCGACGAGATCGGCGCCCAGATCACCGCGATCCAGGCCGAGACCAATCAGGTCGTCGGCAACATCGAGAGCATCCGCGCCACCATCATGGAGGTCAACGAGATCTCCTCCTCGATCGCCGCCGCCGTCGAGGAGCAGGGCGCCGCCACGCAGGCGATCGCCCACAGCGTGCAGGAGGCGGCGTCCGGCACCGACCAGGTCTCGCAGAACATCTCCGGCGTGACCGATGCGACCGCGGAGACCGGCCAGGCCGCCGGCCTCGTGCTGCAATCGAGCGGCCGGCTGACACAGAAGCTGCAATCGCTCGAGAACGAGGTCAGCACTTTCGTCGCGGGCGTGCGCGCGGCCTGATCGACGCCAATCCCGTCTGCCGTGACGTGGATTATTGGCCTCGTCACGGCACGTGCGGCGAAGGGAAATTCCGGCCTGCGGGAGCGGTCATCGCGACCGGCTACCTCGCTCTTGACGGCTACGGCTAAAGTGGAGAAGCAGGATCATCGAACCTGCCGCCCCGCGCCCGGCCTCGCGGGCATGGAGACCGCTGTATGTCGTTCAAGAAACTCCTGATTGCCAATCGTGGCGAGATCGCCATCCGCATCGCGCGCGCGGCGGCCGATGCCGGCATCGCGACCGTTGCGATCCATCCCGCCGACGATGCGCTGTCGCTGCACGTGCGTGTCGCCGATGACGCGGTCGAAATCCCCGGCCGCGGCGCCCGGGCCTATCTCGACATCGATGCGGTGGTGAAGGCGGCGAAGGGCGTCGGCTGCGACGCCGTGCATCCCGGCTACGGTTTTCTCAGCGAGAACGCGGCGTTCGCCAGGGCCTGCGGCGATGCAGGCATCGTTTTCGTCGGGCCGAAGGCTGCGGCGCTGGACCTGTTTGGCGACAAGGTCGCGGCCCGGCAACTGGCAAAGCGCTGCGGCGTTCCGATCATCGCCGGCACCAGCGGGCCGTCCTCGCTGGAGGAGATTTCGGCGTTCTTCACATCGCTCGGTGGCAATGCGGCAATCGTGATCAAGGCGATGGCCGGCGGCGGCGGCCGCGGCATGCGCGTGGTGGAGAACGCGTCCGACCTCGCGGAAGCCTATGCGCGCTGCCAGTCGGAGGCCAAGGCCGCGTTCGGCTTCGACGGCGTCTATGCCGAGCGGCTGATCCGGCAGGCGCGCCATATCGAGGTGCAGATCATCGGCGACCACTTTGGCGCGATCTCCCATCTCTGGGAGCGCGAATGCACCATCCAGCGCCGGCACCAGAAGCTGATCGAGGTGGCGCCGAGCCCCTCGCTGAGCGATCCCTTGCGCGGCCGCATCATCGAGGCTGCGAAGCAGCTCGCGACGGCGGCGTCCTACGACAATCTCGGCACCTTCGAATTCCTGGTCGACGGCACCGCCGAGGACAGTTTTGCCTTCATCGAGGCCAATCCGCGGCTTCAGGTCGAGCACACCGTCACCGAAGAGGTGCTCGGGCTCGACCTCGTCCGCGCCCAGCTCGCGGTTGCCGCGGGCGCTTCGCTGGCCTCGCTCGGCCTTGCACAAGGCGCGATCCCGAAACCGCGCGGCCACGCCATGCAGCTTCGCGTCAACATGGAAACGCTGGACGAGACCGGCGCGACGCATCCGACCGGCGGCGTGCTCGCTGTGTTCGAGCCGCCGTCGGGGCCCGGTGTTCGCGTCGATAGTTTTGGTTACGCCGGCTACAAGACCAGCGCGGCCTTCGATTCGCTGCTGGCCAAGGTCATCGTGCATAGCCCGGGCGAGACCTGGCATGACGTCGTTGCCAAGGCCTCGCGCGCCTTGCGTGAGTTCCGGATCGACGGCGTCGTCACCAACATCGCCTTCCTCCAGGCCGTGCTCGCGCATCCCGATTTCAGGACCAATCGTATCGCGACCGACTTCATCGATCGCAATATCGCCAAGCTCGTCGAGGCGGCGGACGGCGCGGCCAAGCCGCTCTACTTCGCCGCGACCGAGCGAAGCGGTGGCCACAGCGCGGAGGCGCAAATTGCGCAAATCGTGCCCGAAGGCACGGTGATGGTCGCCGCGCCTTTGCAGGGAACCATCGTCACCATCCAGGTGAAGGAAGGCGAGATCGTGCGCCCGGGCCAGCAGCTCGCCGTGATCGAGTCCATGAAGATGGAGCATCTCGTGATGGCCGAGCAGGGCGGCCGTGTCATGAAGCTCGCGGCCGGCGACGGCGCCACGCTGATGCATGGCGAGGCGATCATGTATCTCGAGCCGCTCGACGTTGCGGCTGACAGCACGGCTGCGGAAACCGACGTCGATCTCGACCATATCCGTCCCGACCTTGCTGAGCTGATCGCGCGCCAGGCCAATACGCTGGATGCGAGCCGCCCGTCTTCGGTCGAGCGCCGCCGCAACACCAACCAGCGTACTGCGCGCGAGAACGTCGCCCAGCTCGTCGACGACGGCTCGTTCATGGAATATGGCAGCCTCGCCATTGCGGCGCAGCGGCGCCGGCGCAAGCTCGACGATCTCATCAAGAACACGCCGGCCGATGGCCTCGTCATGGGCGTCGCCACGGTGAATGGCGAGAAGTTCGGCCCGGAAGGCGCGCGTTGCATCGTCGTGGCCTACGACTACACCGTGCTCGCGGGCACGCAGGGCCACATGAACCACAAGAAGATCGACCGCATGCTGACGCTTGCGGAAGACTGGCGCGTGCCGCTGGTGTTTTATGCCGAAGGCGGCGGCGGGCGGCCCGGCGACACCGATCGGCTGGGCATGACCGGGCTCGACGGCCCGTCCTTCGTGCAGTTCGCAAGGCTCTCCGGCCTGGTCCCGGTCGTGGGCGTGGTTTCCGGCTATTGCTTCGCCGGCAACGCCGCGATGCTCGGCTGCTGCGACGTCATCATCGCGACCAAGAACGCCTCGATCGGCATGGGCGGCCCGGCCATGATCGAGGGCGGCGGGCTCGGCGTCTATCATCCGGCCGAGGTCGGACCTGTTACGTTCCAGTCGCCGAACGGCGTCATCGACATCCTGGTCGAGGACGAGGAGGAGGCAACGCGCATCGCGCAGAAGTACCTGTCCTATTTCCAGGGTGCGGTGAGGGAGTGGCAGGCCGCCGATCAGCGCCTGCTCCGCCGCGCGATCCCCGAGAACCGGCTGCGCGTCTACGACATCCGCAGCGTCATCGATCTGGTCGCCGACAAGGACAGCGTGCTGGAGTTGCGGCGCGACTACGGCGTCGGCATGGTCACTGCGCTGATCCGGATCGAGGGCAAGCCGTTCGGCCTGATCGCCAACAACCCGCGCCACCTCGGCGGCGCGATCGATGCCGATGCCGGCGACAAGGCCGCGCGCTTCCTGCAGCTCTGCGATGCCTTCGATCTTCCGATCGTCTCGCTCTGCGACACGCCCGGCTTCATGGTCGGCCCGGAGGCCGAAAAGACTGCGATCGTGCGCCATGTCTCGCGGATGTTCGTGACGGGCGCGAGCCTCACCGTGCCGCTGTTCGGTATCGTGCTGCGCAAGGGCTATGGGTTAGGGGCGCAGTCGATGATCGGCGGCGGCTTCCATGCCTCGTTCTTCACCGCGGCCTGGCCGACCGGCGAGTTCGGCGGCATGGGCTTGGAAGGCTATGTCCGCCTCGGCTTCCGCAAGGAGATGGAGGCGATCGCCGGCCCCGAGGAGCGCGAGACCTATTACCGCAACAAGGTCGCCGAGCTCTACGCCAACGGCAAGGCGGTCTCGATCGCCTCGGTGTTCGAGATCGACAACGTCATCGACCCCGCCGAGACGCGGCGCTGGATCATGGCCGGCTTGCGGTCCGTGCCGAAGCCGCCCGCCAGGACGGGAAAGAAGCGGCCGTGTATCGATACGTGGTGAGGGCGGTGCAGCAACGCCCGCCAATTATCCGGGCGAGCCGCTTCCATACCGTCATGCTCGGGCTTGTCCCGGGCATCCACGTTCTTTCGCACGCGCGGTAACGCGTGGATGGCCGGGACAAGCCCGGCCATGACGAGGAGGAGAGAGTATCGCCTCCCGGTTCCCGATTGACATCCCCGCCCGTGCTGCCAGACTTTGCACAATAATACAGGGTGGAGACGTCTGCGATGGCCAGCCTGTCGGCCTCGAACCATGTCGCCCGGGTCTTGTCCGTCGCCAATCATGTGGCCGACGTCGATGCGTCTTCGCGGATTGCCAATTCCTGGCGGCGCTCCTTGATCAGCCACAAGCTCGATCCCGCCCGCCAGGGCCCGCCACAGACGCTGACCGAAGCCGAGTTCCGGCATGTCGCCCAGCCTATGGAGCAGACGATCCGGCTCGCCACGTCCGAGCTCGAGGATCTCGCCCGCGTGCTGCGGGAGGCCGGCTATTGCGTCAATCTTGCTGATGCGAACGCGACCATGCTGTTCAGCCGCTTGCCGGGCGAGGCCGACACTGAGATCTTCCTGCGCTGGAAGGTCTACACCGGCTCGAATTTTTCGGAGGCCCATGAAGGCACCAACGGGCTCGGCACCTGCCTTGCAGAACAAAAGCCGATCCTGGTTCACCGCGATGAGCATTTTCGCGAACAGTGGGGCATCTTCTCCTGTGCAGTGACGCCGCTGTTCGACCAGGCCGGCCGCATCGCGGGCGCGGTGAACATCACCTCGTGCCGCGACGACCTCAGCCGCGCCGCGCATCAGCTCGCGCTCGCGATCACGATGCAGGCCACGCGCCGGATCGAGGGCGCGATCTTTCGCGACCATTTTCGTGACGCCTGGATCGCCACTGTGCCCGGTGATGGCGGCAGTGGCCTGCTCGCCTATGACGACGACCGCCGCGTCGTCGGCGCGTGCCGGTCCGCCCGCGCACTCCTGGGCCTCACCGACGGCTTGATCGCTTCCGGCATCGACCTGTCGCGCTACATCAAGTTCGACCATCACGCTGCGCGCGACGAGGGCGACATCGTCCAGCTGCGCCGCGCCGATGGCAGTCCGTTGGGACGGGGTCAGATCGCGCCGCCGCGGCGCGCGCGGCCGCTCAGCAAGCGCCGCGATCCGCCCGTTGATCGCTTCGATGCGCTGCACCGGCTCGCCGGCGGCGATCCCGGCCTGATCGGAAGCGTGAGACGGCTGAAGCGCATCGGCGACCACAATCTGCCGGTGCTGCTGCAGGGCGAGACCGGCGTCGGCAAGGACGTGTTCGCGTGTGCCATTCACGCGGCGAGCAACCGGGCGCGCAACAATTATGTCGCGCTGAATTGCGCGGCGATGCCCGAGAGCCTGATCGACGCCGAGCTGTTCGGCTACGAGGCCGGTGCCTTCACCGGCGCGCGTCGCGACGGCTCGAAGGGCCTGATCGTGCAGGCCGACGGCGGTACGCTGTTCCTCGACGAGATCGGAGACATGCCGATCGCACTGCAGACGCGCCTGTTGCGCGTGCTGGAAAACCGCGAGGTCTGGCCGCTCGGCGCGCTCAAGCCGGTCGCGGTCGACATCCGCCTCATCAGCGCCACCCACCGCGATCTCGGCCGCCTGGCGGAGGAGGGCGCCTTCCGCGCCGATCTCTATTTTCGCCTGCGCGGCCTGGAGGTGCGTTTGCCGGCGCTGCGCGAGCGCGCCGACCGGGAGGACATCATTCGCCAGATCGCGCGCGAGGAGGCATCGAACTGCCGCTTCTCGGACGAGGCGTGGTCGCAGCTCTCGGCATATCCCTTTCCCGGCAATATGCGCCAGCTTCGCCACGTGCTGCGGCTCGCCGGCTGCACCGCGGAGAACGGCGTCATCACCGATGCGGACCTCGATCTGCCGCCGTTCGGCGGACAGGCGACGGAGCCGGATCTTGCGAGTGCCGAACGCGCCACCATCGTCGAAGCCTTGCGCCAGCATGGCGGCCGCGTCACTGAGGCGGCGCGCGCCCTGAAGCTCAGCCGCGCCACGCTGTACCGAAAGATCAAGCAACTGAAGATCTAGACGGCGCAGTAGCGGCCAATTGCATGCGGCACGCTTTCCCCTTGCGGAAGCAGGGTCTCTTCCGCGAAACGCGGATATCGCAGGTGGCAAAGCGAAGCGTGCCCACCACCTTTATTGTGGTGTCTGACGGATGGTGGGCAAGGCCTACGAAAAATCTGTCCAGCTCAGATGGCGCGAATCGATGTCGCCGACCGTCACGGTCTCGCGCATCTCTTGCGGCGTGTGAAAACTGCTGCGCAGGTACACGAGCGCCCGTGCCGCCTCCTCATGCGACACGCCGCGCACCTCGCCAACGAAAATCGAATGCGTCGCGGTCTCGAACTCCCGCGCCAGAACGCAATCGAACGCGGCGACGGCGTCGGCCAGCATCGGGGCACCGGTCGCGCCGCGCGTCCACTGCCCGAAGGTGAAGCGGTCGTCGCCGTTGACGCCCTTCTGGCCGCTGAAGGTGAGCGCGAGCAACGCGTGATCCTCGTGCAGGAAATTGATCGCGAAGGCGCCTTCCTCGCGGATGCGTGCATGTGCGCTGGCGTTGCGGTTGACGCAGACGATCAGCGAGGGCGGCGAGTCCGACAGCGAGCAGGCCGAGGTCACGGTCAATCCCGTGCGCTTGCCGTGTTCGGCGCCCACCGTGACCAGCGCGACGGCGCCGGCGCATTGGCGCATCGCCTGCTTGAAATCCTTGGCGTCGACAGGTTTGGCGTCCACGGAAATCTCCGAAATTGCTGCGGGTGCGGCACGATCGTGCCGCACCCGCGTCGGGTCAAGCCGCCTTCTTCGCGGAGCCGAGATGCTTCAGGCGCGGCATCACCTCGTTCTTCAGCAGCGACAGTGAATGGTGCCAGGCCTCGGCCTTGTGCTTGTAGTCGAAGCCGAACACCAGGAGCACGCCGAAGCCGCCGACCTCGTCGTAGATCTTCTCGATCTTCTCGGCGACGGTCGCGGGCGAGCCGACGATCCAGTTCCGCTTGGCGCAATATTCGACGGTGACGTCGCTGTCGGCCACGTCTGGCGCGTGCTTCAGATAGTCCTTGAAGCCGAAATGACCTAGCAGCGGCAGGAAGTACTCGCTCATCATCCGGCCCATCATGTCGCCGGTCGAGAGCCTCCAGGCCTCTTCATCCGTGTCGGCGACGAACACCTCGCGCACGAGGCGCCAGTCCGCGCGGTTCGGCTTGCGCCCGGTCTTGGCGGCGCCGATCTCGACGGAGTCCCAGTGGCTGCCGACATAAGCCGGGTTGAGGTTGAGGCTCATCGGGATGAAGCCGCGCTCTCCCGCGAGCTTCAGCGTGTCCGAGTTCTTCGAGAGACCAGCGACGCCGATCGGCGGATGCGGCGCCTGCAACGGCTTGATGTGCGGCTTGAGGAAGTCGAACATCGTGTCCGGCTTGGTCACCGTCCAGAACTTGCCCTTGTAGGTGAAGGGTGCGGGATCGGACCAGAGCTTCAAAATGATCTCCAGCGCCTCGCGGGTCATGTCGCGGTTCTGCCCGCTCATGCCGTCGACGTTGAACATCGCCCAGTCGCTCGGCAGGCCCGACGCTGCGACGCCGAAATTGAGCCGGCCCTCGGAGAGATGGTCGAGCATCGCGACGCGGTTGGCGAGCTCGGCCGGGTGATGGTAGGGCAAAAGGAACCCGCCCGGCCCGATGCGAAGCTTCTTGGTCTGCATCAGCGCCTGCGCAATCAAGAGGTCCGGTGTGGGATTGGGTTCCCAGGGCGCGGTGTGGTGCTCGCCGACCCAGGCCTCCTGATAGCCGAGCTCGTCGAGCCAGCGCATGACCTGCAGGTCCCAGTCGTGTCCTTCCTTCAGGCCGCACTCCGGCGGATGCGAAGGCATCGTGAAATAGCCGATCTCCATGGGTTTCCTCATCTGGTGTTGACGCGTCTTGTCGCGCGTTGACGGATGTCAGTGCCGACCCATGAGCAAGCGGTGTGCCAGCGCGGCAGCGTCTCCGGCCTGCCAGAAAAGGCTGGTTTGCGGCGGCAATAGCCGATATCCCGGGGCGGATTTGCCAAGCGTCCGTCTCATTGTCGCGAGACGGCGTCTTGTCGGTGAGACAAGAATTTGGCGTTGAGACGAGGACACGCGTTGAGATGACCGAACCCGCTTATGTCGCGGTGGATTGGGGCACCAGCAGTTTTCGCTTGTGGCTGGTCGATCGAGCCGGCCAGGTGCTGGCCGAGCGCCGCAGCGATGAAGGCATGCTGGCGGCGGCGAAGACCGGCTTTCCTGCCGTGCTGCAAGCGCATCTTGCGGCGGTCGAAGCGCCGGATCATCTGCCGGTTCTCGTCTGCGGCATGGCCGGTGCCAAGACCGGCTGGGTCGAAGCCGGCTATGTCGACACGCCGGCGCCGCTCCCGACAGTCTTGAAGCAGGCCGTGCGCGTCCCGGGCGAAGCCCGCGACATCCGGATCCTGCCGGGCATCGCGCAGCGTGACGCCGGCGCGCCGGACGTCATGCGCGGAGAGGAAACGCAGCTGCTCGGCGCGCTCGGCTTTGAAGCCGCCGGCGAGGCGCTGGTGTGCATGCCCGGCACGCATTCGAAATGGGTGCGCGTCAAAGGCGGCATTGTCGAACGTTTCTCCACCTTCATGACCGGTGAGCTTTTCAGCGTGGTCTCGCGCGAGACCATCCTGTCGTTTGCGGTTGCGGGCGCTGACGAAGCCGAGGACGTGGCGAGCTTCAAGGCGGCGGTCAAGGCCGCATACGCGGCGCCGGCCTTCACCGCCAATCTGTTGTTCGGTGCGCGGTCGCGCCAGCTTCTATTCGGCGGCACGCCGGCTGCTGCGCGCGAGACGCTGTCGGGCACGTTGATCGGTGTCGAGCTCGCGGCCGGGCTCTCCGGCACCGTGCCGCAGGCGGGCGTCAAGCTGATTGCCTCGGGGCGGCTGGCGATGCTGTACCGCCACGCCTTCGACGCCTTGTCGGTCACCGCGCATCCGGTCGATGCGGATGAAGCGGTCCGCCGCGGCCTGTCGATGGCGGCTGCCGCGATCTGGATGAAATAGAAGGATCTCGAGATGACCGTCCCCTTTCCGCCGATGCAGCGGCCGCTGGTCGCGATCCTGCGCGGCATCAAGCCCGAGGAGACCGAGGCCATCGTCGGCGTGCTGATAGAAGCCGGCATGACCGCGATCGAGATCCCGCTGAACTCGCCCGATCCATTCCGCTCCATCGGGGCGGCCGTGAAGCAGGCGCCGGCAGGCGTGCTGATCGGCGCCGGTACGGTGCTGACCACCGCGGATGTCGATCGCCTCAACGACGTCGGCGGCAAGCTGATGGTCTCGCCGAATGTGGACACCCAGGTGCTGGTGCGTGCCCACCAGTACGCCATGGTGACGCTGCCCGGCGTGTTTTCGCCGACCGAGGCGCTGCTTGCCGCACGCTCCGGTGCGTCGGGGTTGAAGTTCTTTCCGGCGAGCGTGCTGGGCGCCTCCGGCATTGCGGCGATCAGGGCGGTGCTGCCGTCAGGCGTGATGATCGCCGCCGTCGGCGGCGTCTCCGACCAGAACTTCGCCGAGTACATCAAGGGCGGCGTGACCGCGTTCGGGCTGGGCTCCAGCCTCTACAAGCCCGGCATGAGCGCAACGGATGTAGCCGCTCGCGCAAAGGTGACGATCGCGGCTTACGATCGGGCGATCGCGAAAGACTGAGCCGGCAATAAACAAGCCGTGATGCCGTCACGGTCGCGCGTTATCCTATCTTGCCGGACCAGCGAGATCAGGAGACCGACATGGCGATCAACAACGTGGCCGATTTGTTCGTGGCAACGCTCGAACAGGCCGGTGTCAAGCGCATCTATGGCATCGTCGGCGACAGCCTGAACGCCCTGACCGAGGCGCTGCGCCGCCGCGGCACGATCGAATGGATCCATGTCCGCCACGAGGAGGTCGCCGCGTTCGCCGCCGCCGGCGAAGCGGAGATGACCGGGAGCCTTGCGGTCTGCGCGGGCTCCTGCGGCCCCGGCAATCTGCATCTGATCAACGGGCTGTTCGATGCGCATCGCAGCCGCGTTCCCGTGCTCGCGATCGCCGCTCAGATCCCCACGGCCGAGATCGGCAGCGGCTATTTCCAGGAGACCCATCCGCAAAACCTGTTCCGCGAATGCAGCCATTATTGCGAGCTGGTCTCCGATCCGAGCCAGCTTCCCTTCGTGCTGGAGAACGCCATCCGCGCGGCGGTGGGCCTGCGCGGCGTCGCCGTCGTCGCCATGCCCGGCGACGTCGCGTTCCGCAGTCCCCCGAAGCGCGCGCTGTCGACGACGCGCGGCCTCAACGTGCCGGCGCCCAAGGTGGTGCCGCAGGCGGACGAGCTGCAGGCGCTCGCCGATTTCCTCAACGGTGCCGAGCGCATCACGTTGTTCTGCGGCCGCGGCTGCGCCGGCGCGCACGCGCCCTTGATGCAGCTGGCGGAGGCGCTGAAGAGCCCGATCGTGCACGCGCTCGGCGGCAAGGAGCATGTCGAATACGATAATCCCTACGACGTCGGCATGACCGGCTTCATCGGCTTCTCCTCGGGCTACGCGGCCATGCATGCCTGCGACGCGCTGGTGATGCTCGGCACCGATTTTCCCTACAAGCAGTTCTTCCCGACCGACTGCCAGATCGCGCAGATCGACATCCGGCCGGAAAATCTCGGCCGGCGCTGCAAGATCGATCTCGGCCTCGTCGGCGACGTCAGGCTCACCATCGAGGCGCTGCTGCCGCTGCTGAAATCAAAGGCGCAGCGCAAGCATCTCGACGACGCGGTCACGCATTACAAGAAGGCGCGCGAAGGTCTGGACTCGCTCGCCAGGGGTACGCCGGGAAGCAAGCCGATCCACCCGCAATATCTCGCAAAGGTCATCAGCGACCATGCTTCGGACGACGCCGTCTTCACGGCCGATGTCGGCACACCGACGGTATGGGCCGCGCGCTATCTCGGCATGAACGGCCGGCGACGGCTGATCGGCTCCTTCGTGCACGGCTCGATGGCCAACGCGATGCCGCAGGCGATCGGCGCGCAGGCGTCGCAGCCCGGCCGACAAGTGATCTCGCTCTCCGGCGACGGTGGCTTCACCATGCTGATGGGCGATCTGATCACGCTGACGCAGGAGAAGCTGCCGGTGAAGGTGGTCGTCTTCAACAACGGCGTGCTCGGCTTCGTCGCGCTGGAAATGAAGGCGGCCGGCTTCGTCGACACCAATGTCGACCTGGAGAATCCGGATTTCGCGGCGATGGCGCGCGCGATGAACATCTTTGCCAAACGCGTCGAGGATCCCGGCGAGCTTCCCGGTGCTGTCAAGGAGATGCTGGCGCATGACGGCCCGGCGCTGCTCGACGTCGTCACCGCCAAGCAGGAACTGTCGATGCCGCCGACCATCACGGCCGAACAGGTCAAGGGTTTCAGTCTCTGGGTGCTGCGCGCGGTGATGAACGGCCGCGGCGACGAGGTGCTGGATCTCGCGAAGACGAACCTCTTGCCCCGTTAGCCCCGCTTCACTGAAGGCGCGGGCAGTTGCTCATGGCGGTGCTGGAAGCGTTGCCAGTGCAGCACGCTGCCGATCAGCAGCGCCGGCAGGAAGCCGAGCACGATCAGGAAATGCGGGAGCTGCGTCGGCGAAACAAAGGCGATGGCGATGTCCGAGATCAGCCAGAGTGCTGAGAACATCACCGCAAAGTCGGTTCGCGCGCACCGTAAATAGTAGAACACGGCAGTGACGACCATCGCGGGGCCGATCGCAACGCCGATCATGATCGCGGTCAGCTCCTTCGGCGTCAACGCGTCGAGCATCATCGAGGCCAGCAGCCAGAGTGCGGCGAACATGGCAACGATGTCGAGCGGGTGCCGCAATCCAATACCTCTCGCAGGGACGCGCTATCGTTGTGGCCGGAACTGCGGCCGTCAAGTCAAAAGCCGCTTATTCCTCGTCACTTCCCGGCGTCGGGCGCAGCATGAAGTGACCGAAGGCGGTGGCGATCGGCTTGTTCGCATCGTCCTGCCAGGCGCGCGCCTCGAATGCGACGATGCGCCGGCCCTGCTTCACGATCGAGACATCGGCGAACGTATCGAGTGCGCGGCCGGAGCGCAGGTAGTTGACGGTGAGCCCGATCGGCTTGGGCGGTGCGGCGATGCCGAGCTCGCGCCCGACGCCGATGACGGCCGTCGTCTCGAGAAAGGCGCCGGTCATGCCGCCATGGATCGCGGGCAGGATCGGGTTGCCGATGATCTTTGGCGAGAACGGCATCGTCAGCGTGCCGTCGGCGTTGACGCGGATGCCGAGCCAACGCGCGAACGGGCTGCGCGCGAACGGCCCGTCCGGATCCTCCGGCGTCTCCAGCGCCGGTATGTCCAGCGCATTCATCCTGCGATCGGCGAGCATGTTGGTGCGGTTGGCGCCGATCATGAAGCAGGCGGTCGCGGTCGCCACCGGATCGTCCTCGGACTCCTGGTAGGCCGTCGAGCGCACGAAGGCGATCGAGCGCGTGGTGCGGTAGCAGACCGAATGCGCCTTGATGTCGAGGCCCGGCGTCGCCGGCTTCTGGTAGTCGATGCGCAGGTCGAGTGTCGCGATCGCGCGCGTGCCGTCGAGCGCGAGCTGCACCGCCATGCCGCAGCTCTCGTCCAGCATCGCGGTGACGACGCCTCCGTGCAGCACGCCGGTCTCGGTGTCGCCGACGAAGACGGGCCGGTAGGGCAGGCTGGACCATGCTTCAGCCGGCGCGAAACGGTCAAGCTGGAGCCCGCTGATATGGCCGTAGTCGGAACGCCGGCCGCGGATCGCCTCGGCGAGTTCCTCGAACTGGAGCGTGGTCGGTATGGTGCTCATGGGAACGTTCTAGACCAGTGTCGGGCGCCGCGCAAAACCCCTGAAGGGGCCTCGACAGAGCGGGCCGAAGCGTCGATGGTGGGCGCTTCGTTCGTCGTTTAGCTGCAAGGAGCGCCCATGGCCGACCCCGAAACGCCCGCCGCCAATCAGGGGCCCGTCACCATCTCGAGCTCCAGCTCGGAGCGGGCGCCGATCATCTATTTCGACGGTGCGTCCTGCTTCGGCCATCACAACGGCGCGATCCAGATCGAGCTCGCCGCGAACCTCCTGATGCCGGTCGGCGCCGCCGTCAGGGTCGACGTGGTCCAGACCGCGCACCTGCGTTGCAGCGTCGCCGCAGCGCTGGCGCTGCGCGAAGCGCTCGAAAAGGCGCTGGCGATGTACAAGCAGGGCCAGCAGCAGCCGGCGGCGGAAGAGATTCCGGCGGTGAAGAACTGAGTTCGGAATTGACAGGCATTTGTCTTTGCGTCACCCTCCGTGCTGGTTGATACGACCTGCCGGTTGCACCCTTCGTGGAATGGTGAACGTATCGAGCCTTCATCGGCCCTCCCCTTTGCCCGAGCGTCCGGGTCAGCAACGCAACCGCCTGATACATCTGGATCGCTCATGCAGAGGACGAACCGATGCGCGATTTTCGCGATGCCAAGGCTATGGCGCAGACCCTGCGCGAATCTCTGACCACCAAAGCCGTCATCATCAGCCACAGCGAAAGCCTCGAAATGGTGTCGAGGATGTTGGGCGTTGCCGACTGGAATACATTGTCGGCAATGCTCCAGACCGGGCGTCGTGACACGTCCGTGCCGATCGCAAGGCTCAAGAGCTCGACCGCGGTCTATCCGGCGGTCCCGTTGCGCGATTTCGTGCCATTTCCCGGCGCGACCTTTCCATTGTTCGTTGGCCGCGAGAACACGGTGCTGGCCCTCAACCATGCATTCGAGGGCGAGCGCGAGATGGTCTGCGCGATCCAGCGCGATGCGGCCGTCGATGAGCCGCAATTTGCCGACCTCTACGAGGTCGGCGTGCTCGTGCAGCTGGTCGAGCTCGAACGGCTCCAGAATGGTTCGATCAGGGTGCTATCGCGTGTCCTCCGCCGCGTCGCACTGCGCAGCTTTACAGCGCTATCGAGCGGGTATCGGTCGGAGGCATCCGACTTGCCCGAGGGGACGCCGGTCGACTCGCCCGAACTGATCCGCCGGGCCATTCAGCGTTTTGAGGACTACGCAGCCGCGCACGGCTTGCTGATGCCGGATATCTGGTTGTTCTTCGATCAGACGCGCGACGTTGGCCGCATAGCCGACACGATGGCGATGCGCATGAAGTTGCCGATCAAGGACAAGTACGAGCTACTGGCCATGCTCGATCCCGTAAAGCGGCTGGAGAAGATCGACGGGCTGCTGGACGTGTCGTCTCGCCCATTCAGCGTGGCCTATGATGCGACCCGACGCCGGGCCCTGGCTCTTGCCGATCAGCGCCGCCATCAGTTTGCGACGCTGGAGCACCTGTTGCTGGCGCTGACCGAAGACGGTGATGCCGCACCTGTCCTGCAGGCCAGTAACGCCGACCTCGGCGTGCTCAGGCGAAACCTCGCTGACCATCTCGACAAGGGGCTCGCGCACACGGTGATCGAGACGGGAACAGCGGCGCCGACCGCCGCGTTCCGGCGCGTCGACCGCCGCGCCGCATTGCACGCTCAGGAAATTGGTAATCCGGCCGTGACGGGCACCAATGCGCTCGTCGCTCTCCTTCCGGAGACGCGAAGCCTCGCGGCGCGCCTGCTCGCCGAGCAAGGTGTGTCACGCTGGCGCGTGGACAAGGCCATTGCGAAAGCGAGTGCCAAGGACGAGGGCTAGAGGAGCGCGTGGCCTTCGCCTACGCCTTCGTCACATGCACCTTCGCGGTCTTGCCGCCGTTCCACTTGCCGTCGAGCGCGCGCTCGATCTGGGCGGCGAGTTGCAGCAGCAGGCCGTCATTGGCCTGCTTGGCGATGGCCTGGATGCCGAGCGGCAGGCCGTGGTCTTGAGCCGCCATCGGCATCGAGATCGCCGGCATGCCGCAGAGATTGGCGAGCGGCGTGAAGGCGAAGAAGCGCCAGAGATTGCCGAACCAGTCGCGCACATCGGGATTGTCGGAGATGGTGAGATACTCCTTCGTGCCGACCTTGGGCGTCGGCAGCGCGGTGATCGGGGTCAGGATCACGTCCCACTGTTCGAAGAAAGCGCCGAAGCCGCGTGACGTCGTGTTGAACACCCCCTGCATCTTCGCCCGCTCGGCAAAGGTCGTGTGCCGGCCGGCTTCCCAGATCCGGATGTTCATGGGCTCGATTAGATCCTCCGGCGGGCTCGTGAGCCCGCGTGCGGCGAGCATGTTGGAGATCACCACCGCGAAGTTCGAGATGTAGCAGGTGGTCTGCGCCTCGAAGGCGCCGGGGAGGTCGATCTCCGGCAGTGCGTAATCGACGTGATGGCCAAGGCCTTCGAGGAAGCGGCCGGCTTTCTCCAGCTCGGCTGCGAGCTCAGGCGTCGCGGTGTAGTCGCCCCATGTGTGCGACAATGCGATGCGAAGCTTGCCGGGATCGCGCTTGATCATCTCGGAATAAGGCTGCGCCGTGGTCCAGAACGGCATGAACTCGCCCGGCGCGGGTCCCCTCGCATGATCGACGAAGGCGGCGGTGTCGCGCACCGAGCGCGACTGGCAGCCCTGGATCGAGACGAGGCCGGTGAGGTCGGACATGTGCGGTGCCAGCGAGAACACGCCGCGCGAAACCTTCAGCCCGATATTGCCGTTGACGCCGGCGGGAATGCGGATCGAGCCGCCGCCGTCGGTGGCATGCGCGATCGGCACCACGCCGGCCGCGACCATCGCGGCGCTGCCAGCCGACGAGCCGCAAGTGGTATAATCGGTATTCCAGGGATTGCGGGTGACGTAGACGGCAGGATTGTCGGCCGAAGAGCACACGCCGAATTCCGGCGTCGTGGTCCGTCCGATCAGGTTGAGCCCGGCCTGGCGGAATTTACCGGTGAGGAAGGTGTCGGCCGCGGCGCGATTGCCGCGCATCAACAGCGAGCCCATTTCCTGCAGCCGGCCTTTCATGGTCGGCCCGAGATCCTTCATCAGGAAGGGCAGGCCGGCGAAATGACCTGCGAGATTGGCACCATCCTTGGCGGGATCGGCGATCACGTCCTCGAACAGCTCGACCACGCCCGACAGAGCGGGATTGACCTTGGCGACACCCGCGGCCGCCTGGCGCGCGAGCTCCTTCGCCGTCAGCTCGCCCTTGCGGACGCGCGCCGCGAGGCCCACGCCATCGTGCTGCGCCCATTCGTTCCAGCTCATCGGCAAAGTCATGTGGTCCAATCCCTTCGTGCGGCGCCACCTTAGTTTCGCACAGGAACACTTTAATCAACTGATTCAGGGCGAAGGGCAGGGTTGCGTCGGATGGAGAGGTCGGCTGCAAACCTATGCTACATGCGCACGCATCAACCCGAGAGCCGTGCGATGACCGCAACCGGGCCGCCGCCTGCCGGCCCCTGATGCTCGGCGCCACCGGAAACATAGACCGCCCCGGTGCCGGCGAGGCCTGCGATCAGGCCGCCGACGGCGGCGCGCGCGTGGCGGGTCGAGCTGATGTCGGTATCCTCCAGCATGGTGTGGCGGAAGCCGCGCACGCTGCCATCGGGCGAGGCCTCCGCCTTGGCGAAGATGTTGACGAGCTTGCGGCCCGCGTTCGCTTGCGGCGCCACGCCAAGTCCAACGCTCGTCAATGCCGACATCACCGCTGCGGCGTCGATGGCATCGTCCATCACGGCATGACCGATCTCGAAGTCGCTGACTGATGCCGCCGAATTGCCGAGCACGATGACGACGTTGCCCATCAGCTCGATCCCGGACGAGGTCGAGGCCACTTTCGAAAACAGATCGTAGCGCCGCAGCACGTCCTCATCGCGGACATCAAAGGCGATCTCGCCGAGCGCAACGGCAACGCCGAGCGCGGACGCACCGCGCGAATAGGCCATCGAGCTGTAGGCGCTCGTCGTCACCGTCTTGTTGCCGCGCGCGTTTGCCGCCGCGACGCGATCGCTGGTCAGCAGCGGGCACTTGATCTGCACGAAATGGACGTCGGCGGGATCGGTGATGCCGGCATCTACCATCGCGGCTTTCACGGCCGTGGCCGTCTCCGTGATCTGCGCGGAGCGGCCGAGCTCCTCGGGCAGGAAATCGCGGGTGTGTGCCATGCCGATGCTCAGGCGCTTGCCTGCGATAGCGGCAGGCCGCTGCGGGACGTCCTGGCGCGTGAACACGGTGATGTGCGGGCTGAGAACGCCCTCGGTGCCGCCTGACATCACGAAGGCGATCCGCTGCTCGACCTCCTGCGCGGTCAGGCCGAGCTTCGGCGCCAGTGCCGCGCACAGCGCGGCCACCGCATACTCGCGCGTAAAATCATTGACACCGCCATTGCCCTCGGTCTTGCCCAGGATCGCGAGGATCGATTTGGGATCGATCGCGCCGGAGTCGATCCTAGCCATGAGGCCGGAGACGTCGCCGGGGCCCTTGGTAACGAGCTTGAAGACGCCAACCGATGTGGTGCGCATGGAGTGTCCTCGTAGGAAGTCTGCTGGTCCGGCCGGTCAACCAGCCGTGGAACAGCGTCTTCTGTCAAGCCATTGGCATACGCCGACATCCGCACGAATGTGGCGAGATCGCATCAGTTCGACAAAAAATCCTCTGTCGACGATGCTCAGCCGCACCTTGATGAATCAACCCCGGTTGGTCCATAAGCGGCGTCCCGTGGTCGGTGGTTCGCCGCCGTATTGCGTGCTTGGATAGAGGAATTCGCGCGTGGCAAACATCAACCAGAAGATTGCGCAGGAGCTTGGGGTTCGCGCCGAGCAGGTCGAGGCGGCAGTGACGCTGCTCGACGGCGGTGCCACGGTTCCCTTCATCGCACGCTACCGCAAGGAAGCGACCGGTGCGCTCGACGACGCGCAATTGCGCACCCTGGAGGAGCGCCTGGTCTATCTGCGCGAGCTCGAAGACCGCCGCAAGGCCATCCTCGAATCAGTTCGCGAGCAGGGCAAGCTCGATGCCGCGCTCGAAGCCGCCATTCTCGCCGCCGACAGCAAGGCCCGGCTCGAAGACATCTATCTGCCGTTCAAGCCGAAGCGCCGCACCAAGGCGGAGATTGCCAAGGAAGCCGGCCTCGAGCCGCTCGCCAATCAGCTGATCGCGGAGCCGACCAACGATCCGAAGGTGGTGGCCGAAAGCTTCGTCAACGCCGAGAAGGGGGTTGCCGATGCCGCTGCTGCGCTGGATGGCGCCCGCGCCATCCTTGTCGAGCGGTTCGACGAGGACGCCGATTTGATTGGCGCGCTGCGCGAGGAGATGTGGACCAATGCGCGCATGGCCTCCAAGGTGCGCGACGGCAAGAAGACCGAGGGGGAGAAATTCGCCGACTATTTCGAGTTCTCGGAGCCGCTGACCAAATTGCCGTCGCACCGCATCCTCGCGATGTTCCGCGGCGAGAAGGAAGAGATCCTCGACCTCCAGATTCAGGCCGAGGCTGAGGCGCCGCCCCCGGGCGTGCCCAGCGCCTACGAACTGAAGATCATGAAGCGGTTCGGCATCGCCGACCTCAAGCGCGCCGGCGACCGCTGGCTGATCGACACCGTGCGCTGGGCCTGGCGCACCAAGATCCAGGTGCATCTCAACATCGACCTGCGCATGCGGCTGTGGAACGCCGCCGAGACCGAGGCCGTGCGCGTGTTCGCTTCCAACCTGCGCGATCTCCTGCTGGCCGCGCCGGCCGGCACCCGCGTCACCATGGGGCTGGATCCCGGCTACCGCACCGGCGTCAAGGTCGCCGTCACCGATGCCACCGGCAAGGTCGTCGATACCGCGGTGATCTATCCGCACGAGCCGCAGCGGCAGTGGAACGAGTCGCTCGCGATCCTCGGCAAGCTCGCGTTGAAGCATCGTGTCGAACTGATCGCGATCGGTAACGGCACCGCCTCGCGCGAAACCGACAAGCTCGCAGGCGACCTCGTCAAGGGTCTGGCCGAGCTGAAGATGACCAAGATCGTGGTGTCGGAGGCCGGTGCGTCGGTCTATTCGGCCTCGGCTTTCGCCTCGGAGGAATTGCCGGGTCTCGACGTCACCCTGCGCGGCGCGGTCTCGATCGCCCGGCGTCTGCAGGATCCGCTCGCCGAACTCGTCAAGATCGAGCCCAAGGCGATCGGCGTCGGCCAGTATCAGCACGACCTCGGCCAGGCCAAGCTGGCCAAATCGCTCGATGCCGTGGTCGAGGACTGCGTGAACGCGGTCGGCGTCGACGTCAACACGGCGTCCGCGCCGCTGCTCGCGCGCGTGTCCGGCGTCGGCTCTGGTCTGGCGCAGAGCATCGTGGCGCATCGTGATGCCAACGGGCCGTTCAAGTCCCGCAAGGCGCTCAAGGACGTGCCGCGGCTCGGGCCGAAGGCGTTCGAGCAGTGTGCGGGCTTCCTGCGCATTCTCGGCGGCGAGGACCCGCTCGACGCGTCTGGCGTGCATCCCGAGGCCTATCCGGTGGTGCGGCGCATTCTCAGCGCCACCAAGAGCGACATCAAGGCGCTGATCGGCAGCAGCGAGATCGTGCGCACGCTCAAGCCGAAGGATTTCGTCGACGAGACCTTCGGTCTGCCGACCGTCACCGACATCTTGCGTGAATTGGAAAAGCCGGGCCGCGACCCGCGTCCGGCGTTCAAGGCCGCGGTGTTCAAGGAGGGCGTCGAGGAGATCAAGGATCTCAAGAAGGGCATGATTCTCGAGGGCACCGTGACCAACGTTGCTGCCTTCGGCGCCTTCGTCGACATCGGCGTGCACCAGGACGGTCTCGTGCACATCTCGGCGATGTCCAAGACCTACATCAAAGATCCGCGCGAGGTGGTGAAGCCCGGCGACATCGTCAAGGTGAAGGTGCTGGACTTCGAGGTCGCGCGCAAGCGCATCTCGCTGACGCTGCGCCTCGACGACGAGGTCGGCGGCAAGAAGGACGCCCCCGGCATGCAGCGCGACAACAGCTCACGCAACCCTGCCCGAATGACGTCGTCCGCACCGCGCAAGCAGGAATCGTCAGGCGGCGGCGCACTCGCCGAAGCGCTGCGCCGCGCGGCGGAAAAGAACGGCGGCAAGCGGGTGTAAGGCAGCCCTCAATGCGATCCGATCGCACTCTCTGGGGAGCCAAGACCCGCTTAGAGCTCGATCACGCCCCGCCGCGCCGCATGTGCGACCGCATCGGTGCGGCCGGTGGCATCGAGCTTGTCGAGCAGCGAGCCAACGTGGAACTTGACGGTGTGCACGGAGATGCCGAGCCGGCGCGCGATCATCTTGTTGGAGGCGCCCTCGGCCATCAGCGCCAGCACGTCGAGCTCGCGCTGCGTCAGCGCGATGTCCTCGGGCATGCGGCGCGGATCGCGGGCGACGATCGCGGCAGCAGCCTGCTCGCCGGGCCCGGCAAGACGAAGCCCGGCGATGTTGCCGAGCAACGCCGCCAGGCGATCGGCGAGCGCGGGGTCGTCGATCTCCAAGGCGAGCACGATCTCTGGCATCTTGTCCTCGCTCACGCCTCCGGCCTCTCGCCGACCGTGACCTTGAAGCTGACCGGTTCGCCGCCGCGGCGCGCGGCGACATCGACCACGGTGCCAACGCTCGACGGACCCAGCGTCCGCGACAACGCGCGCACGCCGGACAGCTTCTGATCGTTGACCGCGACGATCACATCGCCCTGGCGGATGCCGGCGGCGGCCGAAGGTCCGGCCTTGTCCACATTCATCACCATCGCGCCGATGCCGTCGTCGAGCCGGACCGGCTGCAGCCCGAGGCCGAGATAGCCGCGCGCGATGCGGCCGCGCACCTCCAGCTGCGCGGCGACGCGCTCGATCGTCGCTGTCGGGATCACCAGCACGCGCCGCGGGCCGAGCACGGCCATGCCGAACGCCTCACCGGATGCGTCGAGCGCGACGCCGCCTTCTTGGCTGGGACGCAGGCGGACGTCGAGCTCGATCCGCGCATCGATGTCGCCGCCGCGCAACGAGCGCCAGCTATTGCCGGACGCCGATACCATCCCGAGCGCCGCGCTCGGCGTATCGCGGTGGGTCGCGACCACCACCGACAAGGCGCCCAGCGGCGGGACGGTCGCGGCGAGCTTGACCGGGGTCGTGGCAATGTCGGCGCGGAGCAGCGCGATGTCGGTCGTGTGGTCGCGGCCGGCGATCGTGGCGGCCACGCGGCTGCCGTCGGGAAGGCCGATCTCGACCTCGCCCTCGTCGGCCAGCGCCTCGTCGGCGGTGACGATCAGGCCTGCCTTCCAGACGAAGCCGGTCGCACGGGAGCGATGCGAGTGCACGGCGACGACTGAGGGCGCGGTGCGCGCCACCATTGCCGCGAGCAGCGAGGACAGGGCGGTTAGGTCAGTCATGGTGGGCTCCTGTAAGTTGTCCTCAATCTGGGATGTCGCGGGCGATTGCGAAACTGGCCGGGTGGCCAGGACCAGGGCGGCTCGCCGCATGAGCGGCCGACGAACATGTGATTGGGAGCGCTTCACGGGAACGTGTAGCAATCGGCAGAACATTGCGCCCCACGGCCTCGAGCCTTTTCAGCGAGTCCCGACCGATGACCATCGATCTCACCCGCCGCACCTTGCTGCAACTCGCCGGCGCCACCTCGCTTGCAATGGCAGCCGCGGCCGCAGCGCGTGCCGAGGGGACACCGCAGGGCAGCGGGCCGACCTATGCCAGCCGCACGCCGATGCGGGTCGGCATGGTGACGCTCCGGGTGAAGAATCTCGACAAGGTTGCGGATTACTACCGGGACGTGATCGGGCTCACCGTGATGGAGCGATCGGCGGCCGCCGCAAGGCTCGGCACATCAGGCATTACGCTGCTGGTGCTGGAGGCCCGCCCCGATGCGGCAATCGAGCCGCGCAACGCCGCCGGCCTCTATCACACCGCCTTCCTGATGCCGACCCGCAAGGACCTGGCGCGGTGGTTGGTGCACGCGGCTTCGCACCGCGTGAAGCTGTCGGGCTTTGCCGACCATCTCGTCAGCGAGTCCGTTTATCTCGACGACCCGGAAGGCAACGGCATCGAGGTCTATGCGGACCGCGATCCCTCGCAATGGCAATGGAGCGAGGGCAGCGTGAAGATGGCGAGCGACGAGCTCAACATTCCCGATCTGCTGTCACTGACCAACACGCGCGTGCCTGATTACGCCAAGGCGCCGGACGGAGCGCGCATCGGCCACATGCATCTGCGTGTCGGCGATCTCACGCAGGCCGGAAACTTCTATCATGGCACGATCGGCCTCGATCCGACCCGCAGCCGCAGCGGTGCCGCGTTCCTGTCGTCGGGCCGCTATCATCATCATCTCGGCATCAATGTCTGGCAGAGCCAGGGCGCGGGCCAACGCGACGACCAGATGACCGGCCTTGCCTGGTTCTCGCTGGTGACGGAGAAGCCGGACATTCTCGCCGCGCAGGAGGAGCGCCTGCGCAAGGGCGGTGTGCAGATGACGACGATCGCAGGCGGCGTGGAGGCCGCCGATCCCTGGGGCACGAAGGTGCGGCTGCTCAGGGTTTGATTGCCGGCGCGCGCGTTGGTAAGACCGGTCGGGCGCAAACCAGCGCTCCGGGGTCTCACCGACATGGCCGAATTCCACGGCGTCTTTCCCTATCTCGTCTCGCCCGTCGATGCCGACGGCGCGGTACGGACCAACGTGCTCGCAAAGCTCTGCGACGATCTGATCGACGCCGGCGTGCATGGGCTGACGCCCCTGGGCTCGACCGGCGAATTCGCTTATCTCGATGCCGTGCAACGGACCGCGGTCGTGCAGACCACGATCGAGGCCGCGAAGGGCCGTGTGCCCGTGATCGCGGGTGTCGCCTCGACCTCGACAGGGGATGCAGTCGCCCAAGCGAAGGCGTATCAGAAGCTCGGCGCCGACGGCATCCTGGCGATCCTGGAGGCCTATTTCCCGCTCACTGACGCCCAGGTCGAATCCTATTTCCGCGCCATCGCCGATGCCGTCGACATTCCCGTCGTCATCTACACCAATCCGCAATTCCAGCGCTCCGATCTCACCCTCGACATCATCGCACGTCTCGCCGAGCATCCGCGCATCGGCTACATCAAGGACGCCTCGACCAACACGGGCCGGCTGCTCTCGATCATGAACCGCTGCGGCGATTCCTTGCGCGTGTTCTCGGCCTCCGCCCATATCCCGGCTGCGGTGATGCTGATCGGCGGGCTCGGCTGGATGGCGGGCCCGGCCTGCATCATCCCGCGCCAGAGCGTCGCGCTTTACGACCTCTGCAAGGCGGGTCGTTGGGATGAAGCCATGGCGCTGCAGCGCCGGCTATGGCGGATCAACGAGGCTTTCGCCCGCTTCAACCTCGCCGCATGCATCAAGGCGGGGCTTTCGATCCAGGGCTATGACGTCGGCGATCCCGTTCCCCCGCAGGCCCCGCTGACGGCGGATGCGCGCAAGGTGGTGGAGGGGGCGCTGCGCGAGGTCGCGTAGCCGAGTGTCACGCGGCAATATGTCCCTGAATATCCTGCGGAAAGCCAAACCGGGCCCTATGTGCCTCGATCAGGAAACTTCCAGCCGTCTGCGACGTTGCTGCGTGAGCGAGGTCCGCAATCCATGCATGTGCATTCCGAACACTATTTTCAGCACGCATCGCGGTGATCATCCATGAATCGTCGCTACGCAATCGGCGCGGCAGCCTTTGCCGCCCTGCTGCTCGCCGTCACCGCCGCGAAGATCCTGCATGTCCCGATGCTACATGTCCCATGGGCGGCGTCCTCCGCGCGTGCGGTCGAGCAGCGCGGGCCGCTGTCCGATGGCGAAAAGGCGACCATCGACATCTTCGAACGCGTCTCGCCTTCGGTGGTCCAGGTTGCGGCGAAATCAGCAGCCAGTCCCCTCATGGGAGAGGAAGGCCAGGGCGGCTCTTCCGGCACGGGATTCGTCTGGGATCGCGACGGCCACCTCGTGACGAACAATCACGTCGTCGCCAATGGCGGCGAGATCGCGGTACGCTTTGCGTCGGGAGAGGTCGCCGAAGTGGACCTTGTCGGCACGGCTCCCAATTACGACCTCGCGGTGCTGCGAATCCGGAGTGTGCGCGAGCTGCCGCAGCCGGTGGCGCTCGGCAGCTCGAATGACCTGAAGGTCGGACAGTCCGCGTTTGCGATCGGCAATCCCTTCGGGCTGGATCAATCGATGACCAGCGGCATCATCAGCGCGCTCAAGCGCAGGCTTCCGACCCATGGCGGCCGGGAGATCGCCAATGTCATCCAGACCGATGCCGCGATCAATCCGGGGAATTCGGGTGGACCGCTGCTGGATTCCGCTGGCCGGTTGATCGGCGTCACGACGGCGATCATATCGCCCTCGGGTTCGAACGCCGGCATCGGTTTTGCGGTGCCGGTCGATGTCGTGAACCGGATTGTCCCCGAGCTCATCCGCAACGGCCGGGTGCCGACGCCCGGCATCGGCATCGTGGCGGCCGGCGAGGACGTTGCGACGCGGCTTGGCGTCCAGGGCGTGATCGTGGTGCGCACGGCCCCCGGCAGCCCCGCGGAGCGGGCGGGGATTCGTGGTGTCAACATGACGACCGGCGCGGTCGGAGACATCATCACTGCCGTCGAAGGCAAGCCGGTGCGGCGCCTCGCCGACCTGACCGATGCGCTGGAGCAGGCCGGTGCCGGGAAGACCGTTCGGATCACGGTCAAGCGGGGCTCGGACAGCCGCGACGTGAACGTGGGCATCATCGACATCGAGCGTTCCTGACATCCCGCAATCTGCGCCAGCAAGGGCCTTGAGGCGCATTGCAGATGTGCCGCGGCTCGGTTGTCTCATCCGTAAAATCCGCTAAAACCCCCGCGGTCGTTTTCCGGATTTCGAGGATAGAGCGGAATGAACATTCTTCCCGGCAATTTGCGTTTCGGTGCGAGGCAGCCCGTCAAGCGTTTGGAAGACCAGCGGCTGCTCACCGGGAAGGGACAGTTCATCGACGACAAGCCGCAGGACGGCGCGCTGTGGTTGCACGTGCTGCGCTCGCCGCACGCCCACGCGAAGATCGTCTCGATCGACGCCAGCGCGGCGGCCGCGATGCCCGGCGTCACCGCGATCTACACCGGTGCCGACCTCGTCAAGGACGATATCGGCACAATTCCGACGCTGAGCATCTTCAAGCGCCCCGACGGCAAGCCGATGACGGTGCCGCCGCGCCGGCTGCTGGCCTATGAGGTCGTGCGCTACGCCGGTGAAGCCGTGGCTGCCGTGGTGGCGTCGTCGCGCGTGGAGGCGCAGACCGCGGCCGAGGCGATCGTGGTCGAATATGACGTGCAGCCCGCGGTGGTCGATCCGGTGGAGGCCGTCAAGTCCGGCGCGCCCGTGGTATGGCCCGAGGCGCCGGACAACATCGTCGGCGCCATGAGCTATGGCGATGCGGCCAAGGTCGACGAGGCCTTCGGCAGGGCCGCGCACACCGTCGAGCTCGACATCGTCAGCCAGCGCCTCGTGCCGTCCGCGATGGAGCCGCGCTCGACCATTGCCGAGATCGACAAGAAGACCGGACGTCTTCTCCTGCACGTGCAGTCGCAGACCCCGGCCTCGACCCGTGACGTGCTGGCGGAGGCGGTGCTGAAGCGTCCCAAGGACAGCGTCCGCGTGCTGGTGGGCGATATCGGCGGCGGCTTCGGCCAGAAGACCAACCTCTATCCGGAAGACGGTATCGTCGCTTACGCGGCGACCAAGCTGAACAAGAAGATCCGCTGGCGCGGCGACCGCACCGACGAGTTCGTCGGCGGCACCCACGGCCGCGATCTCACCTCGACGGCCTCCTTCGCGCTGGATGAGAAGGGCAAGGTGCTGGCCTATCGCGTCAAGTCGATCGGCTGCACCGGCGCTTATTCCTCGGGCGCGGCCAACATCATTCCGCTGGTGCTCGGACCGTTCGTGCAGACCGGCGTCTACGATCTGCCGCTGGTGCATTTCGAGGTGAAGTCGGTGATGACCCACACCGCGCCGGTCGGCGCCTATCGTGGCGCCGGCCGTCCTGAGGCGGTGTTCATCGTCGAGCGCCTGTTCGACGCGGCTGCGCGAAAGGTCGGCATGGATCCGCGCGCGATCCGCAAAGCCAACTACATCAAGCCGGCGCAGCTGCCCTACACCAATGCTGCAGGCCAGGTCTACGATTCCGGCGCCTTCGCCCACATGCTCGACCGTGCCGTGAAGCTGGCGGACTGGGACGGCTTTGCCGCGCGCAAGAAGGCGGCGAAGAAGAAAGGCCTGCTCTACGGCCGCGGCCTCACCTCCTACATCGAATGGACCGGTGGCCGTGCGCACACCGAGAAGGTCAGCCTGCACGCGACCTCGCAAGGCCGCGTCGTGCTGCATTCCGGCACCATGGCGATGGGGCAGGGGCTGCAGACCACCTACACGCAGATGATCTCCGACACGCTCGGCATTCCCATGGAGAAGATCGACGTGGTTCAGGGCGACACCGATCTCGCGCAGGGCTTTGGCAGCGTCGGCTCGCGCTCGCTGTTCGTCGGCGGCACGGCCGTTGCGGTCTCGTCCAACGATCTGATCCAGAAGGCGCGCGAGAAGGCGGCGAACGTGCTGGAAACGTCGATCGAGGACATCGAATACCAGGGCGGCATGCTTACCGTGGTCGGCACCGACCGCCGTATCAGCCTGTTCGATCTCGCCGAGAAGGAAGGCGGCGCTAAATTGAGCGTCGATTCCGAGGGTGAGGTCGACGGTCCGAGCTGGCCGAACGGCACGCATATCTGCGAGGTGGAGATCGATCCCGAGACCGGTGTCTCCAAAGTGGTGCGCTACACCACGGTCGACGACGTCGGTGTCGCCGTGAACCCGATGCTGGTCACCGGCCAGATCCATGGCGGCGTCGCGCAGGGCATCGGTCAGGCGCTGTATGAGGGCGTCTCCTACGATGCCGACGGCCAGCTGCTCACCGCCAGCTACCAGGACTATTGCATCCCGCGCGCCGACGACGTCCCGCCGATCGTGGTGACGCTGGATGATTCCGCGCCCTGCCGCACCAATCCGCTCGGCGCAAAAGGCTGCGGCGAATCCGGCGCGATCGGCGGCCCTCCTTGCGTCACCAACGGCGTGATGGACGCGCTCGCCGAACTCGGCATCAGCCAGCTGAACACGCCCCTGACGCCGCAGAAGATCTGGCAGGCGATCCGGGACGCGAAGGCGGCGGGGTAAGCGTTGCGCGTTGTTGCGCAGGCTGCTGCCTCAAACTCAACTCGTCGTCCCGGGGCGCGCGCAGCGCGAGCCCGGGACCCATAACCACAGGAAGTGGTTTGGGCAAAGTGGTAACCCCGAGTCTCCGTAACCACATCTCCCTGTGGCTATGGATCCCCGCCTTCGCGGGGATGACAGCGGAGAGTGCCGCGTCAGATCGCATGAACTTCGTTTCTCAAATCCCCAGCATCATCTTCGCGATGATATCGCGCTGGATCTCCGAGGTGCCGCCGAAGATGGTGTAGGCGCGGCCGTTGAGATATTCCGGCACCACCGTCAGCATCTCCTCCGGCGTCGGCGGCTCGTGATTGAGCTTGTAGAGCGGGCGCATCGGCTCGACCGCGAGAGCGTCGTGGCCGATCACGTCGGCCCCTAACCGCGTCACGGCCTGGCGGATCTCGCTGTTGCGCAGCTTCAGGATCGACGATACCGCGCCGGGATTTTGTCCCGTCTGCAGCGCCGAGAGCACGCGCAGCTCCGTCATCTCGAGCGCATCGATGTCGACCTCGACCTCCGAGATGCGCGTCGCGATGTCGGGGCTGTCGATGGCACGGCCGGTCAGGTCGGATTCAGCGAGATCCGCGATCGCCTTCAAGCCTTCGCGAAGTTTCGCCGACGCAATGCCCGAGCCGCGCTCGAATTCGAGCAGGTATTTGCCGTAGGTCCAGCCCTTGCCTTCCTCGCCGACGCGGTTGGCGACGGGCACGCGGACGTCGTCGAAGAACACCTGGTTGACCTCGTGGTCGCCGCCGATGGTGAGAATGGGTCGCGTGGTGATGCCCGGGGTCTTCATGTCGATCAGGATGAAGCTGATGCCGTCCTGCTGCCGCGGCCCGTCGCTTGTGCGCACCAGCGCGAACATGCGGTTGGCATGATGCGCATGCGTAGTCCAGATCTTGGTGCCGTTGATGATGTAATCGTCGCCGTCACGCACCGCGCGCGTCTTCAGCGAGGACAGATCGGAGCCGGAGCCAGGCTCGGAATAGCCCTGGCACCAATAGTCTTCGCCGGAGAGTATCCGCGGCAAGTAGAAGTTCTTCTGCTCAGGGCTGCCGAAACCGATGATCACGGGCCCGACCATCTTCACGCCCATCACGTTGACATTGGGCACGCCGGCGCGTGCGGACTCCGTCTCGAAGATCCAGCGCTGCGCCGGCGTCCAGTCCGGCCCGCCATGCTCGACCGGCCAGCCCGGCGCGCCCCAGCCCTGCCGGTGCAGCGCACGCTGCCAGGCCATGCCGATGTCGGGGTCGGAGAACACCGACGGCGTCAGCGCGGTCGCGCGCTTCATCTCCTCGGTGAGATTCTTCGCGATGAAAGCGCGCACCTCGCTCTGGAAGGCGCGCTCCTCGGCATTGAACGTGAGGTCCATGAGGCTCTCCGGGTGTCAGGCTCTGCGGCCAAGCTCCGCGTGGCGGGTGTAGTGGTGCGCGCTGCCGCCGAACAGCGTATCGAAGGCGACGAGCCGCTTGAAATAGGCGCCGACCTCGAGCTCCTCGGTGACGCCCATGCCGCCATGGAGCTGGATCGATTGCTCGCCGACGAAGCGGGCGCATCTGCCGATCTTCGCCTTAGCGCCGGAAGCGGCCCGGGCGCGCTCGACCGGCGGGCTATCGGCTTTCAGCGCGGCCCGAAGCGCCATCGACCGCGATTCGTCGACCTGCATCGCCATGTCGGCGAGGCGGTGGCGGATCACCTGGTTGGCCGAGAGCGGCCGGCCGAACTGCTTGCGGATCTTGGTGTATTCGAGCGTCGTGTCGAGCAGCGTCTGCATGATGCCGACGGCTTCCGCAGCCAGCGCGGCCATGGCGCGGTCGACGGCCCATTCGATCGCGGGCAGCGCATCATGGCCGTCGCCGAGCAGGGCGTCCTCGGGCAGATGCACGTCGGAGAGCTCGATGTTGCAGGCGCGTCCACCGCCCAGACGCGCATAGTCGGAGATGGCGAGGCCATCCGCCGTCGCCGGCACCACGAACAGGCCGATCCGCCCCGAAGGGCCGTGATGATCATGGATGAGGGCGGAGACGATGATCTCATCGGCGGCATGCCCGTCGAGTACGGCGATCTTGCTGCCGGACAGGCGCCAGCTCTGCGCGGTCTTGGTGGCGCTGGTGGCGACCTTGGCGAGGTCGAACCGTGCGGCGCGCTCGGAATGTGCAAACGCAAGCTTCAGTGATCCGTCGGCGACCTTGGGCAGGCTCGCCTGTTTCTGCTCATTGGTGCCGCATCTGGCGATCAATGCGGCTCCCAGCACCACGGTCGCGACGTAGGGCTCCGACACCAGTCCGCGCCCGAAGGCCTCCATCAGGATGCCGATCTCGACCGCGCCGCCGCCGAGCCCGTCGAACTCTTCGGGCAGCGGCAGCGCCAGCCAGCCGAGTTCGGCGAATTGTTTCCACACCGAAGGGCTGAAGCCGAGCGGATCGTTCGCCATCCTGCGGCGGTGATCGGCATCGTAGCTTCCGGCCACGAAGCGCTCCGCGCTCTCGCGCAGCAGCCTTTGCTCGTCGCTGAGATTGAGGTCCATGTTGTCTACTCCGCCGCCGCCGGCGGCTTGCGCACGGAGGGATGCAGGCCCGAGGGATCGACGATCATGCCGAACTCCTGAAGATTGTGCGCGTGGCAGAGCTGATGCAGCGCAAAGGCCTGGTCGATCGCGGCGGGCTGGCCCATCACGTCGACCGAGCGGTTCACGGCTTCCTTGGTCATCTTCAGCGCGAAGGACGGCTTTGCCGCGATTCTGCGCGCCAGCTCCAACACATGAGACGACAGCTCCGCGCGCGGGACGATTTGATTGACCATTCCGAGCTGGTGCGCTTCCTGCGCGCTCCAATTGTCGGCCGTGAACAGGAACTCCTTGGCCTTGCGCGGCCCGAGCTCCCAGGGATGCACGAACCATTCGACCCCGCAGACGCCCATGGTGACGACAGGGTCGCAGAACTGCGCGTCGTCGCTGGCGATGATGAGATCGCAGGCCCAGGCCAGCATCAGCCCGCCGGCGATGCATTTGCCGTGGACCTCGGCGATCGTGGGCTTGGCGAGGTTGCGCCAGCGCCGCGTGATCTGGAGATAAATCTCCTGTTCGCGGGCGAAGCGGCCATGGGCATTAGGCTCGGCAAAACCGCCCCAATTTCCGATGGGTGGAAAATCGACGCCGGCGGTATTCTTGCCGCCGGGACGCAGATCATGGCCCGAGGAGAAGTGCGGGCCATTGCCGGCGAGAATAATCACCTTGACCGAATCGTCCTGCACCGCCGCGTCGAAGGCGGCATTGAGGTCGTAGGTCATTTGCAGGTTCTGCGCGTTGCGCGCCTCAGGCCGATTCATCACGACCCGGACGATTGCCGGGTCCGGCCGTTCCACGAGGATGGTCTCGAACGAGCTCATCGCGTTTTCCCTGGCGCTTCCGCTTATGTTTTGCCGGAGTTGACTATGTCGGCCTGCGATAGGCAAGAGGCTTGCGTCAGCCGGCTGGACGCGCTCATCCATGCCGTCATTCCGGGACGCGAACCGAACCCGGAAATCCCGACATTCTCAGGTGCGCGCAATTGCGCACCATAGTTCGCTTCGTGCCCCGGAATGATGGAACAAATCTCGACACTCCGCGTGTCCGATCTGGTAGTTTGCGGCAGATTCCACCGGGAGAAATTTAATGCGCAAGATCCTGACCGTGCTGGCGGCGCTGGCCTCGCTGAGCCTCACCAATTGCGGCTACAACGCGATCCAGAGCGAGGACGAGCAGATCAAGGCCAACTGGTCCGAGGTCGTGAACCAGTATCAGCGCCGCGCCGATCTCGTGCCCAACCTCGTCAATTCGGTGAAGGGCTTTGCGCAGCAGGAGAAGGACGTGCTCCTCGGGGTCACCAATGCGCGCGCCAAGGTCGGCAGCATCCAGGCGACGCCGGAGGTGCTGAACGATCCCGCCGCGTTCCAGAAATTCCAGGCGGCCCAGGGCGAACTCTCCAGCGCGCTGTCACGGCTGCTGGTCGTCACCGAGAACTACCCGCAGCTCAAGTCGGACGCCCTGTTCAAGGACCTGATGTCGCAGCTCGAGGGCACCGAGAACCGCATCACGGTGGCGCGCAACCGCTACATCAAGGCGGTGCAGGATTATAACGTCACCATCCGCTCCTTCCCGAGCAACCTCACTGCGATGATGTTCGGCTACAAGGAGAAGCCGAACTTCTCGGTCGCGAACGAGAAGGAGATCTCGACCGCGCCGAAAGTGGACTTCAACCCGGCGCCGGCGCCGACGCCGTCGAAGTAGCGCACTTCCCATATGTCCGCCGCACCCACCGCAGTCATTCCCCGCGACCCGGCTGCGCCAAGGCTTCGCCGCGGTTTCGGTTTTGGGCGCGCCGAAGCTGCAGCGAAGGCGGCAAGCGGTGAATCCAGTACGTCGCGGCCTTTCCGTAGCCCGCTGGCCTCTCTGGAATACTGGGTCGCCCGGTCAAGCCGGGCGATGACACTGAGGTTGTGGCGCGGGCGTTCGGACTTCTCTGCGTTTGTCCTGGCCGTCGCACTCGTCTTCGCTTTTGCTTTCCCCGCTTCAGCTGACGTCGCCGTGCCCCCGCTCACGGGCCGCGTGGTCGATCAGACCGGCACGCTCTCCAGCAGCGACGTCGCCTCGCTCACGCAAAAGCTGCGCGACTTCGAGGCGCGCAAGGGCAGCCAGATCGCCGTCCTGATCGTGCCGACCACGCAGCCGGAGACGATCGAGCAGTTCTCGATCCGCGTCGCGGAGGCCTGGAAAATCGGCCGCAAGAAGGTCGACGACGGCGCGATCCTCGTCGTCGCCAAGAACGACCGGCATTTGCGCATCGAGGTCGGCTACGGCCTCGAGGGCGCGCTGACCGATGTCACCTCGCGGCGGATCATCGACGAGGACATCACTCCCAAGTTCAGAAGCGGTGACTTCGCCGCAGGCATCGGCGCCGGCGTCGATCGCATGATGCGGGTGGTTGATGGTGAGCCGTTGCCGTCCCCCTCGCGCAGCGTCAACTTCTCTCACAATCTGGACGACATCGCGCCGGTGCTTGCCGTGTCGCTGTTTGCCTCGATTGGCGTCGGCGGGTTCTTCCGGGCCATGCTGGGACGGCTGCTCGGATCACTGGTGACCGGGGGCATCATCGCCGCGATCACCTGGCTCATTCTCGGCTCCGCCGCGCTTGCCGCGGCCGTCGGGGTGCTCGGCTTCATCATCGGATTTGTCGCTGATCTGTTTTCGGCGATCACGCCGGGCACCGGCCGCTCGCGCGGCGGCTCGTGGTCGAGCGGTTCATCGGGCGGCTGGAGCAGCGGATCGTCGAGCGACAGCGGCAGCTTCAGCGGCGGCGGCGGCAGTTTTGGCGGCGGCGGCGCCTCGGGGAGCTGGTAGCGGTCATGAGCATCAAGCGCATTGCCAGGCATCTCCTGCAGCATCATTGGCGGGCGAAGCAGATTTTTCCGCAAGCCGTGCTGGAACGCGTCGGGCAGGCGATCAAGCGGGGCGAGGCCACCCACTCGGGCCAGGTCCGCTTCGTGGTCGAAGGCGCACTCGACGGTGCGCCGCTCTTCCGCAACCAGCCGGCGCGCGAGCGCGCGATCGACGTGTTCTCGCAGCTGCGCATCTGGGACACCGCGCACAACAACGGCGTCCTCATCTATCTCCTGCTTGCCGATCGCGACGTCGAGATCGTCGCCGACCGCGGCATCCACGCCATGGTCGGTGCCGAAGGTTGGGAAAGCATCTGCCGCGCCATGGAGGCCGAGTTCGCTGCCGGCCAGTTCGAGCGCGGCGTCATCGCCGGCATCGAAGCAGTGTCGCGCGAGCTGGCGCGGCATTTCCCGCCGGGCGCGTCGCATCCGAACGAGCTGCCGGATGCGCCGGTCGTGATGTGACGGAGCGCACGTCGCGCGCTCCGTCATTGCGAGGAGCTCTTGCGACGAAGCAATCCAGAGTATTTCCGCGGAGGGGATTGCTTCGCTGCGCTCGAAATGACGGTGAGGGAGCGTCATTGCGTCTCATTCCGCGGCCGTTCATCTTGCCCAGATTACAAATTGTTTCACGCCCGCCACACCGGTTCCATCTTCCCGGCTCAATTCAGCCCCTGATGACTTCCTAAAATTTCGGTAAGCGGGTCCGCAAGTAAGGATTTCGCAAGCAATGAAAGTTACCAAAAGGTCAACCCCGACTGGAGTATTTGAGCCGTGAGCGAACCAATGCCCGAGCAGGCTGCCCAGAACACCGGCGTCGTCGAAGCCGCAGCGACCGCGCCGCAGGCCGTCGAGGCCGCTGGGATCGATGCCCCCTCGATCGCGCCCGACCACGAGGCTCCGCCCAAACCCGACCCGGTGAAGGTCGAGCCGCCGAAGATCGAAGCCAGGGTTGAGCCCAAGGTTGAGCCCAAGGTCGAACCCCAGCCCGAGACCAGGCCCGGCAAGCTCATCGTCATGGCGCCCTCGGGGCGTAGCTGGGACCGCGAGGATTTTGCCCCGCATGTGAAGGAGGACGAGCCGCGTGAGACCGGCGGCAAGCGGCGCTTGTCGGCGATGGTCGCGGTGGTGGTGATTGCCGCTTGCGTCGGCGCGATCAGCGGCGCGCTTGCGACCGCCGGCATGATGCGTTTCGCTGCCCCGGCCCAGGCGCCGGTCCAGGTCGTCGACACGAGCGCGCTGGATGCTTCGGTCGCGCGGATCGATGCCGATCTCGTGGCGCTGAAGGCCAGTGTCGAGCAAGGCTCGAAAACCGGCGTCAGCCAGTTCAATCGCGCCAACGACCGCCTCGACAAGCTCGAGAAGGCGCAGGCCGAGCCGCTGGCGAAGATCGCAAAACTGTCCGAGACCGTCGACAAGCTCCGTGCCACACCGCCTGCCGCCCCGGCGCAGGCTGCGGCCGCCGCACCCGCCAAGGAGACCACCGGCTCGATCGCGCCAACCCAGGTTGCGACCGCCGCCGCCGCACCGGCCCCGGTGCCGGCCGCGCCCAAGACCGAGGTCGGTCGCCTTCCGACGATCGAAGGCTGGAGGCTGCGCAATGCCGGCAATGGCGGCGCGTTGATCGAGGGCCGCGACGGCCTCTACGAGGTCTATCCCGGCGATCCCATCCCCGGCGTTGGCCGCGTCGACGCGATCCGCCGCCAGGACGGCCGCTGGGTGGTCGTCACCAGCAAGGGCCTGATCGTCGGGCGCTGAGCGTTCGACATCCGTCACCAAAGAGGCGCTTCACCGCGATGTGAAGCGCCTTTTCGCTTGAATAGGTGTCCTCGCGCGGTGTTACCTGAGGCATGAGCCGCGCGCTGCGAATTCTCGTTGCTGCCGCCGTGTTGTTTGGCGGCGCCGGCTCGCTGTCGGCAGCGGAGATCGCGCCGCTGACGCGCGGCACGGCCATCACCGATCCGGAGTTGCTGCGCAGGCTCGACGAGGGCGACGCGCTCACGATCCCGCGCCTGTTGTCGCCGGAACGGGAGGCGGGCCGTCCGCTGACGACCGACCTGCTGTTTTCGGAGCTGCCGCAGCTCAAGGATATTCCGCCGGCAATCAATGCGGAGCTCGACCGCTACATCATCAGGCGGAAGGCGGAATATCCGACCGAGACCATCGGCGTCGGCGAAGGCTTTGACGTCCAACTGTTCGACCGGACCGTGCTGACATCTCCCAACACGCGTTTCGTGCTCGCCGGCATCGTCAACCGGATGGATCGCGCCTATGTCGCCGAAGAGTCCTGCGGCGAGATCCGGCTGATCTACCGGCTCGTGCGTTTCGACGGCGGCAAGACCGCGACGCGCCTGCCGATGACGTTCAATCTGGTGATGAAGGCGAGGGATGCGCGCCAGACGGCTACGAACGGCAAACCGGTCAGTTGTGCCGAGATCGCCCGACGCTGGCTCGACAATGGCGATTGGCAGGAGCTGATCCGCGGCCGAGACGACGCCAGGCTAGATAGCATCGAGACCAACATCCAGCTCTCGGTCGCCGCGAAGTCGGCGCTGCACGACTTCCGCTCCGACTATCTGCTCAAGGTGTTCAAGTACGATGCGGCGACGAAACAGTTCGTCGAAACGGTGCTGGAGAACCAGATCGACCGCGACCGCATCCTCTCCGACGATGCGCTTCGGCGCGACTTCAAGGCCTGGCTGCTCGCACCCGGGAATTTGCGCGAATTCGATCGCGGGACGGTGCTGATCCCGGAAAAATTCCTCGCCAAGGCAGCGGTGGTGCCCACACCCGCCGGTCTCGATGCCTCGGCGCTGCAGCCGGAGTTCGGCATGGTGCAAGGAGAAGGTAAAGGCGAGGGCCGGGACGACCCGGTCTTCACCGAAAACGATGTGGTTGGCGCGCTCAAGCAGGCGGCCGCGCGCGGGGAGATGCAGAACATCCGTTCGATCGCAGGGTTCCAGCGCCGTCTCAACGACGTCACCTGCTCAGGCTGCCACCAGACCCGCGGCGTCGGCGGCTTCCATTTCCCCGGTGTCGACTGGCTCGCGGACACGCCGTCGAATTCCACCATCGTGCCCGCCTCGCCGCATTTTGTCGGTGACCAGCTCCGCCGACGCGACATCCTGACCGCGTTCGCCGCGGGCAAACGCCCTGATTTCTCGCGCGGATTTGCCAGCCGGCCGCAGACCCGCGGCAGCCGGGAGCTCGCCGGGAGCGAGTATCAGGACGGCTGGGGCGCGCATTGTTCCCTCCATGATGCGGGATCGGGAACGCGAGATGCGAGTTTTACGTCATGGAGCTGTGCTAACGGTCTCACCTGTCAGGCTGCCGCGGCCTCACGCCGCATCGGCATGTGCTTCATCAAGACGCGTTAGGCCTAACCAAGCGATTTGGATGGTTCATGACGGATACAGGCAACGCCAACAAGGCGCGCAATCGCGAGATCGCGCGCAATGAGGAAGCCAAGCAGGTCACCGGCAGCGCCCGCGTCAGCATCTGGGCGATCGCGATGGCCGTCATCGTCGGCGGGGTCTTGTTTACGCTCGGCTGGCTGTCGATGAGGTAGCCCTCACGTCGCGTAGTTCGTCATCCGCTTCCCCGGCAGCAGCTCATAGGCCGGCTTCAAGCCGGGCAGTGCGGCTATGCGCCCCAGCCACGTGTGGATGGCGGGATGGCTCGCCGCAAAGTCAAAGCCGTGCTCGTCGCTGGGATAATGCAGATAGGCCATCATCGAGATGTCCGCGACCGTCGGCTTCGTACCGATCGCGAAGGCGTTGTGCTGGAGATGTCCATCGAGAATGCCGAGGAAATCCTCGAGCCGGCGGCGGAAATGCTTCAGCACCTGCGGGTCGTTTGTCTCGGTGAAGGCGCGCATGAAGCGATAGGTCGCCATGTAGCCGGTGAGCTTGTGATTGTCCCAGAACAGCCAGCGCAGCAGCTCGAATTTCTCGTCCTCTGTTTCGGCGCCGAAGCGGCCGTATTGCTCCGCGAGCTTGAGCAGGAGGGGCGCGGTCTGCGTCATCTTCACGCCGTCGACCTCGAGCACGGGAATCTCGCCCATCTCGTTCACGGAATTGCGCCACTCCGCCGTGCGCGTGACGCCGCCGCCGAAATCGGTCCACACCGGCTCGAACGTCTCGCCGCAGAGCGTCAGCATCAGCGCCAGCTTGTAGCTGTTGCCGGATTCGGGGAAGTAGTGGAGGCGGTAGCTGGGCATTGAACGCTCCTTGCCTTCGGGGGCCTGGATCACGATAATACATATGATCCGCATAACAGAACATTTGATCTGTCGCGGGTCAAGAGCTGGATACTGGGCCGGATGAGCAGGGATTCAAAAATAGAGTCGGGCGAGCGCGAGCGGCCGTTGATGCAGGCTACACTGCGCATCATCGGGCGACATGGGCTCGACGGCGTGACCCACCGCGCGGTCGCGACCGAGGCCGGGGTTTCGCTCGGTGCGGTCACGCATCATTTCGGAACCCGTGATGCGCTGGTTGAGGCGGCTCTGCAGTTCGCTCTGGCGCGCGAAGTCGGCAGGCTGCGTGCGTTGGCTCTCAGCCTTCAGGACAAGGCGTTCGAGGTGGAGGCCTGGATCGACGCGCTGGTCGATTTCTACGTCCGCGAACTCGGCATAGAAGCCGAGACGCATATTGCCTGCTATGAGGCCTTCCTGGCCGCCGCGAGGCAAGAGCACTATCGGCCCGTGGTCGCCGAGTGGTTTGACACGTGGCGGCAGAGTGCGGAGCTTGCGCTGAAAGCTGCGAAGTCACCAAACCCACGCCGCCACGCCGAGTTGTTCGTCTCGGTGCTGATTGGCTTGCTCTTTCGCCAACTCGCCACGCCCAGAGCCGGCTTCCGCCGTGAGGCGAAGGCGGAGCTGTTGGAGCTGGTGCGCGGCTTGATCGCGCGGAAGTAACGCCGGCGCGCCGGCCTACCCCACCGCCCCGTTCGACCGCAGCTGCTTGATCGCCGCCTCGTCGTATCCCGCCCCGCGCAGAATCTCGTCACTGTGCTCGCCGACGGAGGGCGGCTTGCGCGGCTGGACCTTCTTGGCGCCGTCGATCCAGATCGGGCTGTTGATGGTGAGCATGGTGTCGTTCTCGAACGGCACCAGCACCTCGTTGTCCAGCATCTGCTTGTCGTTCGGGATGTCGTCGAGAATGGCGACGACGCCGAACACGAGGCCGCTGCCGTCGAGGATCTTGCGCCACTCGGCGAGATCTTTGGTGGCGAAAGTGTCGTCCAGGATCTTGATCAGCTCCACCGAGCGGGCGTGGCGATCCGCCTTGGTGGCGAAGCGGGGATCATTGATCAGGTCCTCGCGCCCGAGGCACTTGGCCAGCGTCGGAAACTGCTTCTCCTCGCTCAGCAGCGACAGGATCAGCCAGCGGCCGTCCTTGCACTGGTAGTGGTTGGCGACCGCGTTGAGCGCGCGCTCGCGCGGACGCCGCTCGCCGAACTTGGCGCCGCAGAGCTTTGCCTGCGCCAGCACGCTCGCCGCCCACACCCCGTTCGCCATCAGGTTAGAGGCGACATGCGACCCCTTGCCCGTCTTCTCGCGCTGATAGAGCGCGGTGACGATGGCACCGTAGAACGCCATCGCGCAGGGATGATCGCCCATGCCCGCGACCGAGCGGGCCGGGGTCGTGTCGGTGTCGGCGCGCACGAGGTCCATCAGGCCCGAGCGCGCCCAATAGGCGTTGCTGTCGAAGCCGGGCTTGTTCGCCTCTTCGCCCTTCTCGCCATAGCCGGTGAAGGAGGCGTAGATCAGCCGGTCGTTGAGATGGGCGAGGTGGTCATAAGTGATGCCGAGCTTGGCGCGCACAGGCGGCGGCATGTTGGTGATGAAGACGTCGGCCTCTTCGACCAGCTTGTAGAGCACGGCCTGCGCGTCCGGCTTGGAGAGATCGAGCGCGATGCTCTTCTTGTTGCGGGCTTCCAGCAGCCAGGCGAAATTGTGCTCGCCTGAGGGATAGCCCGGCAGGTTCGGCAGGTTGCGATAGGGATCCCCAGCGCCGGGCGGCTCGATCTTGATCACATCGGCGCCGAAATCCGACAGCACGGTCGCGGCCGCGGGCGCTGCGATGAAGCTCGCGCAGTCCAGAACTTTCAGGCCTGAAAAGATGCCTTTTTCCATCGCGGCGTCGCTCCCTCGCTCTTGTCGTTTCCCGCGCGCTGGAATTGGCGCGGGCAGGTGGTGGGCGCAATTAGACCGATGTTCTGCGGGGATGCAACGGCGCCTGGCGCAGGGCCTCACTCCTCTCCCGCAAGCAACGCCGCATTGCCACCTGCGGCCGCCGTGTTGATCGTCACCGTCTGCTCGGTCGCAAAGCGCGCGAGATAGTGCGGGCCGCCGGCCTTGGGGCCAGTTCCGGACAGGCCGTTGCCGCCGAACGGCTGCACGCCGACCACGGCGCCGATCATGTTGCGGTTGACATAGATGTTGCCGACCTGGACGCGGTCGATGATGGCTTCGATGGTGTCGTCGATGCGGGAGTGGACGCCGAGGGTCAGCCCGTAGCCGGTGCGCGCGATGGCCTGCAACACGCCTTGGAGATTTTCCGCGCGGTAGCGCACGACGTGCAGGATCGGACCGAAGACTTCCTCCGTCAGCTGGGCGGCCTCCTTCAGCTCGAAGATGTGCGGTGCGACGAAGCAGCCCTGCGGTGCGTGGCCTGCGAAGTGTAGCCGCGTCTCGTTCTTCATCCGCGTAATATGCGTATCGAGTCGCTGCTTGGCCTCCATGTCGATCACCGGGCCGATATGGGTCGCGACATCTGCGGGATCTCCGATCTTCAACTCGCGTGCCGCGCCCGCGATCATCTCGATCATGCGGTCGGCCACGTCCTCCTGCACGAACAGCAGCCGCAGCGCCGAGCAGCGCTGGCCGGCGGATCTGAAGGCGGAGGTCACGACGTCGTCCGCAACCTGCTCCGGCAGCGCGGTGGCATCCGCAATCATGGCATTGATGCCGCCGGTCTCCGCGATCAGCGGCACGATCGGACCGTCCTTGGCGGCGAGCGTCCGGTTGATCAGGCGCGCCACCTCGGTCGAGCCGGTGAAGACGACGCCGGCAATATCGGGATGTGCCGTCAGGGCTGCGCCGATGTGGCCGTCGCCGGTGACGAGATGCAGCGCGCTTCGGGGGATGCCGGCCTCGTGCAGCAGGGCTACGGCCTCGCGCGCGATGCGCGGCGTCTGTTCGGCGGGTTTTGCCACCACGCTGTTGCCGGCCATCAGCGCGGCGGTGACCTGGCTCAGGAAGATCGCCAGCGGAAAATTCCACGGCGAGATCGCAACGAAGACGCCGCGGCCGCGCATCGCGAGCGCATTGCTCTCGCCGGTCGGGCCCGGCATGGCGGCATCGCTTCCGAACAGCTTGCGGCCCTCTGCGGCATAATAGCGGCAGAAGTCGGCGGCCTCGCGCAGCTCGGACAGCGCATCGTCGAGCGTCTTGCCGCCCTCGGCTTGCAGCAGCGCGATGAAATGGCCGCCGCGGTTCTCCAGCAGATGCGCGGCCTGCTCCAGCGCTGCTGCGCGCATGGCTGCCGGCGTTCGGCTCCAGGCGGCAAAGCCGGCGCGCGCAGCCGTCACCGCCGCGTTGGCCTGATCCGGTGTTGTGTCGGCGATGGGCTCGAGGTTCGCGGCTTCGGCCTTTACGTCAGCCAGAAGCTGGCCGAGCGCGGCCCGTTCGCCGAATTCGACGCCGCGCGAATTGCGCCGCTCCGGCGCAAAGAGATCGCCGGGCAGCGGAATCCTGGAATGGGCCGCCGCTTGCGGCCGGACGATCGCATCCGCCGGTCGCTGCAACAACGCCGGAACCGGCACGCGGTAATCTGCGGCCTGCGCCACAAACGAGGAATTGGCGCCGTTCTCCAGCAGCCGCCGCACCAGATAGGCCAGCAGGTCGCGATGGCTGCCGACCGGCGCATAGGTGCGGTAGGCGACTTCGGGGTGGTCCTTGGCAAGCTGCTCGTAGAGCGCTTCTCCCATGCCGTGCAGGCGCTGGAATTCGAAGCCGCCGCTGGTCCTGGCAAGCTCCAGCACGGTTGCGACCGTCAGCGCATTGTGGGTGGCGAATTGCGGGAAGATGCGCGGCCGCAGGGCCAGCAGTTTCGTCGCGCAGGCGACATAGTTCAGATCCGTCATCGCCTTGCGCGTGAACACGGGATAGCCGTCGAGCCCGCGCTCCTGCGCGCGCTTGATCTCGGTGTCCCAATAAGCGCCCTTGACGAGGCGCACCATCAACTTGCGATCATGCGCGCGGGCAAGTTCGTCGACATAGTCGATCACCGCGCCGGCGCGTTTCTGATAGGCCTGGATCGCGAGGCCAAATCCGTCCCAGCCGGCAAGCGAGGGATCGGCAAGCGTCGCCGCGATCACGTCGAGCGACAGCTCCAGCCGGTCGGCCTCCTCGGCATCGACGGTGAAGTTGAGGTCATGCGCCCTGGCGCGCTGCGCCAGATCCAGCAGCAGCGGCACCAGCTCGGCCATCACCCGCTCGCGGCTGATCGCCTCGAAGCGCGGATGCAAGGCAGAGAGCTTGACCGAGATGCCGGGCCGGCCGGGCAGGGGATGGGGGCCGGCCGCCTTGCCGATGGTTTCGATGGCGCTGGCATAGGCGTCGAAATAGCGTTTGGCATCCGCCGCCGTGCGCGCGCCTTCGCCCAGCATGTCAAAGGAATAGCGCGGCTTCTGGCCGGAGCGCGGCCGGCCCCGCTCCAGCGCCTGCTCGATGGTCTCGCCCAGCACGAAATGATTGCCCATCAGCCGCATCGCCTGGCGCGTTGCGGTGCGCACCGCCGGCGCACCGAGCCGCTTCACGAGGCGGCCGATGGTGCCGTCAGGCGTCTCGCCGGGCTGGATCACCCGCGCCGACAGGCCGAGCGCCCAGGCGGAGGCATTGACGAGGAAGGCGGTGGACTTGGTCTCGTGGTGGATGAAGTCGCCCTCACCGAGCTTGTCCTCGATGAACTGGTCGGCGGTGCGCGCGTCGGGCACGCGCAGCAGGGCCTCGGCCAGCACCATCAGCGCGAGCCCCTCCTTGGTCGAGAGCGCGAACTCCCGCAGCATGTCCTCGACCCCACCAAGCCGGTCGTCGCGCTTGCGGATCGCCTCGATCAGCCGCGTCGCGGTGCGGTCGATCCGCGCCTCCTGCGGCGGGGCCAGATGCGTCGACAAGAGGAGTGCGGCGATCTCGGCGTCATCGGGTGCGTAGGGGGCGGTGAAGGGCGGCGGGATGTTCGGCATGGCGTGTCCTGTGGCTGAAATCCAGGATAATGCCGGTGTTACCGTAGCTCGATAGACAATTTATCAAATCTGCCTTAGAAAATGAAGAGTATGAGCCACTTGACCAGATAAATCATGGAACTCGACCGAACCGACCGGAAAATCCTCTCCATTCTGCAGGAGGACGGGCGCATCGCCAATGTCGACCTCGCCGAGCGCATTGGTCTGTCGCCCACCTCGATCGGCGAGCGGCTGAAGCGGTTGCAACGGGAGGGCTTCGTCGAGGGTTATGGCGCGCGGCTCAATCCGCACCGGCTCGGCCTCGGGCTCCTGGTGTTTGTCGAGGTGCTGCTCGACAAGACCACGCCGGACAATTTCGAGCGGTTTGCGCGCGCGGTGAAACTCGCGCCGGAAGTGCTGGAGTGTCACATGGTTGCCGGCGGCTTCGACTATCTTGTGAAGGCGCGGCTGGCAGACATGACCGCCTATCGACGCTTCCTCGGCGAGACCCTGCTGTCGATGCCGGGCGTGCGCGAGACGCGGACCTATGCGGTGATGGAGGAGATCAAGCGCGACGCACCGTTGCCGGTGGGCTGACGAAATGCCGTCGCGATTGTCATTGCTGTGGCGTTGAACGAGCGGTCTTCATGCGAAAAATAGTTCACCGTGTGCAATCGCAACGCCTGTCGTCGAATGCACTCACCGTCTTCTAAATTTTTTTGGCCCGGCTCCCGGACAATTCCGGGAGGCAGCAAAAGCTGGCGGGCTTAGACTTTGAGGTTCTCTGCGGAGGTCTTGCCCCGGTTTGCGATCTCTTCGTATTCCACCGTCTGCCCCTCATTGAGGGAGGACAAACCGGCTTTCTGCACTGCCGAGATATGCACGAACACATCCTTGCCGCCCGACGCAGGCTGGATAAATCCATAACCCTTCGTCGGGTTGAACCACTTGACCGTACCTTTAGCCATCACGACTTCTCCGCGGGTCTTCCTCCGAGATCTCGAACCGCCAGTCCCCGCCAACCGGCCGGTTCGGTCCTAACAGGATACGCGGAATGTGGCGGGCTTGGTAGCTCAAACCACATCGGCATTTCGCCGAATTCCGCTCAACTTCGCGGCGCTTTTACCGGTTTTGCCCGTTTTGCGGTCAAATGGCCCGATGCTGCGTGCCTCCGTCAATACGTCGCGGCCAGATAATCGACGATCTTGCCGACATCGGCATCGTCGATCGGTGCGCCATAGACCTTGATCATCTTGGTCACCTCGGCCTGCCAGAAGCCTTTCTTGTCTTTCATCGGCGGCTGCGTGGCGATGTAATCCGCCGAGTGGCAGGCGCTGCAATTGCCCTGCACGACCTCGAGGTTGGGCCCGGGCTTGAACGCGGCGACTTCATCGGGGGTCTTGTAATTGACCGGCGCTGCAGGGGCCGAACCCACGGCGAGGGCGAGGGGGACGGCGAGGAGAACGGTGCGCTGCATGCTCATTCTCCTTCAGGCCACGGTCACGCGGACGGTTTCGACGACGTTGCGCAGATAACCCGCCGGGTTCCAGCGCGGCGTGTCCGGCTGCGTCTCGCCGCCATTGCCGGTGGCGCGCACCTTGAGCTCAAGGCTGCCTGCCGCAAGCTTCACCGGCAGCTTCCACTCGCGGAACGAATATTTGCCGAGATCCTTGCCGAGTTTTGCGTTGGTCCAGCTCTTGCCGCCGTCGGTGGAGACCGCGACGTCCTTGATGCCCTTGCCGCCGTCGAAGGCGATGCCGCGCAGCGTCACAGCGCCCGCCTTGAGCTTGGCGCCGTCGGGGACGCTGGTAATGAAGGAGCGGATGGTGAAGCGGTTGATCGGGATCGTCGCCTTCGGCGCCGTGCCGGGCTCGATCGCATTGTTGGGCGTATCGGGAATGCGATAGGCCGATTTCATCCAGAAGCCGTCATAGACATTGTCGATGACGGTGATCTCGTTGAGGTGCTTGACCCAGTAGGTGCCGTAATAGCCGGGCACGATCAGGCGCAGCGGGAAGCCGTTGAGGAACGGCAAATCCTCGCCGTTCATGCCATAGGCCAGCATCACCTCGCCATCCCTGGCGTGATCGATATCGAGTGCCTTGACGAAGTCAGGCGTCTTGTCGCTGACCGGCCCATCCATGCCGTTGAATGTGACCTGCCTCGCGCCGCTCTGCACGCCGGCCATGTCGAGCACCGCCTTCAGGGGCACACCGCGCCAGCGCGCATTCCCCATGGCGCCGTTGGCGAGCTGGCCGCCGGCGACGCGCGGCTCGACGAAGCCACGGCTGTTGCCGGAGCACTGCGCGACGGCGACGAGCTCCGTCGCCTTCATCTTCCGGATGTCTTTCAGCGAAAGTTTCAGCGGCTTGTCGACCTTGCCCTTCACCTCCAGCGTGAACTTGTCGGGATCGAGACTGTAGGGGAGGTCGGAGAGGTGATAGCGCACGAAGAACGCGTTGTTGGGCGTGATCGGGCCGTCGTTGAAGATCGCGAACGGCGTCTCGAGCTGCGGCGGCCGGCTGGTCAGGCCGATCAGCGGCCGCTTCTGCGGATATTTCACCAGCGGCCGTTCGCCATTGGCGAATGGGAGCGTGACGGTGTCGCGTGCCAGAGCTTTGGTGGGATTGAGTGTGGCCGCAATCGCGGCAAAGCCCGCTCCCTTGAGCAGGTCGCGTCGATCGAACATCTGTCCCCTCCCGGAGCTTTGCATGGGACCAGCGGTCATCACCGCGGACCCGCGCTCATCTGTCGCAACGATCTCGACGAAGTCAATTCGCGCTTTCGCAGCGGCGCCATGCCGCTGCGTTGCAGCAGGCCGGTGTTGCGCAGTGACGATTTGGTTGTTTGACTCGATGTCGCCGCGGGCTTTTCACCTCTCCCGCTCACGTCACGCGATATCGCTCGATCACGCCGCGATCCGGCTCATAGCCGAGTCCCGCAGCTGAGGGCACCGCGACATGGCCGGTGGCGTCGCTGTCCGCGCGTCCGCCCCAGAGACACGCTTCGCGTTTCAGATGGAACATCTCGACGAGCCCGTCGTCGCGCGTTGCGAGCAAGTGCAGTGTCGCGAGCAGGCCTGGACCAAAGTACGGCGAGTGCGGGACGATCTTGACGCCGAGCCGATCGGCCAGCTCCGCGACCTTCAGAAATTCGGTGATGCCGCCGACCTTGGTCACCGACGGCTGGGCGTGGCTCACCGCGCCCGCTTCCATCATCTGGCGGAATTGATACTCCGTGCAGGCATTCTCACCGGCGGCGATGTCGAGCCCGCCCTTGCTGCGGACCTCGGCGAGTCCGGCGAAATCCTCCGGCGGCCACACCGGCTCCTCCAGGAACATCGGTTGCGCGTCGCGGCAGCTCGTCGCGAACGCGATCGCCTGCTCGCGGGTCAACGGGCAGTTCATGTCGACCATCAGCGGAATGCTGGGGCCGATCGCCTTGCGCGCGGCGAACACCGCCTGTGTCGTGGTCTCGTGCAGCTTGATGGCGCCATAGCCGAGCGCGAGGGCCTTCCGGCATTCGGTTGCGATGTTCTCGGGCGAGCCGATCCGCAGCAGGCTCGCGTAAGCCGGAATGGCCGTGCGCCTGGTCTCGCCGAGCAGGCGATGCAGGGGCACGCCCTTGATCTTCGCAGCAAGGTCCCAGAGCGCGATGTCGAGGCCGGAGATGGCGAACATGGTGATGCCGTAGCGGCCGAACAGATGCAGGTTGCGCTGGATCTGCTCCATCATTGCCGGGATGCCGGCCGCATCGGGCACCTTCAGCCCACGGGCCTGCGGCGCGATCATCTCCTCGACGGCGCTGCGCGTGGTGCGCGGGCAGACATAGGCGAAGGCATCGCCCCAGCCGGTCAGCCCGGCATCGGTCAAGACCTCGACCAGCACCATGTCGAGCGCCGTGATTGCGGATGCGCCCTGGCGGAAGCTCGCGACACCGGCGTCATAGGGGATGCGGATATGGTGCGCACGCACATCGGTGATTTCCATGGCGCGGTTCCCCTTTCTCGTGAGCGGTTCGGGGAGTTTAGCCACGAACGCCAAGGCGTTGCCAGTGGCCATTCCCGGATTATCCTCCAGCGCGGACAGCAACGCCGATCAAGCGACGCGGCCGCATGCCGCGCATCATGACGGCGCTTCGAACGAGGACGACCGCCATGAACCCGGCCCAACGCGCGCTTTGGTATATCGAGAGCCATCTGGCCGAGCCGATGACGCTCGACGAGATCGCTGCGATCTCGGGCGTGTCGCGGTTCCACATCGTGCGTGCGTTTGCCGCGGCAACCGGACTTCCGGTGATGCGGTACGCGCGCGCGCGGCGGCTGACGGAAGCGGCGCGTCTTCTCGCGAACGGCGCGCCGAACATCCTCCGCGTCGCGCTGGAGGCCGACTACGGCTCGCACGAAGCATTCACCCGCGCGTTCCGCGATCAGTTCGGCGCCACGCCCGAAGCGGTGAGGGCGACAACGTGCGTCAGCCAGCTCAAGCTACAGGAGCCGATCCTCATGGACTCCACCATGCTCGACCATCTCGCCCCGCCGCGCTTCGAAACCGCCAAGGCCTTTCTCGTCGCCGGTCCTGCCGAGCGCATCACCTGTGACAACGGCGCCATGATCCCCGGTCTGTGGCAGCGCTTCCATCAGGCGGTCGCCGACATTCCTGCGCGTGTCGGCCAGGAGAAAGATCAAGTCGCCTATGGTGTTTGCTGCAACGGCGATGATGCCGGCAATTTCGACTACATCGCCGGCGTCGAGGTCGCCGATTTCTCCGACCTGCCGCGCCGCTTCGGCCGCATCCGCATCCCCGAGCAGCGCTACGCCGTCTTCACCCACACCGATCACGTCGCCTCGGTCCGCCGCACCGTCAACACGATCTGGAATCAGTGGCTGCCGGCATCCGGCCTGAAGGCCGCAGACGCACCAAGCTTCGAGCGCTATGACGAAAAGTTCGATTCGGCGACCGGAATTGGCGGCTTCGAGATCTGGGTGCCGGTGAAGGAGTAGCACGCAACGCTGGCATACCGTCCGTCTTGCTTGGCAAGCCCGAGCGACTTTGTCATAACCGCAGGCAAATCTTGCCTGCGGGGCCCGTGCCGGACATCCCGTGCAAGCCATAACAAGCAGCCGGGAGGGTCCCCTCATGTCCAACGTCCGCGTTCTCGCCACGGACCTCGAATTTCCCGAAGGGCCGGTCGTGATGCCGGATGGATCGGTCGTGCTGGTGGAAATCCGCGGCCAGCGCCTGACCCGCGTTTATCCCGACGGACGCAAGGAGATCGTCGCGAAAATTCCGGGCGGCCCGAACGGCGCCGCGCTTGGCCCGGATGGCAAGATCTACATCTGCAACAATGGCGGCTTCTCCTGGATCCCGACCCGCAACATGATCATGCCGGGCCCGCAGCCGGACGACTATCTCGGCGGCTCGATCCAGCGCGTCGACCTGCAATCCGGCAAGGTCGAGACCGTGGTGACCAAATGCGGCGCGCACGATCTGCGCGGGCCGAATGATCTCGTGTTCGACAAGCAGGGCGGTCTGTGGTTCTCCGATCTCGGCAAGCGCCGCGCCCGCGAGATGGACGTCGGCGGCATGTATTACCTCAAGCCCGGCATGAGCGAGCTCGTCGAGATCGTGCACGGCGTGCTGCCCGCCAACGGCATCGGGCTGTCGCCGGACGAGAGCACCGTCTACATCGCGGAGACGCCGACCGGACGGCTGTGGGCCTACGAGCTCTCCGCGCCCGGCACGCTCAAGCCGCGCGATCCGATCTATCGCGGCGAGCGCGGCAAGCCGATCTGCGGCCTCGGCGGCTACCAGATGTTCGACTCGCTCGCGGTCGAGGCCGGCGGCAATGTCTGCGTCGCCACCCTCGTCTCCGGCTGCATCTCGGTGATCGCGCCCGATGGCACGCTGGTCGAGCAGGTCCCGACCGGCGACCGCGTCACCACCAACATCGCCTTCGGCGGCCCCGGGCTGAAGACGGCCTACATCACGCTGTCGGGCAAGGGCGAGCTCGTCGCCATGGACTGGCCGCGCGGCGGATTGCCGTTGAATTTCTTGAATAAGTGAGCCAAGCCGTCATTGCACGGGAGGCGGGGCAACTCCCAGACCCTCATCCTGAGGAGCGCGCCCTCCGCGCGCGTCTCGAAGGGCGAGGCCACCAGCCGGGCCTTCATCCTTCGAGACGCGCGAAGTCGCGCTCCTCAGGATGAGGAGTTGGCAGTCTGGATTGCGTCGCTTCGCTTCGCTCGCAATGACGTAAGGAGAAAGTTTCGATGCCCTGGCCTGATCCCATCACCCTGCGTGGACAGCACGCCCGTCTCGAGCCGCTGTCGCATCAGCATCGCGAGGGGCTGGTCGAGGCCGTCAAGGACGGCGAGCTGTCAAAACTCTGGTACACGGCGATTCCGCTGCCGGAGAACATGGACAAGGAGATCGACCGCCGCCTCGGCCTGCAGGCCGCGGGCTCGATGCTGCCGTTCACCGTGTTCGATGCCGGCGGCAACATCGTCGGCATGACCACCTACATGAACATCGATGCCGCCAACCGCCGCGTCGAAATCGGCTCGACCTGGTATGGCAAGAGCGCGCAGCGCGGCCCGCTCAACACGCAGTGCAAGCTCCTGCTGCTGCGGCACGCCTTCGAGACCCTGGACTGCATCGCGGTCGAATTCCGCACGCATTTCTTCAACCACCAGAGCCGCCGGGCCATCGAGCGCCTGGGCGCCAAGCAGGATGGCATCCTGCGCAGCCACCAGGTCGCGCCGAACGGCACGCTGCGCGACACGGTCGTCTACAGCATCACCGCCGCCGAATGGCCGACGGTGAAAACGCATCTCGAATTCCAACTCAACGACAAACCGCGCTAGGGGCGGCCGAGGCACCATGGACAGATTTGATTATGTGATCGTCGGCGCGGGCTCCGCCGGTTGCGTGCTCACCAGCCGGCTCAGCGAAGACCCCGACACCAGCGTCTGCGTGCTCGAAGCCGGCCCATCCGACTGGCACCCCTACATCCACCTGCCGGCGGGCTTCATAAAAACCTTCCACATGAAGAGCATCAACTGGGCCTACCAGCAGGAGCCGGGGCCCTGGACCGGCGGGCGCAGCATCTACGCGCCGCGCGGCAAGACGCTCGGCGGCTCGTCCTCGATCAACGGCCACATCTACAACCGCGGCCAGCGCATGGATTTCGACACCTGGGCGCAGATGGGCAATCGCGGCTGGGGCTATGCCGACGTGCTGCCTTACTTCAAGCGGCTGGAGAAGAGGGTCGGCGAGGGCGACAACACCTTCCGCGGCCGCGACGGCAAGCTCACCGTCACCACCATGGACTGGCGCGATCCGCTCTGCGAAGCCTTCATGGAAGGCGCGGTCTCGCTCGGCATTCCCCGCAACCCTGACTACAACGGCGCCATACAGGAAGGCGTCTCCTACTGCCAGCGCACCATCGACAAGGGCCTGCGCGTGTCCGGCTCGACCGCATTCCTCAAGCCCGCGATGAAGCGGCCCAACGTGCATGTGCACACGCACGCGCATGCGACCGAGATCATCTTCGAAGGCAAGCGCGCCGTCGGCGTGCGCTACACCAAGGGCGGCCGCGGCGGCACGCCGGTGGAAGTCCGCGCCAACAAGGAAGTGATCCTGTCCGGCGGCACCTATAATTCGCCGCAGCTGCTGCAGCTCTCCGGCATCGGCTCGCCCGATCTGTTGCAGCAGCACGGCATCGCCGTGCGTCACGCGCTCCCCGTCGGTGAAGGCCTGCAGGACCATTACGCCCCGCGCACGGTGGCGCGCGTGAAGGACATCAAGACCATCAACGAGCTTCGCCGCGGCGTCTCGCTGTGGATCGAGGCGCTGAAATGGGCGACCGCCCGCCGTGGCCTGCTCTCGCTGTCGCCGACCATGGTCTATTGCTTCTGGCATTCCGGCGAGAGTGCCGAGAGCTCCGACCTGCAGCTCACCTTCACGCCGGCAAGCTACAAGGAAGGCGTACAGGGCCAGCTCGAGGACGAGCCCGGCATAACCGTGGCCTCCTGGCAGCAGCGTCCGGAGAGCCGCGGCTATGTCCGCATCCGCTCCTCTGATCCGTTCGCGCCGCCGATCATCCAGACCAATTACCTCGACGCCGAGCTCGACCGCCGCGTCATCGTGGGCGGCATGAAGCTCGCGCGGCGCCTCCTGAAGAGTGCGCCGCTGTCGCCCTACTACGCCTACGAGGATTTCCCCGGCCCGAACGTCAACACCGACGACGAATTCCTGCATGCCGCCACCGAGCGCGGCACCACCACCTTCCACCCCGGCTGCACCTGCCGCATGGGCCCGGCCGACAGCACGTGGGCGGTCGTCGACGACCAGCTCCGCGTCCACGGATTGGAAGGCCTGCGCGTGATCGACGCCTCGGTGATGCCGCTCATGATCTCGGCAAACTTGAATGCGTCTACCATGATGATCGCCGACCGGGCCTCGGATCTCATCCGCGGCAAGCAGCCGATGGAAGCCGCGCGCATTCCGGATGCGGCGGTGGCGTAGGAAAGTCTCGTGCCCCGGACGCAGCGCAGCGTCACTTCGACGGTGCGCTGCAGAGCCGGGGCCCATCTCTCCGAGCAATCCGTGTTGCGTGGGTCCCGGCTCTGCGCAGCAGCGTTGCATGCTGCAGCGCGTCCGGGACACGAGAGGGCGGTGTGTCGCAAAACGATACGTCGGGCAAAACACCCGCCGCCCCCGTCAACCCCTCTCCACAAAAATATTCCACTTTACCGAAATTCGGAATTGCGGCATAGATCGACGCAGCCCGGCCCGACGAAGAGGGGCGGTTCGCGAGTCGTTCGAAACGCGGGCCGGGTTGCGGTGGACGCGGCAGCGTTGGCACGAGGAGTGCGGGCAGGGCGGGTAGTCCCTGTGAGTCCGACACCTGCGTGTAGACGAACGGCGCTGCTAGGCTTCGTCTCGCCTGTAAGTTTCCAGCTCCGTCGACAGGGCTGGAAATACTGCGGCGACATGGCGGGCCGTGCGTACGGCGAAACCGTGTGGTCCTGACCGTCGTTGCTACGGTCAAGCCGTTCGAAGATGCGCGCGAGCCCAACCGGGTGGACGTCATCGTCAATTCGAACGGCGAGGGAGGCCAGAGGAAAGTTCGGCTCCCGGGAGAGCACGGCATAAGCCGTCCGACCATCGCGCAGGGAAGGCCGAGTGTTCGGCAACACCTGTATGCTGCTGTGCGGCTTCTCTGCGTGTGCTTTTCGCGCAGCGGACCGCGGGTGCCAGTCGGCACCCGGTCTTCCCTGCGCCCTCTGATCGAAGAGGGAGCGAGACTGAATCAAAGCTCGGGCGAAACACGCCGCGAGGCTGCGAAGCCGTGTGTGCGATCCAAACTGCGAATGGGAAGAGCGAGTTGTCGCCTCAGACTCCGTCATTGCGAGCGGAGCGAAGCAATCCAGAATCTCTCCGCGGAGGGATTCGGGATTGCTTCGTCGCAGGGGCTCCTCGCAATGACGTGGAGAGAGCCTGCCCCCACACTACGCTCTCGTGCCCCGGACGCAGTGCAGCGTCACTTCGACGGTGCGCTGCAGAGCCGGGGCCCATGTCTCCGCGTCATCCGTGCGGGGTGCGTCCCGGCTCTGCGCAGCAGCGTTGCACGCTGCAGCGCGTCCGGGACATGAGCCTCACACTTCCCGTCGGCTCAAGAACGCCAGCCGCTCGAACAGGTGCACGTCCTGCTCGTTCTTGAGCAGGGCCCCGTGCAGCGGCGGGATCAGCTTTCGCGGATCGCGTTCGCGCAGCTGCTCGACGCTCATGTCCTCGTTGAGCAGCAGCTTGAGCCAGTCCAGAAGCTCCGAGGTGGAAGGCTTCTTCTTCAGGCCGGGCACCTCGCGCACCTCGAAGAAGATGCGCAGCGCTTCCTCGACCAGGCGCTTCTTGATGCCGGGGAAGTGGACGTCGACGATGCGGCCCATCGTGTCGGCGTCCGGGAACTTGATGTAGTGGAAGAAGCAGCGGCGCAGGAAGGCGTCCGGCAGCTCCTTCTCGTTGTTGGAGGTGATCATCATGATCGGGCGCTGCTTGGCCTTGATCGTCTCGCCGGTCTCATAGACATGGAATTCCATGCGGTCGAGCTCGAGCAGCAAGTCGTTCGGGAATTCGATGTCGGCCTTGTCGATCTCGTCGATCAGGAGCACCGGGCGCTGCTCGGCGGTGAAGGCCTCCCACAGCTTGCCGCGCTTGATGTAGTTCTTGATGTCGGAGACGCGGCTATCGCCGAGCTGGCTGTCGCGCAAGCGCGACACCGCGTCATATTCGTAGAGGCCCTGCTGCGCCTTGGTGGTGGACTTGATGTGCCAGGTCAGCAGCGGCGCGTTCAGCGCCTTCGCCACTTCTTCCGCCAGCACCGTCTTGCCGGTGCCGGGTTCGCCCTTGATGAGCAGCGGGCGCTCGAGCACGATCGAGGCATTGACGGCGACCTTGAGATCGTCGGTCGCAACATAGTCCTTGGTGCCGGTAAATTTCATTGCGTGTCCTTGGGTCATCGTCGGCGAGAAGGCTGTCGCCCCGTCGCGACAAGCGAACGGCCGCTCGCGGCGGCCGTTCCTGGTTCGGTCAGGCTTTCAGACCCGTTTTATCAGCGAAAGGATGACCAGCACAATCACCGCGCCGATGGTGGCGTCCACGATCGCGCCGATCGTGCCGGTGGCGAGCTGAATGTGCAGCTGGGGCAGCACCCAGCTTGCGACCAGCGCGCCGATGATGCCGACAACGATGTTGCCGATCAGCCCAAATCCCGCCCCGTGGACAATCTTGCCCGCAAGCCAGCCCGCGATCGCGCCGATGATGAGCGCTGCGACAATTCCCATTGCAAACGTTCCCAAAACAAACCCCTGAGGGCGCCAATTCTAGAGCAAAAAGCACCCGGGTCCAGCGCAGAGGGATGGCCTCCGCCCCTTGACGTCAGCCATCCGACGGGCAATCTGTCACCCATGTTCCTGCAATTCTTCACCTCTCTGCGCGACGCGCAGGTCCCCGTGACGCTGCGCGAATACCTCACATTGGTGGAGGCGCTCGACGCCGACCTTGCGGACTACTCGGTCGAGAATTTCTACTATCTGTCGCGCACCGCGCTGGTGAAGGACGAGCGCAACCTCGACAAGTTCGACCGCGTCTTCGGCACGGTGTTCAAGGGGCTGGAAAACCTGCTCGACGCCATGGAGAAGGCGGAGATCCCCGAGGAGTGGCTGAAGAAGCTCGCCGAGAAATACCTGACCGAAGAAGAGAAGAAGCAGATCGAGGCCATGGGCTGGGACAAGCTCATGGAGACCCTGAAGAAGCGCCTCGAGGAGCAGAAGGGCCGCCACCAGGGCGGCAACAAGTGGATCGGCACGGCCGGCACCTCGCCGTTCGGCGCCCACGGCTACAATCCCGAAGGCGTGCGCATCGGCCAGGAGAAGAACCGCAACAACCGCGCCGTCAAGGTATGGGACAAACGCGAATTCAAGGACCTCGACGGCAATGTCGAGCTCGGCATCCGCAACATCAAGGTGGCGCTGCGGCGCCTGCGCAAATTCGCCCGCACCGGCGCGCCGGATGAACTCGATCTCGACACCACCATCCGCGAGACCGCCAATCACGGCTATCTCGACGTGCACATGCGGCCCGAGCGGCGCAACGCGGTGAAGCTCCTGGTGTTCTTCGACATCGGCGGCTCGATGGACGCGCATATCGAGCAGGTCGAGGAGCTGTTCTCGGCGGCGAAGAGCGAGTTCAAGCACATGGAGTATTTCTACTTCCACAACTGCCTCTATGAAGGCGTGTGGAAGCAGAACAAGCGCCGCTTCACCGACCGCACGCCGACCTGGGACGTGCTGCACAAATACCCGCACGACTACAAGGTCGTGTTCGTCGGCGACGCCTCGATGTCGCCTTACGAGATCATGGTGCCCGGCGGCTCGGTCGAGCACGTCAACGAGGAGCCCGGCTCGGTCTGGCTCGACCGCATCATCCGCACCTATCCGCATTCGGTGTGGCTGAATCCGGTCGCGCAGAAGCATTGGGACTATTCGGAATCGACCACCATCATCAAACGCATCTTCGCCAACAGGATGTACCCGATCACGATCGAGGGGCTGGAAGGTGCAATGAAGGAATTGACGCACTGATGTCTCCCGTCGTCATTCCGGGGCTCGCGCAGCGAGAACCCGGAATCCATCGGGCGGCAGAGTTGGTGGCGGAATGGATTCTCAATTGCGCACCGTAGCTCGATGCTGCGCATCGCCCCGGAATGACGAAAGAGAAGGGAATGGATATGCCCCAGAACATCACCCGCGGCATCAAGGCGCTGATCGACGAGGCCAATGCCGAGATCGAGACGCTCAACGCCAAGGACGCCATCGAGATCTCCAAGAACGGCGACGTCGTCATCGTCGACATCCGCGACCCCCGCGAGATCGAGCGTGAGGGGCGCATCCCCGGCGCGTTCGCCTGCACCCGCGGCATGCTCGAATTCTGGATCGATCCGCAGAGCCCGTATGCAAAGCCGATCTTCCAGGAGGACAAGAAGTTCGTCTTCCACTGTGCCGGCGGCCTGCGCTCCGCGCTCGCGGCCAAGACCGCGCAGGACATGGGATTGAAGCCCGTCGCCCACATCGCCGGCGGCTACGCCGCCTGGCGCGATGCCGGCGGGCCGACTGAGCAGTGGGAGCCGAAGAAGAAGGGGTGAGCCTCTCTCGTCATTCCGGGGCACGCGAAGCGTGAACCCGGAATCCATTCATCCACCGACTCTGCCGCACGATGGATTCCGGGTTCGTGCTGCGCACGCCCCGGAACGACCCCTCGGAGACTGATCACATGACCACCGCCCCCGACCCCCTCGTCTCCACCGAATGGCTCGCCGCCCATATCAACGGCGCCAACGTCAAGATCCTCGACGCCAGCTTCAAGCTGCCGGGCGTGCTGCCGCTGCCGAAGGACGATTATCTCGCCGCGCATCTGCCCGGCGCGGCCTTCTTCGACGTCGATGCGGTGTCGGATCATTCCAACCCGCTGCCGCACATGTATCCGAACGCCCTGCAGTTCGGCCGCGACATCGGCAATCTCGGCATCTCCAACGCCGATACCGTGGTGCTCTACGATGCCGGCGGCTGGGTCGCGGCGCCCCGCGCGTGGTGGATGTTCCTCGCCTTCGGCCACGGCAATGTGCGCATCCTCAACGGCGGCCTGAAGAAGTGGCGCGCCGAAGGACGTCCGGTCGAGAGCGGCGAGGTGAAGCCGAAGCCGCAAACCTTCAAGGCGAGCTACGATCCAAAGCGCGTTCGCAGCATGCAGCAGCTGATCGCCAACGTCGAAAGCAGGAAGGAGCAGGTGATCGATGCGCGCGCCGCCGAGCGCTTCGAGGGCCGCGCGCCCGAGCCGCGGCCGGGCATCCGCTCCGGCCACATCCCCGGCGCCCGCAACGTGCCCTACAATCTCCTGTTCGATGCCGCGACCGGTGAGATGAAGCCGCTCGACGATCTCCGCGCCGCCTTCACGGGCGCCGGCGTCAAGTTCGACGCGCCGATCGTGACGAGCTGCGGCTCCGGCGTGTCGGCCGGCGTGCTGACGCTCGCGCTCTATCGCCTCGGGATCACCGACACCGCGCTCTATGACGGCTCATGGTCGGAATGGGGCCAGGAGAAGGGCCCGGCCATCGCGATCGGGCCGGCCTAGCCTACTGGCGGGACCTCGTGGCCGTCGTCGTCGCAAATGTCTGCGGCTGCCCGAACGGATCGAGCTGTTGCTGCAGCTGCTGAGGCGGCGGACGGCGCACCACCCGGTGCTTCGCCTTCGCCTTGCGCTTGGCCGCCTTATCGTCGGCCTTGCTCACAGCCTTGGCCTTCACCGGCTGATCCTTCACGGTCGTCGTCGCCGGCTCGTTCAGTGCGGCCAGCTTGGCCGCGGCGACGTCGAGCGCAGAGGAGGCCAGGGCCGCGCTGGAGTCAGCCGGCGCCGGCTCGCCGGCGGTTGCGACAGCGGCAGGCGCGAGGTCAGGCCTGGCTTCGGGAATGGAGGCCGTGGTGTCGGCGGGCGTGAGCGTGTCAGCGGGCGCCGGTGCGGTGGCTTCCGTCGCCGTCTCGGCCTTGGCCGGTTCGGTGGTCACGGGATCGCTTGCGGGTGCGGCGGCCTGCGTCGGTACGTCAGCCTCGCTTGTCAGCGCGGCGATCTGCTCGGGCTCGGTGCCCGGCAATCCGATGGTCGGCACTTGGTCGCGCAATGAAGGCTCGGGCTCGGCCGTCACCTCCGGCTCTACACGGAGGACCGCGAGCACCGGCGGAGCGGGCTCGGGCGCCTGCGCGAACCTCTGCTCCTGCGGGCCATTCCGCCAGGAGGGGTTGTTGGCATACTGCTCATGGCTCGCCCGCAGCAGCGCGGCGGCGCCCAGGCCGAACACCAGGAGGGACGTTGACAGCAGGATCGCGGCAAACAGGAAGCGAAAGCCGGGAAGCATCGAGGGATTGCGAATTTCCGCCCCGGCGGCGAAGGTGCCAGGGCCCATGAGCCATCTGAACGCGGTGACGGTACTGTTTGCCGCGTTCGCCACGCGGTGATCGGAGCTCAAATTGATGGCGAATCAGGCTGATTCGAACATACCGCAACGATTCCGACCCGTTTCCTTAAATTCGGGGCCGTTGTGTCAGGCAATCCACCGCGCGATGCGATTTCCGCCCCGTGATGCAACGGGGCAACGGTAGTCTTGCGGATCACAAATCGGCAAATCCGGCGCAAATAAGCCTGATATGTCTTGAATGTGCCGCTATCTTCGGCCATCTGGCCGTTAACGGTCCGATCGGGCTTGAGGACTATACAAGAGCGATGATGATCAAACATTTTCTGACGATATGCGCTGCCGCAACCGTCGCTGCGGCGGGAACCTCGCTCGCGCAGGCTCAGAGCTATCCGATCCAGCAGGTGCCGAGCTACGGCGCCCCGGCTGAATACCGGCCCGGCGATCGCACACCGAGTTTCGACGCGCTCGAAGATGACGACGACGCGATGCCGCAGGCATCGTTGCCGCCGCCCGGCCCGGGCGACGATCCGCGCTATGGCCGTCCGCTCGGCGCGCCTCCGGTCTACTCGGCAGGGCCGCCCCAGGGTCCGGTGATGTCGCCGGATGATCCGCGGTATGGCCGCCCGGCGGGCAGCCCGGTCTACTCGGCCGCCCCGCCGCAGGGCCCGGTGATGTCGCCCGACGATCCCCGCTATGGCCGCCCCGCCGGTCCGCCGCCGGTGATCTATGCCAATCGCCCGGGTCAGCAGGGCCAGGCACCGGCCAATGACGGCCTGCGTCCGCCGGAGTCCATCGGTGGTCCCGCCGCAACCGGAACGGTCCAGTCCGGCCAGCCGCCCGTCGGCGCCGATGGCCGGCCGTTGACGTTGGCCGCGCTACCGCCCGAGGAGCAGCCCGATGCTGCGCCGGTGCAGTTGCCGCAGAACCTGCGCCGCCAGGAAGTCGCGTTCCAGACCAAGGAGCCGGCCGGCACGCTCGTGGTCGATACGCCCAACACCTACCTGTATTACGTGCTCGGCAACGGCCGTGCGATCCGCTACGGCGTCCGCGTCGGCCGCGACGGCTTCACCTGGACCGGCGTGCAGAAGATCACCCGCAAGGCCGAGTGGCCGGATTGGCATCCGCCGACCGAGATGATCGAGCGCCAGCCCTATCTGCCGCGCTTCATGGCCGGCGGCCCCGGCAATCCGCTCGGCGCCCGTGCGATGTATCTCGGCGCGACCGTCTACCGCATCCACGGCACCAACCAGCCCTCGACCATCGGCAAGTTCGTGTCTTCGGGCTGTATCGGCATGCTGAACGAGGACGTCTCCGACCTGTTCGATCGCGTCAAGGTCGGTACCCGCGTGGTGGTGATGCCGGGCGGCCCGCCGCCGGGAACGGCGACTGCCTCCGCTGCGCCGACGCCCGGTGCTGCCGGTCCGGCCCCGATGGCCGCGCAGGCCGGTCCCGTTCCGGGCACGCAGCCGACCGTGGTGCCGCCGCTGCCGGCGCCGGTCACCGTGCGCTAAGCTCCGAGAGACAATTCAGTTCGTGAAGGGCGTGCCATTGGCACGCCCTTCATCGTTTCAGACGAGCCTGCGCGGCAACTCGCCGCCCTTGGTCCAGGCGTCGATCGCCTCGACCATCTGACCGTAATGGATGCGCAAGCCGTCCTCGGTGGCGTAGCCGAGATGCGGCGTCAGCACGAGATTGTCGAGCTTACGGAAAGGATGGTCGACCGGCAGCGGCTCGACCGCGAACACGTCCAGGCCGGCGCCCGCGATCCTGCGCTGCTGCAACGCCTCGAGCAGCGCCTGCTCGTCCACGATCGGCCCGCGCGCGGTGTTGACGAGAAACGCCGTCGGCTTCATCCGCGCGAGATCGGCAGCGCCGACGAGGCCGCGCGAGCGCTCGCTCAGCACCACATGGATGGTGACGATATCGGCCTTGGCGAACAGCTCCTCCTTGGAGGCGTAGCCGACGCCGGCCGCCGCACACTTCTCCGGCGTGAGGTTCGGGCTCCAGGCGATCACGTTCATGCCGAACGCCTTGGCGATCCCGGCCATCTTGCTGCCGAGCTTGCCGAGCCCGACGATCCCGAGCGTCATGCCCTCGATCTCGACGCCGGCAAAGCTCTGCCAGGGCTCGCGGGCATGCATGCGCGCGTTCTCGCGGCCGATGCCGCGGGTCAGCTCCAGGATCAGGCCCATGGTGAGCGGTGCGGTCGGGTCGCGGGAATATTGCGTGCCGCCGACGGCGACATTGCGCGCCTTCGCGGCTTCCATGTCGATCGCGGCGTTGCGCATGCCTGACGTGAGCAGCAGCTTCAGCTTCGGCAAGCTCTCGAACAGGCTCTTGGGGAATGCGGTGCGCTCGCGCATCGCGCAGATGATCTCGAAATCGGCCAGCGCGCTGGCCGCCGTCTGTTCGGAGGCGAAGGGATGGCTGAACACGGTGACGTCGAGGCGGTCGGACAATTTCTGCCAGTCGGCGACGTCGAGCGCGAGGTTGAAATAGTCGTCGAGAATTGCACAGCGCAGCCGGCTCATCAGCGTTCATCCAGGGCCAGAGGTGATGGCGAGAGGTGAGGGCGCAAGGCGAGCGCCACCGTCGGAACCAGGCCATGGTTGCGCGCAATCGGACGGCGCGCAAGCCGCCCGCGTCTTCAAAAATCCGACAGGAGAGAGGCGCTTAGAGGTCGCGGGGCTTCAGGCGGAACGGAGCATCCATGCCGTGCTTGGCACGCCAGGCGGGGCCGGGGCCGCGCATGTAGTGCAGTTCGGGCCGGTAGGGGTTGAAGGCGGTGGCGAAGAAGCGCTTCCAGAAGCCCTTGATCTCCGAGGCGAAGTCGGAGACGTGGCCGGCTTCTGCCGGAACAGGAAGAGAATGGGTCTCGATCAGAGCCATGATGCGGCCTCGCTGTGCTCCCGTTCGTTCTGGGCGGGCGGCGCTGTTTCCGCGCGAAACCGAGCTTTCGGCCTGATTTATTAAAAGATGGTTTCAATTGTCCGGATCGGTGTCCGGATGGTGTCCATTCCGTATTCGTCCGTGGTGAACGGACGGAAAACGTTGCCCTTTAGGGACGGGATCGCTACATCGGCGGCGAAGCAAATTTCCTCAAATCGAAGGTTTTCGGGACCGATGGCGCGCCAGTTCATCTATTTCATGCAGGGCCTGACCAAGAGCTACCCGACCCGGAAGGTGCTCGATAACATCCATCTGAGCTTCTACCCGGACGCCAAGATCGGCGTGCTCGGCGTCAATGGCTCGGGCAAGTCGACGCTGCTCAAGATCATGGCCGGCCTCGACAAGGAGTATAACGGCGAGGCCTGGGTCGCCCAGGGCGCCCGCGTCGGCTACCTCGAGCAGGAGCCGCAGCTCGACGCCAAGCTTTCGGTGCGCGAGAACGTCATGCTGGGCGTCGCCAAGCAGAAAGCCATCCTCGATCGCTACAACGAGCTGGCGATGAACTATTCCGAGGAAACCGCCGACGAGATGACCAAGCTGCAGGACGAGATCGAGGCCCAGGGCCTCTGGGATCTCGACAGCAAGGTCGACCAGGCCATGGACGCGTTGCGCTGCCCGCCCGACGACGCCGATGTGACCAAGCTCTCCGGCGGTGAACGCCGCCGCGTCGCGCTGTGCAAGCTGCTGCTCGACCAGCCCGATCTGCTGCTGCTGGACGAGCCGACCAACCATCTCGACGCCGAATCCGTGTCGTGGCTCGAAAGCCATCTGCGCAGCTATCCCGGCGCGATCCTGATCGTCACCCACGATCGCTACTTCCTCGACAACGTCACGAGCTGGATCCTCGAGCTCGATCGCGGCAAGGGCATTCCCTACGAGGGCAATTACTCGTCCTGGCTGGTTCAGAAGCAGAAGCGGCTGGAGCAGGAGGGACGCGAGGACGCCGCGCACCAGAAGACGCTGGCCCGCGAGCAGGAATGGGTCGCTTCGTCACCGAAGGCGCGTCAGGCCAAGTCCAAGGCGCGCTACCAGCGCTATGAGGATCTGCTCAAGCAGGCGAGCGAGAAGCAGACCCAGACGGCGCAGATCATCATTCCCGTCGCCGAGCGGCTCGGTGCCAACGTGGTCGATTTCGAAGGCCTCAGCAAAGGCTTCGGCGACCGCCTCCTGATCGACAACCTCACCTTCAAGCTGCCGCCCGGCGGCATCGTCGGCGTGATCGGCCCCAACGGCGCCGGCAAGACCACGCTGTTCAAGATGATCACCGGCCAGGAGAAGCCGGATTCAGGTTCGATCACGGTCGGTGAGACCGTGCATCTCGGCTATGTCGACCAGTCGCGCGACGCGCTCGACGGCAACAAGAACGTGTGGGAGGAGATTTCCGGCGGCAACGAGTTGATCCTGCTCGGCAAGAAGGAAGTGAATTCGCGCGGCTATTGCTCGGCGTTCAACTTCAAGGGCGCCGACCAGCAGAAGAAGGTCGGTGCGCTCTCCGGCGGTGAACGCAATCGCGTGCATCTCGCCAAGATGCTGAAGTCCGGAGCCAACGTGCTGCTGCTCGACGAACCGACCAACGACCTCGACGTCGACACGCTTCGCGCGCTCGAAGAGGCGCTGGAGGACTTTGCCGGCTGCGCCGTCATCATCAGCCATGATCGCTGGTTCCTCGACCGTATCGCGACCCACATCCTGGCCTTCGAGGGCGACAGCCACGTCGAATGGTTCGAAGGCAACTTCCAGGACTACGAGAAGGACAAGATGCGCCGGCTCGGCCAGGACAGCATCATTCCGCACCGCGTGAAGTACAAGAAGCTGACGCGGTGATGGCGGCATGATGCGGCGGGCGCTCATCGCTGCGGTGATCGTGGTCACCTGCGGCTTGTCGTCCGCCCGCGCCGCCGATGCCGCCTTCACGCAGTTCATCGCCTCGCTCTGGCCGGAGGCACAGGCCGAAGGCGTCTCGCGCAAGACGTTCGACGAGCAGACGCGCGGGCTCGAACCTGACTACAAGCTGCCCGATCTGCTTCTGCCGGGCCGCCCCGCAACCGGGGCGCCGTCGCAGGCCGAGTTCGTGCAGGTGCCGGCCGACTACGTCAAGGAAGCCTCGATCGCGCGGCTTGCGGGCGAGGGGCAGCGGCTGCTGCAAAAATACCGTGCCTCGCTGGCTGAGATCGAGAAGAAGTCCGGCGTGCCGGCGACCGTCATGCTCGCGATCTGGGGCCGCGAGACGGACTATGGCCGCCATACGCTGCCCCATGATCTGCTGCGTGTGCTGGCGACGCAGGCCTATGTCGGACGGCGCAAGGATCAGTATCGCAACGAATTCATTGTCGCGCTCAAGATACTCGACGAAGGCGTCGTCACACGCAAGGATATGCGCTCCTCCTGGGCCGGTGCGACCGGCCTCACCCAGTTCCTTCCATCCGAATATTACAAGCATGGTGTCGATTTCGACGGCGATGGTCGCGTCGACATCTGGCATTCGGTGCCGGATGCGCTGGCATCAGCCGCGCAGCAGCTCGTCAACAAGGGCTGGCAGAGCGGCGTGCGCTGGGCCTATGAGGTGCAGGCGCCGGCGAAGGTCGATTGCACCACCGGCGTGCCGGAGGTGACGAAGCCGATCGGACAGTGGCTGCGCGAAGGCTTCGTGCCGGTGCGTGGACAAAAGCTAGGTGCCGCCGAGCAGGCGCAGCCGGCTTCGCTGCTTCAGCCGGAAGGCATCTACGGTCCGTCGTTCCTGACCACGAAGAACTACTTCGTCATCAAGGAGTACAATTTTTCGGACCTCTATGTGCTGTTCGTCGGTCATCTCAGCGATCGCATGACGAGCCCGCAGTCATTCGCAACGCCATGGGCGGCCTCCAAGCAGTTGCGCACCAAGGATGTCGAGACGATGCAGCGCGGGCTGACGCGCGTCGGGCTCTACAAGGACAAGATCGACGGCAAGGCCGGCATGCTGACGCGCGCCGCGCTCGGCGCCTATCAGAAATCGGCCGGCCTCAAGGTTGATTGCTGGCCGAGCGAAGAGGTGCTCCGCTCGATCCAGGCGGCGCGATAGCGGGCCAAAAGAAAAAGCCCGGCCGATGGTCTCGGCCGGGCTTCGATCGCGGCGCTGGCGCCGTGCGATCAGATCAGTAGCAGACGCGAACCGGGCGAACGACCCAGCCGAAGCCGTCCCAGTAACGCTGGCGCTGCCAGTAGCAGGGCGGGGGCGGCGGGCCGGGCTCGGCTACGTAAACCGGACCGCCATAGGCCGGACGGCTCGACGCGATGGCGCCGCCGACGATCGCACCGCCAATCAGGCCAGCCGCGATGCCGGCGCCGATGCTGCCGTCATGCGCCTTGGCGGACGGAACGGCAGTCACCAGCGAACCGGCGACCGTCGCAACCGTGAGGGCGGCAACAAGAATCTTCTTCATGCTCAGGACTCTCCTGGGAGATGGGTTCCTCTTGTTAGAGGCGCCCGGGTTTCAAAGGTTCACGCAGGCTCCAATGGAATTGGCCTTGCAGCTAGGAAGCGCGCAAATGGTCAATCCACGGTAAACGCACACGGAGCTGTGACGAGAAAAAGCGGTCTTTTTCAGGCCCCAAGATGAACGGCGAGTCTGGAGTAAATCGGTCGGACGATTCGGCCCGCAGCGCCTTCAGCCGCAGACTCTGACGCGGCGGATGCGCCAGTCGTAGCCGTCCCAGAAGCGCTGCTTCTGCCAGACGCAGCCGCCACCGTAATAGCCGTCGGAGACATAGCCCGGACCCGGCGCGTAGTAGCGGGGCGGGTAATAACCGGGTTGGTAATAGCCCGGGCCGGGTCCGTAATAATACGGAGAGGCCAGTGCGCCGCCGACAATTGCGCCGCCGATGATCCCGGCCGCCACACCCGCCGCGACGCCGCGCTGCGCATTGGCCGGTGTTCCGGCCGCGAGGGCCAGGGAGGCGACGGCAGCGACCGTCAGGAACAGCTTCTTCATCGGGAGGCCTTTCGTAGGACCACGCGGGAACTCTTTGGGAGCAGAGTTCCACACTTCGCTTGAATGATCAATGAACGGCGCCTTTGGCGGGCGCGACCAATGGATTATCGGGCACCGATGTGCCCGGGAGGCGAGTTGGACAACGCGATGATAGGTGCATTGATTGCTGCTGGAGTTGTCTTCGCGATCGGCTTCGGCTGGATCGCGCACCTTCAGAACCGGAGCCAGCGCCGCTCACGGATCGCGGCCGGCGACGGCAATAGTGGCGGCGGCGACACCTATACGAGGACGAACGACGGCTTCTGGCTGGGGAGCTGGTTTTCCGGCGGCAGTTCGGGGAGCTCGAGCGACGCTGGCGGCTGTTCCAGCAGTGATAGCGGCGGCGGTGGCGGGGATTGCGGAGGCGGCGGTGATGGTGGTGGAGGCGGCGGCGGCGACTAGATCCCCTCTAATCTTGATTCAGCGCAACGCCCGGTTTTGGAGCCGTTCTAGGCTGCTATCGGGCCAGTTTGGAATAGCTTCAAATACTGCTTTTTCCTTTTGCATCCGGCCGGCCCGTTAAATATCGATGGTGACGCATCACCGAAGGGCCTGCCGCTTCCATGATCGTTTGTTCCTGTAACGTGCTGAGCGATGACGACATCCGCGCCGCCGTCGCCGAGTCCGACGACGCCGTGCGCCATGCCAAGCAGGTCTATGGATGCCTCGGCTGTAGCGCCGAATGTGGCCGATGTGCCCGGACGATCAAGACCATCATCGACGAAGCGCTTGGCCCCTGCGCCCAGTCCTGCTGCTCAGGCTGCCCGCACAGCCACACCGTGGCCGCGAATGACGAGGCGGCCGAGACCCGCCAGTTCGCCCTCGCGGCTTGCTGAAATCTTCATCCGATCGGCTGAGCTTTTCCCCGGCTGCATCTCCGTGGCTGGTTGCCCTCGCCCGCAAACTGATTTAGAAGTATTCTAAATTCGGTTTTGGGCCGATTTGGACTGCAAGAGCTGGAGTGGACCATGCAGGGCGACGCAAAAGTCATCGACTATCTCAACAAGGCACTGCGTCACGAACTGACTGCGATCAACCAGTACTGGCTGCACTACCGCTTCCTCGACAATTGGGGTCTCCTCGACATGGCCAAGGTCTGGCGCAAGGAGTCCATCGAGGAGATGGAGCATGCCGACAAGCTCACCGCGCGCATCCTGTTCTTCGACGGCTTCCCGAATATGCAGGTGCTCGATCCCCTGCGTATCGGCCAGAACGTCAAGGAGATCATCGAGTGCGATCTCGCCGCCGAGATGAGCGCGCGCGCGCTCTACCAGGAAGCGGCGACCTACTGCCACGGCGCCAAGGACTACGTCACGCGAGACCTGTTCGAGAAGCTGATGAGCGACGAGGAGCACCACATCGACTTCCTCGAAACCCAACTCGATTTGATCGGCCGCATCGGCCTCGAACTCTACACCCAGAAGCACGTCGGCGGGCTCGAGGGCGAGGGGCATTAAGCTCCGGCCTTAGCCACGCACCCGGTGTCGTCCCTGCGCAAGCGGGGACCCATCCCACGTGATCTATCTGCAAGTGTCGGTGTTCGTACCGGCGGATAGGTTCTTCACTGCGAGCCTTCGCCAAACCACTCCCTGTGGTTATGGATCCCGGATCGGCGCACGCTAAGGCGCGCTTGTCCGGGACGACACGGTGATTGCCGCGCCAGCTACAGCTGCGACTTGTAGAGCTCCTCAACGACCTCCTGGCTCTGCCGTTCGCCCAAGCCGGTCTGGTCGTGAATGACCTCGATGATGCTCGGCATCACCGAGCGCTGCACCTTCTCCGGCGACCACAGCTTCGAGCGCATCAGTGCCTTGCCGCAGTGGAAATAGACTTCGCTGACCGCGATGTTCAGCACCGCGCGCGGCGGCTTGCCGAATTCCACCATGGAGGCGAGCAGATCCGGATCGGCCGACAGCGTGCCGCTTCCGCCGACGCGCAGCGTCTCGTCGATCCCGGGCACGAAGAACAGCAGATGCACGAAGCCCGAGCCTTCGACGACATTGCGAAAACTGTCGATCCGGTTGTTGCCGGATCGGTCAGGCATCAATAGCTGGTTGGGACCTGCGACGTGGACGAAGCCGATGCCGCCGCCGCGTGGCGAGGCATCGACGCTGCCGTCTGCGCCCGACGTCGCGAGCACGCAGAACGGCGACATCTCGATGAATTTCCTGGCATGCGCATCGATCGCGGGACGCGCTTTCGCGATCACGCGCGGGCTCGGCTTGGCATAGATGGTGGCGAGGTCTTCGGCGCAAAGATCGGTCAACGGCATGCCTCCGCATCAGCTTTGCGACAAGCTACCCGATCGGGCCGCCTCAGCCAACGAAATCCATCATGCTAGACTGCATCCGCCGGCACGAAGCAGCTGATGATGATGGCGCCGCGGTGGTGAACGTACCAGACCACGGCCTGGCCGACCGGATTGCCCTGGCCGCGGATGATGGCGCGTTCGGGCACCTCCATCCATTGTCCCTCGATCGGCACCCAATAGGCGCCGCTCCGCACGTCGTAATCGGTGCGATGGCCGTCGGAGATGTCGCAACAGGGCACGCCGTTCGGCGCGATGACGCTCTTGAACCAGGCCCGGATGTCGGGCGGGACGTGATCATATTGCCCGTTGTCGAACGCGAATGCGGCGCTCGTCAGCGCCGTCATCGCGGTCAGCCAAACGCACAGTGCGAGCCTGTGCATGCGATCCTCCTCGTCGCGCCGTCCCATTCGCGCGAGTTCTTGCTCGCGTCGATTCCATCGTCGAGGCGATTAAGCCCGAGCTGTCAGCGCATTGCATGCTCAAATAATATGCGGCGTGAAGGCGTGGCATATGATGCGTTGCGATATCGGGGCGCGACGCCGCGGAACTCAACAGAAGTGTGGGAAGGATGTAGGATTTCGCTGCCGCCGATCGTCTTTGAGGGAAACATCCGGAGAGACTGCATGTGCCGCAACATCAAGACGCTGTTCAACTTCGATCCGCCGGCGACGGAGGATGAGATCCACGCCAGCGCGCTCCAGTTCGTGCGAAAACTGTCCGGCTTCAACAAGCCGTCGCAGGCCAACGAGGCGGCGTTCGACCGTGCGGTGGCGGAGGTCTCGGAGGCCGCGCGGAAACTCCTGACGTCGCTGCACACCCATGCGCCGACGCGCGACCGCGAGGTCGAGGCGGAAAGGGCCAGGGAACGCTCACGGCTGCGGTTCGGCTAGCGATCGTCGAAAGCCATTCCGTGATCTGGCTCACGGAAGAAAGCCGCTTGCTGCGTGATGATGTTCGCCGGGGTTTTGACAGCCCGGAGCAGAGTCATGAGCCGCCCCCTTCTTCCGCTGAAAGCTGGTGCCATCATCTTCACGTTGCTGTGGACGGCGTGGATGATGTGGTGGAGCGGCTCGTTCTCGAGCGCAAACGTGATCATCCTCGCTCTGTGCGGCGCGGCGGTCGGCTATCTCTGGTATCGCGCCATGCGCTGGCAGTTCGAGCGCATGGGCATGCTGCCGCGCAAGGACGATGCTTCCGGCACATCTTGATCTGGCGTGTCCCGCAGGTCTCGGAGACATGGGCCCCGGCTCAGCAGCGCAGCATGGCATGCCGCGCTGCGTCCGGGGGCAGGAGAGCGGTCACTGATCCTTGCCGTGCTTCTTCTTTTTCTTCTTTTTCTTGTGATCATCGCCTTCGCCGGCATCGCTCTCGTCGTCGACTATAAGCTCGTCAGTTTCCTGCACGGCGGCCTCCAGCGCTTCGCGTTCGGCGGCTTCGCGCTCGCGTTGGCGGCGACGCTCGTCCCAGGCGTCGAACAGTTGCTCGAGCCACGGCAGCACCTGTTCTATCGATGGCAACTGACCGGGCGGCCCGGCCTCGCCGCGCGGGCCTTGCGGACCCGCCGGCCCCTGCGGTCCGGCAGGCCCCTGCGCGCCAATTGCCCCGCGCGGACCCGCCTCGCCCTGCTTGCCTTGCGGACCGGGCTTACCTTGCGGCCCCGCCTTTCCGATCGGCCCCGGCTTGCCCTGCGGACCAGGCTTGCCGCGCGCGCCGTCCGGCCCGCGTCGGCCGGGATGACCCTGCGGCCCCGGCCGTCCCGGCTCGCCCTGCCGCCCGCGCGGTCCCTGAGGTCCCTGCCGTCGTCCCTGATCGTCTGCCACGCCGCTGCTCCCTTTAACGGACGCAAGCTACTTAGCGGCGTTTGACGACAGCAGCAATTCCGCCCGTGTTTCGCAGGGGATCAGTCAACATCAATCGGCCCGCAACCGCGCGCCCTAATCCTGATAGGCGGGCACGTCGATGCCGGAGGCGGCATAGATCCTGATCTTGTTGCGCAGCGTGCGGACCGACAACCCGAGCACGCGCGAGGCGCGGGTGCGGTTGCCGTCGCAGCGCGCCAGGGTCTGGAGCACGAGCTCGCGCTCGACCTCGTCGACGGTCGCACCGATCAGCAACGGAACGATCTGGTTAGGAGCAAGAAATTGTGCGCCCGGCTCGGACGCAGCGACATGAACAGTGGTCATCAACACACTCCCCGATCAACGCCCGCTACCATCGTTGGAAGCGGATCGAGAACAAACGACCCCCAAGCCGTAGATCCACGGTGGTCGGGTTTGGTTAATGAAAGGTTAACCGCGCACGAACGCACCAGATGACCCCAGGAATGCCGCGAAGCCGCCGCGATTGGCGGAGGACTGAGTGACGTTCTCACACCGTTCGATAGCCGCCATCCACCATCACGATGGTTCCCGTGACATAGGCCGACAGATCCGAGGCCAGGAAGAGTGCAGGGCCGACGATGTCCTCGGGCTTGCCCGTGCGCGCCAGCGGGGTGTGGTCGACGAAGGCCTGCACCAGCGCCGGATTGGTCGCGCGCACATTGGCGTTGATGTTGGTCTCGATGAAGCCGGGCCCGATCGCGTTGACGCGCACGCCTTCCTTGCCGAGTTCGACCGCGAGTGCCTTGGTGAAGCCGAGCACGCCGTGCTTCGAGGTCGTATAAGCCGCCGAGCTCGGCGTACGCAGGTGCACGAAGGACTGGATCGAGCCGATATTGACGATGCGGCCCTTGCTCGCGCGCAAGGGTGCGAGGAAGGCCTGCGTCATGTTGAAGACGCCGTTGAGGTTGAGCGAGATGATGTCGTTCCAGTCCTTTGCCACCGTCTCCGTCTCTGCGGTGAAGGCGTTGCGGCGGGTGATGCCGGCATTGTTGACGAGGATCGAGACCTGCCCGACCTTGTCCGCGACTTGCCTTGCGAGCGCGAAGCAGTCGTCACGCCTGGTCACATCGAGCGCGAAGCTCTCGGCCTTGCCGCCCGATTTTCGGATCTCCTGGGCGGCCTCCGCGACGGTGTCGGAATTGACGTCGAGCAGCACGACCTGCGCGCCCTCGCGCGCATAGCCGGCGGCGATCGCGCGGCCGATGCCGGAACCGGCGCCGGTGACGACGGCGATGTGGTTTGCGAGCAGTGCCATGACATATTCCTCCCGATTTCTTTTCGAAGTTTCACGAAACGCTAACTCGAAATTAAGGGGTCGGAAACGGCGGCCTTGGCATACTGATCTCGATTGCTAAACGTTGCGCGCATGATGGAACGGCTCGACGCCCGGCTCGACTCCTGGAAACTGGCCCTTGAACGCCTTCGGTCGGCGCAATCTGCCGACTTCGCCGAGGCGGGCCGGCTCGTGGCCGAGATCGCACGGACGAGCACGGACACCATGCTGCGCCAGGCCGCCGAGCAGGCGCTTCCGGTGCTGCGCCAGGCCGCGGGCAATGACGATCACGGCGTCACGCTGGCGGCCCAGCGCCGCCTCGGCGTGGTGCTCGAGGTCGTCCACGATCTGACCGCGCCGCGCTTCGGCCGCCGCAACGCCATGCCGAAGAAGCTGTCCACCGAAGATCGCGCGCGCAAGATGCTCGGCCTGCCGCTCGCGGTGCAGCTCACCTGCGAGGACATCAACCAGGCCTATCGCCGCGCCGCCAAGGGCCTGCATCCCGACCACGGCGGCAGCGCGCAAGCCTTCATCGACCTCGCCGCCGCGCGCGACGTCCTGATCCATCCCGGCGCGCACAAGGACGTGTGAGAGCACGTCAACGTTCGTTCACGCGGAGCACAAAAAAACCGGGCAAGGACGCTGGCGCCCTTGCCCGGCCTTTCGTCCGCCGATCGAAATCCTACCAGGTGCACTTGCCGGTCTTGAGCGCGGTATCCTTCATCGCGAGCGCGTCGATGAATGTCGGCACCGAGGCGCTGGCGCGCTGATAACCGGCGGGCCACGGCGTGGTCGGGATGCTCTCGTCCCAGATCTGGCAGAAGCCGCTGTCCTGCCAGCGGACCAGGTGATACCCGGCCTCGGCGGGGCTCGCGGCGACGAATGCAGTGACGGCAAGGCCTGCGGCAGCGCACAGCACGGAAATACGACGCATGATCAGCTCCTCAAAATGAATGATGTGATGCGCCTCCCGGCAATGCGGGGAGGGCTGGTGCCGGACGCTCTGAGAATGCGCCCCGGACAAGATGTGAGTAGTTCAGCCTGCCCGTCAGGTTCAATGCGCGCGGGCGGGAAAATGCGTGATTTCGGCCGGAAAACGCCGGGCCGCGGCAAAAGGAAAGGGCGGATCGCTCGCGCGACCCGCCCTTCAAATTCGATCCGTCGCTCGAGCTCAGAGCGTGCAGCGGCGCTCGCCGCGCAACTTGATCTGGAGGTCGGAGGCTTGCTGGAACGTCGGGAAGGACTTGCTGACGACCTTGTAGGTCGACACGCCGAACTGGAACGGCTTGTGCTGAAGGTCCTCGTTCCAGATTTGGCAGATGCCGGTGTTATCCCAGCGGATCACGTAATAGCCGACCTTGGCCGAGGCCGGCACGGCAAAGACGGAGGTGGCGATGCCGGCAACGGCACAGAGGGCGAGAACGCGACGCATGAAATATCTCCTTGTGGGGAAGTAGGACCTGAAAATTCGTGCGGTAAAAGCAGCTTCTTTGCAAGCCGGGGAGCGGTGTTTCACGGATATGTCAGTCGCGCCCGCACATTTGGTTTGGCCGCGTGCCCGACAAGTCACAGGCAGGCTCACTTCGACAGCGAGGCCACTGCCTCGATCTCGATCAGCATCTTCGGATCGGGCAGGGCCTGCACCACGCACGTGGTGCGCGCGGGGTAGGGCGGCGGGCCGAAGGCGCCGGCATAGAGCGCGTTCATGGCGGCAACGTCCGTGGCGCGGGTCAGAAGCACGTTGACCTTGGCGAGGTCGGCCGTGGTGGCTCCGGCCTCGCCCAGCACGCGGCGGATGTTGACGACGACATTGGCGAACTGCGCCTCGAAACCATCCGGCAGCGCGCCGTTCGCATCGAAGCCGGGAATGCCGGAGACGAACAGGAGATCGCCGACGCGCGTCGCAAAGGACAGCGGCGGCGCCTTGACGTGTGGCGGGGGCGCGAAATGCTGGATCGGCATGGGGTCACCTCGAAAACGGTCGCGGACGCGGCAAACGTAGCGGCAGGCGGAGGCGGCTCAAACCAAAAAATGCGAAAACAACCCCATGCACAGTAGGGATGAGGTGGAAATCGTTGGGGTTTTTGAGGTTCGGGAAGGGCGAAAATGATCGTTTGCTTCGCCGGGCAAAACACGGGCAGGATGGGATGATGCGGTTGCCTGGGCTCCCGCTAAGAGCTCGACTGTCATGCCCCGGCCTTGACCGGGGCATCCAGTACGCTGCAGCCTCTCGGTTCGATCACTGCTGTCGCGGAGTACTGGATCGCCCGGTCAAGCCGGGCGATGACAGTTGAATGCCTGGCGACGAGCGCGCCCCACGCCTCATCCATCATGTTGCCGCCCTGATCCATCAAGTACATTCCCTTCGTCTGATTCGAATCCTTCCCCCAAAGAAAAACAGCCCCCGGAGACACTCATGAAGCTCGCATCCACCTTCCGCGCCGCGCTGGTTGCCATTGCCGCCCTGGCCGGGCTCTCGACTTCGGCGGTGGCCGACGGCGGCACGGTGACGCTGACGATCTACAAGGCGGGCTGGATCATCGGCGGTTCCGGCGGCTCGGGCGTCCTCAACTTCCGCGGCCGCTCCTACGGGCTGTCCACCGGCGGGCTCGACTACGGCCTCGTCTTCGGCGGCTCGAAGACCGTGCTGCGCGGCCGCGTCTCCAACATCAACCGTCCCTCCGACGTCGCCGGCGTCTACGGCGCCGCCGGTGCCGGCATCGCCGTCGGCTCCGGCGCCCGCGCCATCGTGCTGACCAACCAGAAGGGCGCGGTGCTGGAACTGTCGGGCAGGCAGGTCGGCCTGATGGCGAACGCCGATCTCAGCGGGCTTGCGATCACGATGCGGTAGGGCGCTTTCGCCTCGTCCGTAGTCCGCATCAGTTCACGCCCGAAGGCCTCGAGCGCGCGAAGCCGCTGTTCGAAAAATTGTTCGAGGAATGAGGCCTCGCCCATGACCCGCGACGAACTGGCCGCCGCCTATGCGGCGCCCGGCCGCCACTATCACAATCTCTCGCATATCGAGGATTGCCTCGCCGCGCTCGCGCGCGTCGAGGGTCTCTCGGCCGCCGAGCGCGAGACGCTGTCGGAGGCGATCTGGTGGCACGATGTCGTCTACGACCCGACCCGGTCGGACAATGAGGAGCGCAGCGCGGAGCTCGCCGAGCAGCACGTCCGCGCCGAGCTTCGTCAGGAGGTCGGCCGCCTGATCCGCCTGACCAGGACGCACGACGTTGCCGCCGGCGACCGCCTCGGGGCGATCCTGATCTCGATCGACCTCAGCATTCTCGGCGCCGCCCCCGCGCGCTACGACGCCTATGCCGCCGCGATCCGCCGCGAATTCATCCATGTCGGCGAGAACGACTATCGCGTCGGCCGTGCCCGCGTGCTCCGCCATTTCGCGGCACGCGAGGTCATCTTTCCCGATCCGGACTTCGCCGCGACCTTCGACCGCCAGGCGCGTGCCAACCTCGCGCGCGAGCTGGCGTCGCTGAGCTGAGCGGCTACTCCGCCTGCGAACGCGATGCGGCGTTGAACACCGAAAGCTGCGCCTCGAAGGCACGCTTGAAGGCCGGCCGTGCCTCGCCGCGGGCGACATAGGCGGCGATGGCGGGATGCTCATCGAGCACGCCGGACGTATTAAGCCGGCGCAGCACCGTCACCATCATGAGATCGCCGGCACTGAACGCGCCGTCGAGCCAGTCGGCACCACTGATGCGAGCGGACAATTCGCCGAGCATGGTGCGGACGCGATCCTGCAGCATGGGCAGCCGCTCCGCGTGCCAGCTCTTGTCGCGCTCGAGCAGCATGGCCATCGTGAGCTCGACGATCGGCGGCTCGACCGTGCTCAGCGCGGCGAACATCCACGCGATCGCGCGGGCGCGCGCATTGACGTTCTTGGGCAGCAAGCCATCATGGCGTTCGGCGATATGCAGCACGATCGCGCCGGATTCGAACAGCACGAGATCGCCGTCCTCATAGGTCGGGATCTGCCCGAACGGATGCAGCGTGCGATGCGCGGGCGCCTTCATCGCGGCGAACGAGACGAGCCGGACGTCATAGGGCTGCCCGACCTCTTCCAGCGCCCAGCGCACCCGCATGTCGCGCGCCTGCCCGCGGCCGCGATCGGGCGAGGATTCAAAGGCGGTGATGGTGGGCATGAGGGGCTCCGGGGGACATGCTGTGTGCAGAAGACGAAGGGGCGGTCGGGATTCCGACAACGTCCGCGCTTCGACTGGGTTGTACCCGGTTGCGCCACCCTCGGTGTCGTCCCGGCGAAGGCCGGGACCCATACCGCGTGATCTCTCTATTGCGGACGGTCGCAGTACCGAACGACGAGTCTTCGCCAAACTACTCCCTGGGGTTATGGGTCCCGGCCTTCGCCGGGACGACGGCGGAGTACGAGGCGCTATTGTCGGCTGCCCCTATGAATTGATCCATGCCGCAAGCTCTCGCCACGGCTCCAACGTCCAGCTCCCGGACGCCGCACCCGACGGCGAAGGCAGCACGAATATCTCCGGCAAGCTCGCATCGCGCGGCTGCCGCCCCAGCGCGATCGCAGCCGACGGTCTGCCGTAAAACAAGCTAGCCGCCTTCTTGCTCGTGAACGCGATCGTCCGCGGCCGATACTTTTCCATCTTCGCCTTGAAGCCCGGCACGTCGATAGTCTTCGCCGCGATCTGGTGATCCATCCCCGCGCCCGTCTTGGAGAGATCGGTGAAGCCGATCCCGAGCTCGATCAGGCCTGCGAACTCGCTCGGCTGATAGCGCCGCCGCGTGATGCCGGCCTCATGGATCGCGCGCCAGAAGCGGTTGCCGGGATGGGCGTAGTAGTGCCCAAGCTCGGCCGAGCGCGTCGAGGCGGCGGTGCCGACGAAGACGAGGCGGAGATTGGGACGGAGCTGGTCGCGGAGGCGGTGGAGGGTGGTCTCAAGTGCACAATCGTCGACGTGGTCAGCGCTCATCGCCTACGCCGTAAAGGGGTTGCGTGTAAGACTAAATACTCGTTAAAGGAGTGTGTAAGCCAAGGGGGTTAAGGTCATGGGTGACTTTATCAAGTGGATTGGCGAGAACAAGGATACGGTAACGGGGATCACGGCTATCTTGGCGATAGTCGCATCAACGATATCCATTCTCCTCGCGATCATGAACATGAGGTGGCAACGAGTTCACTATCGAAAGACTCTCATGCCTATAGGAAGCATCAGCATGGGAGACTATGAAGATAGCATCTTTGTTCGATTGCGCAACGATGGCGCGGGACCAATGATTATGGACGAGATTGTCGTCTTTAGGAACGATGAGAAGGTTGGGGCGGCTTTGATAGACTTGATGCCGCGAGGGCTGCTCTGGACGACCTTTGTCAAGGACATCTCGGGACGAGCATTCGTATCTGGTAAGGAAATAGATCTTATTTCGATTTCGGGTGACACAGAAGACCCCGAGTACCTGGAAGCTCATCGTAGCGTTCGTGAAGCGCTATCCACCCTTTCAATCAGGGCGAGCTATCATAGCATCTATGGGGACAAGCAGCACTGCCGGCGATCGCTAGACTGGTTTGGCCGTCATGTCAGAGCGGACAAGGGCCCTTGATCTCACGTCCTTGGTTTAGACCAGCCGGGAGAAGCTATTGACCGATCAGCCTATTCCAGATTCTAGGGCGCCACTATCGAGATTGATAAACCAGCGGCTTGCCCATTCGCGATATGACGCCATCTACTCCGATTGGCAAAAAGCAATTGGTCGATTGGAGGATGATCGCGATGGTGCAGTAACAGCAGCTCGCGCGATGCTCGAAACTATGTGCAAGACTGCGCTAGATGAGCTTGAGATTCAATATGACGATACATGGGATTTGCCGAAGCTATATTACCTCGTGGCATCGAATCTCGGAATCGCTCCAACTCAGCATACCGACACCTTGTTTAAGTCAGTTTTTGGGGCAAGCCAGACGATTGTTACCCGCGTAGGCGAGATGCGCAACAAACTGGGAGATGCGCACGGGAAGGCGAACTTGAACCGAGAGGTGCCACTCCATCATGCTGAGCTGGCGGTAAATCTCTCCGGAGCGATATGCTGCTTTTTGGTCGCCTGCTTGGAAAGTACTGTTGCCGCAAAAAAGCTTCGAGCACCGGATGGAAGCGTTGTTCTAAAGTTTGATGTTGCAACCGTGTGGCGTCTCGTTGATCACGCCAGAAATGCTCCAACTTCTCTCCCTTGGTATGGAAGGAAAGGTCCGAAACGAGCGCTTTGGCTTGTGGGAGATGCTGGAATTTATTTGATGAGTAACGGTAGCCCGGCAATGGATCAGAACGGAGCGTTGATCAAAAAGAAGAAGAATACAGGGGTTCAGCGCTTAGTGGCTCCGGCGCTTGGTTGCGATCCGGCACATAATGCGTTCGAAGATTGGTGGCCGGTCCACAATGCGGTTGATGATGGGAGCGACTTCAGCATTCCAATAGCGATCAAGCAATTCGAGGTGGTTCTGCCATTGTGCAGGTCACAGATTGTGATTCTGCTAAGTCCGAAAAAATACACGATACTAAGTGACGCCGAGTATCTGAATCTTTGATGAGATGATGCCGCGCGTTTCGAATGGTGGGTGTCCGGAATTGGTCCGGACACCCTGGAGAAGCCCCATCACAACACCCGATTACTCTCCTTCACCTTCTCCGCATCCAGATAGACGCTGCTGCCCATCTCCTTGAACTTCGCGCTCATCTTGGCCATGCCGTCTTCGGCAGTGCCCTGCATCGACATGCCCACGCTGTTCGGATCATTCAGCGTTGCCGCATAATCCCGCACGTCCTGCGTGATCTTCATCGAGCAGAATTTCGGGCCGCACATCGAGCAGAAATGGGCGACCTTGTGGGCTTCCTTCGGCAGGGTCTCGTCGTGGAAGTTCTTGGCGGTCTCGGGGTCGAGGCCGAGGTTGAACTGGTCGGTCCAGCGGAAGTCGAACCGGGCGCGGGAGAGGGCGTCGTCGCGCAGTTGCGCGGCGGGGTGGCCCTTGGCGAGATCGCTGGCATGGGCGGCGATCTTGTAGGTGATAACGCCGGTCTTGACGTCGTTGCGGTCGGGCAGGCCGAGATGCTCCTTCGGCGTGACGTAGCAGAGCATGGCGCAACCGAACCAGCCGATCAAAGCCGCACCAATCCCTGAGGTGATGTGGTCATAGCCCGGCGCGATGTCGGTGGTCAGCGGTCCAAGCGTGTAGAACGGCGCCTCGCCGCATTCCTTGAGCTGCTTGTCCATGTTGATCTTGATCTTGTGCATCGGCACGTGGCCGGGGCCCTCGATCATGACCTGGCAGCCCTTGTCCCACGCGATCTTCGTCAGCTCGCCGAGGGTTTCGAGCTCCGCGAATTGCGCGCGGTCGTTGGCGTCGGCGATCGAACCGGGGCGCAAGCCGTCGCCGAGCGAGAACGAGACGTCATACTTGCGCATGAGGTCGCAGATCTCGTCGAAATGCGTATAGAGGAAGCTCTCCTTGTGATGCGCCAGGCACCACTTCGCCATGATCGAGCCGCCGCGCGAGACGATGCCGGTGACGCGGCTGGCGGTGAGGTGGATGTATTGCAGGCGCACGCCGGCGTGGATGGTGAAATAGTCGACGCCCTGCTCGCACTGCTCGATCAGCGTGTCCTTGTAGAGCTCCCAGGTCAGCTGCACGGGATCGCCGTTGCACTTCTCCAGCGCCTGATAAATGGGAACGGTGCCGATCGGCACCGGCGAGTTGCGCAAAATCCATTCGCGCGTGGTGTGGATGTTGCGGCCCGTCGAGAGGTCCATCACGGTGTCGGCGCCCCAGCGGATCGCCCACACCATCTTCTCGACCTCTTCCTCGACCGACGAGGTCACCGCCGAGTTGCCGATATTGGCGTTGATCTTGGTCAGGAAGTTGCGGCCGATGATCATCGGCTCGAGTTCGGAATGGTTGATGTTGGAGGGGATGATGGCGCGGCCGCGCGCGATCTCGTCGCGGACGAATTCCGGCGTGATGAAGGCGGGCACAGCGGCGCCAAAGCTCTCACCATCGGCGAGGGCTGCTTCGGCGCGCTCGAGCTGCTGCTTGCGGCCAAGGTTCTCGCGGGCGGCGACGTAGATCATCTCCTTGGTGATGATGCCGGCGCGGGCGAATTCGAGCTGCGTGATCTTGTGGCCGTCGAGGCCGCGCAGCGGCTTGTGATAGGCGCTGAACGCGCGCGCGGCCTTGTCGGCAGAGACGCCGCCATTGTCCTCCGGCTTGATCTGGCGGCCCTCATACTCCTCGACGCCGCCGCGCTCCAGCACCCATTGCTTGCGGCTCCGGGGAAGGCCGGCATTGACGTCGATGGTGACGGAGGGATCGGTGTAGGGGCCGGAGGTGTCATAGACCGGCAGGTTGGGCTCGCCGGCGCCTTCGGAGAGAATGATCTCGCGCAGGGGCACGCGCAGTTCGGGCGCGGCGTCCGGGGATGCGAAGATCTTTCGCGAGGAGGGAAGCGGGCCGGTGGTGACGGCGGGGACGGTTTTTTCGGGATTGGAGCGGATGTTCATGGGGATCCTCCTTTACAGGGCGTCGTTCCGGACGGACCGCATTGCGGTCCGATCCGGAACCTCGAGGTTATTGAGCGAGATTCCGGGTTCACGCTTCGCGTGCCCCGGAATGACGCCGGTGGGTAGGCTCGCTGTCATCCCCGCGAAAGCGGGGATCCAGTATTCCAGAGACCGTAGTGAGCTACGGAGAAGCCGCGGCGTACTGGATCGCCCGGTCAAGCCGGGCGATGACATTGGAGGATGGGGTGAGAGCACCGAGTGCATCACGCCTCCTCCTCCAGGCTGAGCCATTGCCGAACCCGCGCATCGGGGTCGGGGTTTTGCGTGACATCGGAGACCACCGCGATCGAATCCGCCCCAGCCGCAAAAATCTCCGCGGCGTGCTCGAACTTGATGCCGCCGATCGCGACCAGCGGGATCGATCCGATGCGCTTCTTCCATTCGGTGATCTTCGGAATACCCTGCGGCTCGAAGCGCATCGACTTCAGCGTGGTGAAGAAGATCGGGCCGAGCGCGACGTAATCGGGCTTCGCGGCCAGCGCGGTCTCAAGCTCGGCATCGTCATGGGTGGAGATGCCGAGGGACAGGCCGGCCTCGCGGATCGCCTTGAGGTCGGCATCGGCAAGATCCTCCTGGCCGAGATGCAGATATTTGGCGCCGGCGACGATCGCGGCGCGCCAATAGTCGTTCACGACCAGCTTGGCTTGGGTACCTTCGGTGATCGCCAGCGCATCGGTGACCATCTGCAAGGCCTGCCCGTCGTCGAGCTCCTTGGCGCGCAGCTGAATGGTGCCGACGCCGAGCTTGGTCAGGCGCTCGACCCACGCAAGGCTGTCGACGACGGGATAGAAGCGATCAGGATACGGCATGCCAGAACGGGGTCCCAACGACAGGGGTGGAGGGGGAGGCGAAGTCGCGGGCGTTCATCAGCCCGGCTTCATAAGCGGTGCGGCCGGCCTCGATACCGAGGCGGAAGGCGTTGGCCATTGCGACGGGATCTGCGGCCTTGGCGATCGCGGTGTTGAGCAGCACGGCGTCATAGCCGAGCTCGAGCGCCTGCGCGGCGTGCGAGGGCGCACCGAGGCCGGCGTCGACCACCAGCGTGATGTCGGGCAGCCGATCGCGCAGTAGCTTCAGCGCATCGCGATTGGTGATGCCTTTCGCGCTGCCGATGGGGGCCGCCCACGGCATCACCACCTTGCAGCCGGCATCGACCAGGCGGTTCGCGACCGAGAGATCCTCGGTGCAATAGGGGAATACTTCAAAACCGTCCTTGACCAGGATGGTGGCGGCTTCGACCAGGCCGACCACGTCGGGCTGCAGCGTGTCGTTGTCGGCGATGACTTCGAGCTTGATCCAGGTCGTGCCGAACAATTCGCGGGCGAGCTTTGCGGTGGTCACGGCTTCGCGCACCGTGCGGCAGCCGGCGGTGTTCGGCAGCACGGTGACGTCGAGCTCGCGGATCAGATTCCAGAACGCATCGCCGGTCTTGCCGCCGGCGGATTCGCGCCGCAGCGACACCGTGACGATGTTGGCGCCCGAGGCGCGGATCGCGGACTGCATGATCGCAGGCGAAGGATAGAGCGCGCTGCCGATCAGGAGGCGGGAGGCGAAGGTCTTGCCGTAGAAGGTCACCATGTGGAAGGTGTCTCCTTGAAGAATGGTGTCAGCCAAAACGAAGCTGTCATCCCCGCGAAGGCGGGGATCCAGTACGCCGGGGCCGTCCGGCTGGAAACGTGAAGCCGCGGCGTACTGGATCGCCCGGTCAAGCCGGGCGATGACAGCGGAGTGTTTGGTGAAAGCATCCCGCTCACCCTCCCTGCCGCGGCGTGATGATCTCGATCTCGTCGCCGGCCTTCAGTGCCGTCTCGGCCCAGCGGCTTTTCGGCACGACGTCGTAGTTCAGCGCGATGGCGAAATGGGTGCCCTCGTAGTCGAGCTCGGCGAGCAGCGCGTCGACGCTGGCCGCGCTGATCTCCCGCGCCTCGCCGTTGACGATCACGCGCATTGCATCACCTCGTTGTCGATCTGGCCGCGCTCGACATAGGCGAGCGTCAGCTCGGCGAGCGCGGGCGCGATCAGGAAGCCGTGGCGGTAGAGACCGTTGACGGTGATCCTGCGGCCGCGGATGCCGATGCGCGGCAAATTGTCGGGAAAAGCAGGACGAAGCCCGGAGCCGAATTCGACGATGCGGGCCTCGCCGAACGCGGGGTGCACGGTGTAAGCCGCGCCGAGCAGCTCCAGCGCGGAGCGGACGCTGACGCCGGTGTCCTCGGCCTCGATCGAGGTCGCGCCCAGCATGAACAGATTGTCCTCGCGCGGGATCACGTAGAGCGGCCAGCGCGGATGCATCAGCCGCACCGGGCGTGCAAGCTGCACCTCACTGGTCTCGATCAGGATCATCTCGCCCTTGACGCCGCGAAGCTCCGGCTGTTCGTCGCGCGCGCCGAGGCCGCGGCAGTCGATCACGATGCCCTCGGAATCCTGTGCGAGATCGGTGGCTGAAACGTCGCTGCAGAATTTGATGGTGCCGCCGGCGGCGCGGATGCGCTCGTGAAGCTGCGGCAGCACGCGGCGCGGCTCGACATGGCCCTCGGCCGGGAAGAACAGCGCGTCGCGGAAGCGGCCCTCCAGCGACGGTTCGAGCTCGGCGAGGCTGGCTGCGTCGAGCCGGCGGTGATCCTCGGTCATGCGGGCGAAACGCTCGAAATCGCTGCGTTCGCGCGGATGGGCGACCACGAGCGAGCCGTTGAACGGCGTGTCCGGCAGCTCGCGCCGCCAGATGTCCAGCGAGCGCAGCCCCAGGCGGCTGATGATGGGTTCGGCGACCTCGGCCTCGCAATAGGGCGCGAGCATGCCGCCGGCCCAATGGCTGGTGGCGTCCGTCATCGCCTCGTCACCGCGCTCGTGCAAGGTCACGGCATGGCCGGCCTGTGCGAACAGCAGGGCCTGCCAGGCGCCCGCAATGCCTGCGCCGATGATGGATACCGGTGAATCCGGCCGCTTGGTCGTCTGCAACATCCCTGTCCCTTCGCCGGCATGACCCGGATCAGGTTCAAAGGGTCACCGCGGTCCTGGCAAGCCGGTCGATCGGCATTGCCCATTTAGCGGTATCTCAGCTCCTCCTCGGAGCACCCCTCGGAACGGCTCTAATGTAGGACAGTGACAGGCCGTGTCAACGCGTCTGCCACAGGGCAGTCATTCCGGGATGGTGCGAAAGCGCCAGCCCCGGAATCTCGAGATTCCGGGTTCGGTCCTGCGGACCGCCCCGGAATGACGTCGGTTAGTGGGGAACCTGCGCCCGCGCATTGCGGACGCGTTGCGCCAGCTTGCGCTGCGGCGGTGCGCCGAACATCGGCTGCGGGTTGCCGTTGGGCTCCAGCCAAGCCTGCGCGTTCGTCTCGAAGCTGGCCTGCTGCAGCGTCTCCTGCCGCTGCCGCTTGGCTGCGTAGTAATAGCCGCCTGCGAAATAACGCACGGCCCGGGCGTGGTCGCCATTGGCGGCGCGGTAGGCGCCGGCGAGGTATTTCACGGCATAGGTGAGGTTGGTGTTGGGATCGCGCAGGCCGGCTGCATCGCCGGTGTAGCCGACCCCGCGGGCGGTCGCGAGCTTGATCTGCATCATCCCGATGGTGCCGCCGCGGCCGACGAGATGGGGCTGATAGCGGCTCTCGCGCATGATCACGCGGTGCACCAGCGCTTCCGGCACGCCGTTGGCGCGGGCATGGGCCGCGACCATCTCGGCATACTCGGCCTGGCCGGCAAATGCGGCCTGCGGCAATGTCAGTCCGGCCGCGAGCAGTGCGGCAATGCGTAAAATTTTCATCAGATATCCCAGAGGTCGTTGGAAGTGACCTGCACCGGTTGCCGTTAGGCCCCCGGAACGCGGCGATGATGTGACCAAACGCCGCCATCGTCCGATTTTGCGGTGCCGAGCCGCCATTACGACCCAAAGCCGGCGCAAGAGGCCTCCAAGCGGAAGCTTCGGGGCCGACGACCCCACTCGCGGCAGCACGCCTGTCTATTCGCGCGTGCCGGCGAAAGCGAGTAGGAAGATGCTGCAAATCGGGAGAGGTGCCATGACAAAAGCAATCCTCAGCGACATCCCCAGGCAAAACCCCTGCGCCCAATGCGGCACGCCGATTGCGCAGCCCGACTGGATCGAGCCGGGCGAAGGCCGCGTGTCCTACCTCTGGACCTGCCACGCCTGCAACTATCGCTTCGAGGCGGTGGCGATCTTCGACGAGGTGGCCGTCGAGCACCCGCCGCTCGCGGCCTGAGGTGCTTCATAGGGCATGATCGCCGCGCAAATGCGTGCGGTTCTGTCGCGAAGAAGAACCGCGTCACACTTGCGCTATCGCCGCAAAGCCGTGCGCCGCAAAATGTTCCTGGGTAACGCAGGAACATGCCTCGCGTGCTCGCGCGTTACGCGACGAAATTGCGGCGCGCACGGAACTGCGCTTCATCAGCGCGGTTTTCTCCCCACGAGTTTTCGATGAAGGAGAGGACAACATGATGAAGTCGATCGTCGCCGGCCTTGCCGGCACAGCACTGCTCACCACCGTTGCGTTCGCGCAAGCGCCGACCGCCACCACCGACAAGGCGGCGCCTGCGGCCACGACCTCCACGTCCACCACCGCCACCACTACTGCGAGCGGGCAGTGGCGTACGTCCAAGATGGACGGCCTCAAGGTCTACAACGAAGCCAACGAGAACATCGGCACGATCAATGATCTGCTGATGGACAAGAACGGCGACATCAAGATCGCAGTGATCGGCGTCGGCGGCTTCCTCGGCATGGGCGAGCATCTCGTCGCGGTGCCGTATGAGAAGCTGAAGTTCGTCAACGAGGCCGTGGCCTATACCGGTGCCGGCACGAACCCGGGCGCCAAGCCCGCCGCGAGCACGACGACGGGCGCTGCGACCGGTACCGACAGGCCTGCTGCGACTGCGACGTCGACCACGTCGAAATGGTACCCGGACCACGCCGTGTTCAATGCGAGCAAGGACGAGCTGAAGAACATGCCGGAGTTCAAGTACTCGGAGTAATGCGGCTCGCCTAACCACCTGAACGAAGCGCGCCCGGTTTTCACCGGGCGCGCTGTCGTGTCGTTTTCTGACCTCTCCCCGCAGGCGGCGAGAGGGAGAAGGAAGCCGTTCAGCCGCCGCCACCCTTGAGCCGTTCGTTGCGTCGGCGCAGGCCTTCCATGGTGGCGAGGAGGATGATCGAGACCGTCGTCAGGATCACCGCCGCTGCCGTGATGGTCGGGCTGATGTTCTCGCGGATGCCGCTGAACATCTCGCGCGGCAGGGTGCGCTGCTCGGGGCCTGCCATGAACAGCACGATGACCACCTCGTCGAAGCTGGTCGCGAAGGCGAACAGCGCACCCGATGCGAGGCCGGGCAGGATCAGCGGCAGGATCACGCGGCGGAACGCATACAGCGGCGAGGCGCCGAGCGAGGCGGCGGCGCGCGCCAGATTGGTGTCGAAGCTTTGCAGCGTCGCGCCGACCGTGATCACCACGAAGGGCGTCGCCAGCGCGGTGTGGGCCAGGATCAGGCCGAGATAACTGCCGGTGAGGCCAATCGGCGCGAAGAAGAAATACAGGCCGACCGCGGTGATGACACCGGGCACCACCACCGGCGACAGCACGAAAGCCAGCACGAGCGGCTTGAAACGGCTCTTCCACTGCGCCAGCCCCAGCGCGGCCAGCGTGCCGAGCACCATGGACAGCGCCGTCGAGGCGACGCCGATGATCAGGCTGTTTTTCAGCGCATTCATCCAGCGCGGCGACGTGATGAAGTCGTCGTACCAGCGCAAGGACAGGCCGGGCAGCGGATAGGTGAGGTAGGAGCCCGAACTGAAGGACAGCGGCATGATCGCCAGGATCGGCGCGATCAGGAAGATGAACACCAGCGTGGAGACAACAATGGTCCCGGTCCACGCGATGCGCTGGCTGGTCGTGCGCAAGGAGGAATTGTCGCTCAATTCTTCATGCCTCCGGTGACCTGCTGGCCCTGCACCAGCTTGCCATAGACGAGTGCCAGCAAAAGGGTGGCCAGCAGCAGCACCGCGCCCAACGCCGAAGCGAGGCCCCAGTTGGCGGTCTCGGTCGTGTACAGCGCGATGAAGTAGCTGATCATCTGATCGGCGGCGCCGCCGACGAGAGCCGGTGTGATGTAGTAGCCGAGCGCCAGGATGAAGACGAGCAGGCTTCCCGCACTGACGCCGGGCAGCGTTTGCGGCAGGTAGATCCGCAGAAAGGCCGTGACGGGCGCCGCACCGAGCGAGGCGGCGGCCCGCATGTAAGCGGGCGAGATCGCCTTCATGCTGCTGTACAGCGGCAGGATCATGAAGGGCAGGAGAACGTGGGTCATCGCCACGCAGACGCCGAAGCGGTTGTAGATCAGGCGCAGCGGCTCGTCGATGACGCCAAGCCAGTGCAGGCTGTCGTTCACGACGCCCTTGCTCTGCAACAGCACGATCCACGCGCAGGTACGGACCAGAAGCGAGGTCCAGAACGGCAGCAGCACGAAGATCATCAGGAGGTTCGACCGCCCCGGCGGCAGCGTCGCCAGCAGGTAGGCGACCGGGAAGCCGAGGATCAGGCAGAGGACGGTGACGCTGAGGCTGATGAGGAAGGTGCGGGCGAACAGGCTGCGGTAGATCGCCTGGTCGGGTGGTGCGGCGACGACCGCGCCGTCCACGTTCCGTGTCAGGTCGAGCGCCGCCAGAAGGTAGAAGCCCGTAACGGGGCCGCCGGCGTCCTTGATCGTCGTCCACGTCGCGCGTTCGCGCCAGGCCGGATTGATCTTGCCCAGCGTCTCCCTGGCCGTGCCGGGCTCGGGCATCGCCTTCAGATTGCGTGCGGTGCTGGTCAGGATCGTGCGAAAACCGTTCAGCGCGTAGTTCAGCCGCTTGGCCGCAATCGCAATGGTGCCGGAGGCGCGAGCCGCCTGGATGTCGCTTGCCAGCGCTGCGTACGCCGTTTCGTCCGGCAGGTCCTTGCCGTCCCAACCGGCGAGAGCCGCGATAGTTTGAGGCAGAACCTGGCGCACCTCGCGGTCGTCGACCGAGCGCCACAGCATGCCGGCGATGGGCCCGGCGAAGGTGAAGAGCAGGAACACTAGAAGCGGCGCTACCAGCGCCAATGCCTTGACCTGGCGCGTTCGCTCAGCGCGCCTCAATCGGCGCTTGAGCGGCACCTCGGTCGACGCATTGGCGCCGGTCAGCAGCGCATCCGTCATGGGGCGAGCCTTGCCGATGCGCTGTTTATTTCGCCGCCCATTTGTTGAAGCGCTCGGTCAGGCGGTCGATGTTCTCGAGCCAGAAGGCAACGTTGATCTCGACCGCGTTCTTGATGTTGTCGGGCGCCGTCGGCAGGTCCTTCAGAACGGCGGGGGCGAGCCTGCCGGCTGCGTCCTTGTTCGAAGTGCCATAGGCGATGTTCTCCGACAGTTTTGACTGGTTCTCCGCCTTGCCGACGAAGTCCAGGAACTTGTAAGCGGCATCCTTGTTCGGGCTGCCCTTCAGGATGACCCAGCTGTCGAGCGTGAACAGCGCCCCGTCCCACACCATGCCGAAGTTCTTCTTCTCGTTCTTGTTCGCGGTGTCGATACGGCCATTGTAGACCGAGGTCATCGCCACCTCGCCGGAGGCGAGCAGTTGCGGCGGCTGGGCGCCGGCCTTCCACCAGACGATGTCGCCCTTGATGCTGTCCAGCTTCTTGAAGGCGCGCTCGATGCCCTCGTCGGTCGCTAGCACCTTGTAGACGTCCTTCGGCGCGACACCGTCGGCCATCAGCGCGATCTCCAGCGTGGTCTTGGGGCCCTGACGCAGGGCGCGCTTGCCCGGAATCTTCTTGGTGTCGAAGAAATCGGCCCAGCCGCTGGGGGCTTCCTTCAGCTTGTCCTTGTCGTAGCCGAGAACGAAATCGTAGAGGATGGCACCGACGCCGCAGGGATTGACGGACGGCGGGATATAGGCCGCCTCGCCGCCGATCTTGGAATAGTCCAGCTTCTCGAACAGGCCTTCCTCGCAGCCGACCGCGAGCTCGTCGCTCTCGACCTGGACGACGTCCCAGGTGGCGGCGCCGCCCTGCACCTTGGCGCGCAACACGCCGACGCCGCCGTCCCAGGACTCGTCGTTCATGGCAATTCCGGCCGCCTTCTTGAACGGTTCGAAGTAAACCTTCTTCTGTGCATCCTGATAGGCGCCGCCCCACGACACGACGGTGAGGTCACGCGCCTGCGCGACGCTCGCGAGCGCAGCGCTGGCACCGAGCGCCGCGGCGAAACCCAGAGCAATCCGGCCAATCTTGCACTTCAGCATGGTCTTGGTTCCTTCTTCATGTCAGTTGCGTCGAGGTTGATTTGTTTCAGGTCGGCTCGCGCTGGCGAAATCCTGCAATGGGTCAGACGGGATCGAGGGCCAGGCAGTCCTCGGGGCGAAATGCGATGAACACGCTTTCACCATGTCTCAGGTTGTCATGCGCGCCCGGCTGAAGCTTGACCATGAACTCCCCGTTGCCGGCGACATCGAGCACGGCCAGCACATGGTCGCCGAGATAGATCGCGCTCTGCACCTTGGCCGGCAGCCGGTTCGGTCCGTCGCTGGAAGTGCCGTCGGAGACAATGGAGATCCGCTCCGGCCGTACCGACAGCGAGGTCGACGCGCCCGCGCCCGATATGTTGACCGCGCGTGCGGTCACGGTGCCGCCGCCCGCCAGCGCGACGCGGCAATAATCCTTGTCGACCGTCTCGACCGTGCCGGCCAGAACGTTGTTCTCGCCGATGAAATGGGCGACGAAGCTGTTGACCGGATGCTCATACAGCGCGTCGGGCCTGTCGATCTGCTGCACGACGCCGTCATTGAACACGGCAATGCGGTCCGACATGGTGAGCGCTTCGCTCTGATCGTGGGTGACGTAGACCACCGTGATGCCCATCCTCTCGTGCAGTTGCTTGATCTCGAGCTGCATCTGCTCGCGCAGCCGCTTGTCCAGCGCGCCGAGAGGCTCGTCCATCAGCACGAGCTGCGGATTGAAGACCAGCGCACGGGCCAGCGCCACGCGCTGCTGCTGACCGCCGGACAGTTGTCCGGGCCGCCGGTGCGCGAGGGCTTCCATCTTGATCATGCGCAACGCCGATTTGACGCGCTCCTGCGCTTCCGCCTTGCCCGTCTTGCGAACGGAGAGCGGGAAGGCGATATTCTCCGCGATCGTCAGGTGCGGAAACAAGGCATAGTTCTGGAATACCATGCCGATGTCCCGCTTGTGCGGTGGCATGTTCTTGATCGGCCGGTCCGCGAGGTAGATCTCGCCGTGGGTCGGAACCTCGAAGCCGGCCAGCATCATCAGCGTTGTCGTCTTGCCCGAGCCCGACGGCCCGAGCAGGGTGACGAACTCGCCCTTCCTGATGTCGAGATCGAGGTTCTTCACCACGAGGTGCTCGCCATCGTAGGTCTTCTGAATGCCGGAAAAGCGCACCAGTGCCGGCGCGGGCGTGACCATGCCGGCTTCCATGTTGTCCTCGGCTTGCCTCTACGATGCTGTCAACACTGCGAGCAACAGCTTAGCACCCTGCGATGAGAATGCCAGCGGCGCAAGCGATGAAGGCGTAGGCGGACCCGCGCTACATCTAAGGCAGCTTCGTCACCGACACGTTCAGCGTGCCGCCGGCTTCCGCGACCACGCGTAGCATCTTGGAATCGAAGGCGATGTCGGCAAGCGTCAGGCTGTCGATCCTGGCGTCGACCTTGAGGCCGTCCTCGCTCTTCTGGTAGTCGGCGATCGCGGCGGCGATCTTCTCGCGCGCGTTGGCGGCGATCGGCTTCAGGTCGAGCGTCGCCTTCTGCAGCAGCGCCTGCTGCATTTGCGGCACGACGGCGCGCGCAGCGGCGCCGAGCAGGCCAAAGGCGGCTTCCGATTCCACCGCGAGCTGGATGTCGGTGAGCCGGAGCGTCTGCTGCGCCTGGTCGAGCACCGGCCGGCCCCAGATGTGCACGGTCGCCTCGGCGCCGAGGCCGAGCCAGCTCTTCTTTTCCTTGGCGCGCACCAGAAGCGAGATCAGCAGGCGCTCGCCCGTCGGGATCATGTTGGCGCTCTTGACGGTGACGTCGACCGGACCCGAGCCGTCCTCGGGATAGGTGCGGCCGACCATCTGCGCCGTGATCAGCTTGTTGATCTCGGTGAACGGCACGTCGATGGGAACGCCGATGTTCACGCCGGTGCCGGTCGGCGGCACGATCGAGATCTTGTCGGGGAACGGACAGTCCGGCTTGGTCGGCGTCGAGGTGACGCGCGTCTCCGCTTCCAGGCCCATCAGCAGCGTCACGGCCTGCGCGTCGACGCGCGGCTGGGCGGCAATGGCGCGGATCGGCTTCATCTCCAGCCAGAGCGGCGGAAGCCCGGCCGAAGAGCCCGAGCCCTGCAGCGGGATCGAACGGCACGCCTTGGCCCATTGCAGCTTCGCATTCTCGCGCAGGCTCGGATCGTTGCGGATGCGTTCGGACACGGCATTGATCTGCTCGCCGACATTCTTGTCGATCAGCGGCTTGACCTGCGCCGGTACGTTGACCTTGGCGCCCGAGACGTTGAGGTTGGTATCGCCGAGATTGACCTGGGCGCCGAGATTGGGCTCGAGGTACCAGTTGGCCGCGAGCTTCGGACGCGAGGTGACGACCACGTTGCCCTTGATCTCCGCGCTCGCGTTCAGATTCTTGATGTTGACGGCGCCGATCCGTTTCGCGGCGTCACCGCCGAGCACGCTGCCGAGCGCGTCGCCAAGCGCGCCTGTGGCTTTCGAGGACAGCGAGCCCGTCACGTTCAGCTTGCCGCTGAGCGGCGTCGAGATCGTCAGCACGTCCTTGTCACCGGCGGCTGCCATCGGCCCGCGCACCGCGGTCCAGCCGATGTCGGCATTCTCCAGGATCTGCGAGATCGGGTTGTCGGCCTTGCCGGCGAAGTTACGTGGTGCGGCCTTTTCGGCTTGCTCGCGGATCGCCGATATCGCAATGGCGACCGGGGCGATCACGATCGAGCTCTTCGCGACCGGCGGCAGCGGCGGCAATTGCGCCACCGGCGGCGCCGAATTCGTCGCGCGCGGCGACAGCAAGTCCATCGCCTTCAAGCTGATGAAGAACGACGCCGCGAGCACCGCGACGGCGATCAGGATGGTCTTCAGATTCAACGTCAGTCGCATCAATCCCCCAAGCCGCCCGACGGGGATTTTACAGGGCGGGCGAGGAGGGCGCTAGAGCGCACCGGTGGGGTGGAATTGCGGCGGACAGGTTAATGGCCACAAACCCACATTGTCCCCAATTCAAGCCGTTATCCGCCAGCCTGACCGCGCTTCGGACGGCGGATTGCCCGAACATTGCCGCGACCGCCGCCGCCGCAGAAAAACTGGTCGGCGCCATCGGACTCCAGCCCGGACACGCCCGTGCCGGCGGGCAAGTCGAGCTGCTCGAGCACCTTGCCCGTCTCGGGGTCGATCCGCCTGATGTCGCTCTCTTCGTTCTCCCAGGTGCCGTGCCAGAGCTCGCCGTCGACCCAGGTCACGCCGGTCACGAAGCGCTTGCTCTCGATGGTGCGGAGGACCTTGCCCGTCTCCGGATCGATCTGGTGAATCTTGCGCTCGCGATACTGCCCGACCCAGAGCGAGCCCTCGGCCCAGGCCAATCCGGAATCCCCGCCGGCGCCAGGCGACGGGATCGTGCCGAGCACCTTGCCGGTGGCGGCGTCGATCTTCTGGATGCGGTCCTCGGCGATCTGGAACAGGTGCCGGCCGTCGAACGCCGTTCCCGCATGCGCGGCGACATCGATGGAGCGCGCGATTTTGCCGTCAGCCGGATCGACCGCGTTCAACTTGTCGCCGGACGCGAACCAGACATGCTTGCCGTCATAGGTGACGCCATGCACGGCTTCGACGCCCGCAAACGGCCCGTATTCCCTGACGATTTCGGCGGCTGAACGCTTCATGTGCGCGATCCCTCGTGGATGTGAACTCATCTCATCCTACGTGTTCAGGAGTGGGCCGGGGAGTAACAAGCCTGTCGGGAAACCCGGGACGGGCGGGGTCAACCAGCGCCGCGCCCGTCCATGTCCGAAGCACTGCACCTTGTTCGATCGCGCCAGCTCTTCGAGCGCGCGCTGGACCGTCCGCGCGCTCGTGCCTAGCGCCAGTGCGAGAGCCGAGCTCGACCACGGCTCGCCGTCGGAGAGGAAGGCGAGGACGGTGGCGTGCTTCTCCTCGACCGGCCGTGCCAGCACGAGAACGTCGCGCGTCTTGTGCGGTGTCAGCGCAAAGCCTTGCTTCGTTGCGCTGACATCCGCCAGCGGCCTGAGCTTCGCCCGCAGCCGTCCGATCTCGACCCGCAGCCGGGCGCGATGCGATTCGTCGGCGTGCCTGGCGTGAAACGCCGCGGTCATCAGTGCTTCCCGGGACACGTCCGCAGGCCAGGCCTGCGCCAGGTGGCGCGCAAGCGCGAACAGCACCGGCCGCGTTCCGAGCGGCACGACGATGCCATTCCTGCGAACGCTGTGATGGAAGGTGTCCACTACAAGCGCCTTGGACCGCGCCAGCGCTTCGACCTGGCCCAGCAACAGGGGATGCTCCCTGCCGCGCGTGATCAGGCGCGCCGCGGGCGTGTCGAGCACGAGGTTGGCGCCTTCGACCTCGGATGCGAGCGCAGCGATGCCGGCGAGGCGCGCCGCACGGGCCGCACGGTCGAGCGCTGCGCGCGCATCCTTCGTTTTGAGCCGCCTGATGGCAATGCCGGCGACCACGAGCTCGCGGACGACCTGCGAGGCGGGCGGCAGTGGAGAGGTGACGACCTCGGCCAGTGCATCCTCGGCTTCGTCGTGGCGTCCCAGGAGAAGCAGGCGGCGTGCCTCGACGTGGCCCGCATGGGCGGCATTGACGAGATCACCGTGCTTCTCGAGCGTCGCGCGCGCCGCCGCGAGCGTTCTCACCGGCCAGTTCAGCTCGCGCGAGACGAGCGCGATCTCTGCCTCGGCCACGATGCACCTTGCGCGCGGCACCGCCTCGCTCGGACCGAAGGCACGCGCGGCGCCGCGCAGCAGAGACTTCGCCTTCGCGAGATCGCCGAGCTGCGCCATCGCGATGCCGCGGAGTGCCAGCGACGGCGCATCGTTACGCAGGGCGACGCGATTCAGCGCGCCGAGCGGATCGCCGGCCTCCAATGCCCGTGCGGCGGCCGTGATCAGCGACTCCATGTCAATCCCGTCACACTTGTTACTCCCACCGCGCAACCGCGAGATGCCAGAAATCGTTGACGGCCGAAGATGTGCGGTGAGTGGGCGCGGGTGGTTCCGCGTCCGCCACGGCGCGGCAAGGAACGGCGGCCGAAGCAAGAGATCTGGAGAGCCATCATGACATCAGTTCAAAACACAGGGGCGAGCGGACAGCCCGCCATGCTGACACCGCCGGTGGTGTCGCCGCAGGACTGGGAGGCGGCCCGTCAGCAACTGCTCGTGAAGGAAAAGGCGCATACCCGTGCCCGCGACGCCCTGGCGGCCGAGCGCCGGCGCATGCCGTGGATGGAAGTAACCAAAACTTATGCGTTCGAGGGGCCCGGCGGCAAGCTCAGTCTGCCCGACCTGTTCCAGGGACGGCGGCAGCTGATCGTCTACCGCGCCTTCTTCGAGCCCGGCGTGTTCGGCTGGCCCGATCACGCCTGCCGGGGTTGCTCCATGGTGGCCGACCAGGTCGCCCATGTCGCACATTTGAACGCCCGCGACACCACGCTCGTGTTCGCATCGCGCGCACCTCAGCCCGATATCGTCGGACTGAAGCAGCGGATGGGCTGGACCATGCCGTGGGTCACCGTCACCGACAGTTTCGATGCCGATTTCGGCGTCGACGAATGGCACGGGACGAACGTGTTCTACCGCGACGGGACGCGCATCTTCCGCACCTATTTCGTCAAGAGCCGCGGCGACGAGCAGATGGGCGGCACCTGGAACTATCTCGACATCACGCCGCTCGGCCGGCAGGAGGTCTGGGAGGATTCGCCGCCAGGCTATCCGCAGACACCGACTTACAAATGGTGGAACTGGCACGACAGCTACGCGGAAGGCGCGGCGCCGGACCAGCAGTGGGTCGAGATCTCGGATGCCGGCGAGAAGGCGTTTCGCGAGGAGGCGGCGGGAGAACGGAAATGACTCCCGCTGCGAGCACGGCCACCGGCCGCGATGATGGCGTCGCGGCCGTGCGCCACCTCGCCAGATGGCTTGCTCTGGCGGCCACGCCGACCTTCGCGATCATGGCGCTGCTGACGGCCGTGCTCGGCAACGGAACGGCAGACATGCTGTGTGTCACCGGGCATGGTTCTCCGCTCGGCGGGATGGTGCCGATGTATCTCTTGATGAGCGCGTTTCATTCGGCGGCATGGCTGAGGTGGATCGCGGAGCGGCGGGAATAGGCAGCATCCGCCGGAGTGACCGCCTCGTCCTTCGAGACGCGCGCAAGGGCGCGCTCCTCAGGATGAGGCTAACCGGCAGTCGTGCCGCAGCCAAAGCGTTACCGCACACTCTGCCCTCATCCTGAGGAGCCCGCCGCAGGCGGGCGTCTCGAAGGATGATGTGATCCGCGCTTTGCCAACTCATGCAGCTCGGCAAAATCGTCACGCATGAAGGCTTCCTTCTTGGCGCGGCTCCATTTTTTGAGCTTGCGCTCGCATTCGATCGCGTCGGTGATACGATCGAACCATTGCGAGAATATCAAAGTCACAGGGCGGCGCGACTTCGTGTAGCCATCGAACGTGCCGGCGTTGTGCTGCGCGATTCGGATCTCGAGTTCGGTGCGCGTCGTGCCGATGTAGTAGCTGCCGTCGGCGCATCTGAGAATGTAGAGCCACGCGCCTTCGGTCATCGTGAACGCCTCGTCCTTCGAGACGACCGCTTCGCGGTCTCCTCAGGATGAGGCTATCTGGCAGTCCCACCTTGGCGCAAGAGCTTCGGATGGATTGGCAGCCGCGCACTCCGTTCCTCATCCTGAGGGCCCCGCCATAGGCGGGCGTCTCGAAGGATGCGCCACAATCACCGACACCTCACGAAAGCAGCCGTGGCGTTGTCACTGCGAGGCCGCCTGCAGATACGCCACCACTTTGCCCGCTTCCTCCGTCGAGATGCCGCCATAGGGCTGCATCTTGTGGCCGGACACGACTTCGTCGGGCTTGACCAGGAAGCGGGTGAGCTTGTCCTGGTCCCAGTCGAAGCCCGCCTCTTTCATCGAGGACGAATAATTGTAATTCGGCAGCGAGCCGGCCTTGCGTCCGACGATCTTGTTGAGGTTGGGCCCGAGGCGGTTGTCGCCTTCCTTCACGGAATGGCACGTGCGGCAGGAATTGTTGAAGGCCTGGTGGGCTGCGTCGCCGCTCGCGGGCTGCTGCGCGAACGATGACGCCGCGGACAGCAGCAGCGTCAGGACTCCGGCGCCGGCGACCGCGCGCAGCCATGGATACGGCGAGGATTGCAGGCGTGGTTGCATTTGCGCCTCCATCGAGATCGCGCCGCAGCAAAGCGCGCGTCGACATGTCGAGGGCAAACGAATCCGGCCCCGGTGGGTTCCGGGGCCGCTCGCGTCAGAATGTCCTGTGCTCAGCGCGTTGCGCCACCGAGTTCCGCCCTGCGCTCCGTCATCGGCAGCACGATCACCTTGGTGCCGACGTTGACGCGGGAATAGAGGTCGGTGACGTCCTCATTGGTCATGCGGATGCAGCCGGAGGAGACGCGCTTGCCGATGGTCTCGGGCGCATTGGTGCCGTGGATGCGGTAGATGGTGCCGCCGAGATACATGGCGCGGGCACCGAGCGGATTGCCCGGGCCGCCGGCCATGTGGCGCGGCAGATAGGGCTGGCGGGCGATCATCTCGGGCGGCGGGGTCCATGCCGGCCACTCGGCCTTGCGGCTCACCGACTGGATGCCGGACCAGGTGAAGCCATCGCGGCCGACGCCGATGCCGTAGCGCAGCGCCTGGCCGTTGCCGAGCACGTAATAGAGATAGGTGTTGGGCGTATCGATGATGATGGTGCCCGGCGCCTCGCGCGTCGCGTAAGAGACGGTCTGGCGGCGGAAGCGGGCCGGCATCTCGATCGCGTCCTGATCCTCGGACGGCTCGGTCTGATAGCTCGGCGCCTGATAGGGCTGATAGGGCTGGAACGGCTGCGGCGCGGCCATCGGCGGCAGCGGCTGGAAGAACGGGAATATCTGCACCGGCGCTGCGTTGGCTGCACCAGCGAACGCGATTGCGGAGATCGCCACTGCACCGAACGTAACGGCGCGCGAATAGGTCTTGAACATATCCAGATTGAACATTTGATCGCCCCTGTTTGCTCGGTGTCGTTGATCACCGCGGCACCGTTCGGTGCTCCGTTGCGTCAATCACTAACGGCGAAACGTTTCGGGACATTTGCGCGGAAAACCGAAAACGGTTTCATGGCGGCAAGGATTGTTTCATGACAGTTTCGTGGCCGCGGGGGTGCGTTAACGAACAAAACGGCCCGCCGACACTTCCATGACGTCACACGCCTGAAATATCCTTCGTTGATGGTCGATGCCTGAGAATCATCAAACTCTCGGGATTTTCCCATGCGGGTATTAATCGCGACTGACGCCTGGCATCCGCAGGTCAACGGCGTGGTGCGGACGCTGACCTCGCTGGCGAACGCGGCCAAGGCCCTCGATGTCGAGATCGACTTCCTCACGCCGGACGGCTTTCCGTCCTGGCCGCTGCCGACCTATCCGGGCCTGCGCTTCGCGCTGCCGAGCAGCAAAGAGATCGCACGGCGGATCGAGAGCGCTGCGCCGGAAGCCCTGCACATCGCAACCGAAGGCCCGATCGGCTGGGCCGCACGCGCCTATTGCCGGCGCAACCGGCTCGCCTTCACCACCTCCTACACCACGCGTTTTCCGGAGTATGTCTCGGTGCGGACCGGCATCCCCGCGAGCGTCGGCTATGCCGTGCTGCGCCACTTCCATGACGCCGCCGCCATGACCATGGTGGCGACGCCTTCGCTGCGGCAGGAGTTGTCCGAGCGCGGCTTCAAGCGGCTCGGCTTCTGGACCCGCGGCGTCAACACCGAACTGTTCCATCCCGACGCTCCGGCCAGGCTCGACCTGCCGCGCCCGATCTTCATGACGATGGGGCGCGTGGCGGTGGAGAAGAATCTTGAAGCATTCCTCTCGCTCGACCTGCCCGGCACCAAGGTCGTCGTCGGCGACGGTCCGCAGAAGGCGGCGCTGGAAAAGAAATACCCCGACGCGGTCTTCCTCGGCGAGAAGAAGGGCGCGGACCTCACCGCGCATCTCGCCGCGGCCGACGTGTTCGTGTTTCCGAGCCTGACCGATACGTTCGGCGTGGTGCAGCTCGAGGCGCTCGCCTGCGGCACGCCGGTTGCGGCGTTTCCGGTGACGGGTCCGAAAGACGTCATCGCCGATCATCCCATCGGCGCGATCGACCACAATTTGCGCACTGCGTGCCTGCGCGCGCTCACCATGTCGCGCGAGACCTGCCGCAACTTCGCGCTGGAGCGCTCCTGGGAGAACAGCGCGCGCCAGTTCGTCGGCAATCTCACCTCACTTCAGCCCAGTCGCGCCTTGCGCGCCTCGCCTCGGATGGCGCGGCGGCCGGTGCGCGGTTGACCTCTTCATTTTGACCACAGCGAGACCTCACCGATGGCTAAGATCATGAACCTTGATGGCACCCAGCAGCTCGACCTCACCCGTGGCACGGTCGAGCAGGCCTATGACCGCTGGGCGCCGGTCTACGACCTGGTGTTTGGGGGCGTGTTCGCCAAGGGCCGGCAGGCTGCGATCGCGGCCACCAACAAGATCGGCGGCCGTGTGCTCGAGGTCGGCGTCGGCACCGGCATCTCCCTGCCGCTCTATGCCCCGAACCTGCGCATCTTCGGCACCGACATTTCGGAAGCAATGCTGGACAAGGCGCGCCAGCGCGTCGCCGAGGGCGGGCTGAAGAACGTCGAGGGCCTCGCGGTGATGGATGCCGAGAATCTCGAATTCCCCGACAATTCCTTCGACGTCGTGATGGCGCAATATGTCGTCACCGCGGTGCCGAATCCCGAAAAGGCGCTCGACGAGTTTGCCCGCGTGCTGCGCCCGGGCGGCGAGCTGATCATCCTCACCCGCGTCAGCGCGGATGCGGGCATGCGCCGCTTCATCGAGCAGAAGCTGCAGCCGGTGGTGCGTCCGCTCGGCTTCCGCACCGCCGAGTTCGCCTGGTCGCGTTATGCGAAGTGGCTGGCCGGTGCGCACGGCATCGAGCTCGCCGAGCGCCGCTTGATTCCGCCGCTCGGTCATTTCTCGCTGGTGCGCTTCCGCAAGGTCGACGTCGCCAAGGCGGCGTGACCTGAAGCCGGCGCGTCGCGTGCGTCATCGCGCCTCTGCACGTCGTCACATGACACAATGATGATGTCATACGGCCTACATCGAATCCCTGTAAATCCCGGACCCGAAAGCATTTGGGGGAGAGCATGATCAAGAATTATCTCGAGCAGCTGCGGATCCAGCGCTGGGACGACCATCGCTACTATCACCACAGCCGCATCAATCAGAGCCTGCACTTCGTCAGCGCGCTGAGCTTTCTCTTCGCCTATGTCTGGCTGTTCATCGATCCCGTGGTCTCCGCGCTGGTCGGCTGGCTGGTCTCGATGACCTCGCGCCAGGCCGGTCACTTCTTCTTCGAGCCGCACACCTACGATCACGTCAACCAGGCGACGCACGAATACAAGGAAGAGATCAAGGTCGGCTACAACCTTCAGCGCAAGGTGGTGCTGATGTCGATCTGGGCCCTGTCGCCGCTGGTGCTGGTCGTCGATCCCTCGCTGTTCGGCCTGTTCACGCCCTGGGCGAGCGCGACCGACTTCATGCGGCAGGTTGCCAAGATCTGGCTCGTGGTCGGCGGCGGCGGTCTGCTGTTCCGCACGGTGCACCTGTTCTTCATCCGCGACGTCGAGACCGGCCTCGTCTGGATGACCAAGATCCTGACGGACCCGTTCCACGATCTGATGCTCTATCGCAAGGCTCCGCTGGCGCTGATGCGCGGCGAGCTGATGGACCCCGGCCTGCACCTCAATCCCGAGCACACGCTGGGCCTGATCGGCGAGCCCACGCTCGAAGAGCAGCACGCCTGAGCGCGCCGCGCACATCAGAAACTCCGATGTCGAACAATTACGTCATGCCCGGGCTTGTCCCGGGCATCCACGTCTTGGGGACCCCCGTGAGCATCGTCATTCCGGGATGGTCCGGAGGACCAGACCCGGGATCTCGAGATTCCGGGCTCGGTCCTGCGGACCGCCCCGGAATGACTGGACTGATGGGGAAAGAGCAGCCCTCAGCGCCCGAAGCGCTTGGCCAGCATCTCTTTCAAGATCTGCCGCTTGATGTTCTTGTTGGTGAGCACGCCGTCGTGCCACCAGAAGCCGTCGGCCTTCATCTTTTCGGAAGCACGGACGAAGCGTTCGGCAACCTCGGTGAAGTCGGCGTCGGTGTAGTTGAGGCTGAAGATCAGCCGGCCGGTGCCGACCCAGCTCAGCGCGAGGCCCTCTGCGCGAAGGTAATATTGCAGCATCCAATTGTAGCGGGACGGGGTGGTGTATTTCACCGTCCAGATCGTCGAGAAATTGGCGAACCGCACCGGCAGCTCGGCGTCGGTCATCATCTGGTTGAGTTTTTGGACGCGGCCGTTCCAGGTCTCCTCGAGACCGTCATAGACCGCACGAAAATTCGGACTTGCCAGCCGGCTCAAGAACTCGTCCATCGCCGTCATGACGTAGGGGTGCGAGTTGAAGGTGCCGCGGGCAAAGCAGATGTCGGCGGGACGATCGTCGCGGAAGCGGCGCATCAGCTCGCGTCTGCCGCAGACCACGCCGACCGGCAGGCCGCCGGCGAGACTCTTGCCGTAGGTCACCATGTCGGCCTTGACGCCGAAATATTCCTGGGCGCCGCCGGCGGCGAGGCGGAAGCCGACGAACACCTCGTCGAAGATCAGCACGATGCCGCGCTCGGTGCAGACGTCACGAAGCTTCGTCAACCATTCGGTATAGCCCGCGCGGTCGAAATGGCCGCCGCGGGAGGAATCGACCAGCGAGGAATCGCCGGACGCGTTGGCATTGGGATGCAGGCCCTGCAGCGGGTTGACCAGCACGCAGGCGATGTCTTTGCGCGTGCGCAGGACATGCAGCGTCCTCTCCGACACCTCAGCCAGGGTGTAGGTCTCGTGCGCGGCAATGGGATTGCCAACGCCCGGCTGCACGTCGCCCCACCAGCCGTGATAGGCTCCCGCAAATCGCACAAGATGGCTGCGCTTGGTGTGGTAGCGCGCCAGCCGCACCGCCTGCATCACGGCCTCGGTGCCGGACATGTGGAAGGACACCTCGTCGAGTCCCGAGATCTGGCGGAGCCGGCTCACGTTGTCGAGAATGACGGGATGGTAGGGGCCGAGCACGGGGCCGAGCGCATGCGCGCGCTTCTCCGCGCCCTCGATGCACTCCTTGTAGAAGTCGTTGCCGAAGATGTTGACACCGTAGGATCCCGTGAGATCGTACGAGGTGTTGCCGTCGACATCAGTGACGGTGACACCGCGCGAGGATTCCACGAAGGTCGAGGTGCCCAGATGCTCGCGGACGAGGCGCGAGAACTGGAACGGCACCCGGTAGCTTTCAGTGAAGTTGAGATCGGAGATCGTCTCGGCCGCCTCCTTCGTCATCGCGCGGCCCTTGGGGTACCGCTCGGCGTAGAGGCGTGCAAGGCGGAAGAAGGCGTCCTTGCGCTGCGCCACGATGTTCGCCGGCGCGCCGTCGCAACCGAAATATTTGTCGCCTTCGAATTCGTAGAACGGCAGCAGCCGCGCCACCCGGCGCGACATCTTGGAGTGCCCGGCGAGCGAGCGGTGCTTGGCGCGGGACAATTCGACCCGTGCCTTGATCTTCGGGAGGACGGCGGCAGCGGACGCTGCGGCGGCCACGGACATCGAGAGAATCGGGAGTGTCGTTTCCATGTCAACAAGCGCTAATACTGTGAGCTAACAGATTCATGACAGTCAAAGCCCTCATCGCCTCTTTCACCCAGCAGGAAGACCTCAACTTCCTGTTGACCAACCGCATCCCCCGCGCCGCGCTGACCCGATTCATGGGCTGGTTCTCCAAGATCGAGAACCCGCTCGTGCGGGACTTCTCGATCGCGCTGTGGAAGCTGTTCTCCGATCTCGACCTGTCGGAGGCGCGCAAGACTCATTTCAAGAGCCTGCACGACTGCTTCACCCGGGAGCTGAAGCCGGGCCTGCGGCCGTTTGATCCGGACCCCTCGGTCGTCGCCAGCCCCTCGGACGGCATCGTTGGCGCCCATGGCCGGATCGCCGACACCGAGCTGTTCCAGGTCAAGGGCGCGCCCTATTCGCTGCTCGACCTCGTCGGCGATGCCGCGCTGTTGGACCAGCACCGCAATGGCTCCTTCGTCACGCTGCGGCTGACCTCGAGCATGTATCACCGCTTCCATGCCCCCTACGACGCGCATATCGAGCGGGTCTCGCTGATCCATGGCGATGTCTGGAACGTCAACCCGATCGCGCTGAAGCGCGTCGAGCGGCTGTTCTGCAAGAACGAGCGCGCGGTGATCCGCACGCATCTTTCGACCGGCGAAGCCGTGACGCTGGTACCGGTCGCCGCAATCCTGGTCGCGAGCATCCGCCTGCACTTCCTCGATATGGTGCTGAACGCCCAGACGCGCCGCCCGGTCAACTTTCCCTGCGACGTCAGCGTGACCAAGGGTGAGGAGCTCGGCTGGTTCGAGCACGGCTCGACCATCATCATCCTGGCGCCCGGCGATTTCGCCTTCTGCGACGGCATCGCCGAGGGCACGCGCATTCGTGCAGGTCAAGCTCTGTTGAAGAGAAAGTAGCCTTCAATCCGCCGTGCCCGCGGCCTATATCGTCCGCGGGGTCGATTCTAGACGACGGATCTGGTGATGGCGCGGGCGCCGGTGATGGCGGCGGGTGGTATTGTGCTGCGGCGGGGCGCTGAGCCGCTGATCGCTATCGTGCGCCAGCGCAAGCGCAACGAATGGGTTCTGCCCAAGGGCAAGCTCGACGACGGCGAGACGCCGAAGGAAGCTGCGCATCGCGAGGTGCTGGAGGAGACCGGCCACGACGTCGCCGTGCACGAATTCCTCGGCACGCTCGTGTACCAATCCGGCGGGCGCTCGAAGGTCGTGCATTTCTGGCGGATGGAGGCCGAGGGCGGCCCGGTCCGCAAGCTGATGAACGACATCAAGGCGGTCGAGTGGTTGACGCTGGACGATGCGATCGCGCGGCTGTCGCGCGAATATGAACGCGTGTTTCTCACGCAAATCGGCCCGATCGCGCTCGCGGCTGCGGGGCTGGTGGCTGCATCGGCGCCGGAGCCCGTGCCAATGGCAGCCCCTGACGATCTCGATGCAGCCTTGCAGACGCTGACGCCGGCTGAGGCGGCCTCGGTCGACGAGCTGCGGCACGGTCTGTTGCAAAAGGTGAAGGCCTGGCTCCGCGGGGAGGCGTGAGCCCCGCGCTTGCTGGTCAAATCGGCATCTGCAGGTTGGTGTAGCCGCGGTAACCCAGCTCCTTCCAAGTCGTCATTGCGAGCGGGCGCTCTTTGGCGCTATCGCGCGGATGCGGCCGCCGCGCCGAGGATCATCGCCGCTCCCTGTCCTTCGGAGTGGGCGGCGGCCTGCGCGGCGCGGCAGGACGTTGCGCGGCAGGGAGGCGCTGCTGGAATCCGCCGGGGTGCTGCAGGCCTGGCTGTTGAGCCGCAGGTGGCTGCCCCGGCTGCATGCCGGTGCGTGGCAGCTGCGGCTGTGGACTGGGCTGCGGCGTCGCGCCCGGCTGCGGCGTAGCTCCGCCAGGCTGAATTTGCCCGCCGCGTTGCGGTTGGGTTTGCGGCGTGCCGTTCGGCAAGGGGCCTCGTCCGGGGCGCGCTGGACGCCCCACGCCTTGCTGCGGGCCCGGCTGCCTCTCGCCGCGCTCCTCTTGACCGCGCGGCCGTTGACCCTGACCCGCGCGCGGGTTGCCCGGCTGCATTGTGCCACCTTGTTGTCCCTGTCCCTGTCCCTGCCGCTGGGGCGGCTGGGCGCCTTGCCGGCCCGGCGTGCCCGGTTGCTGCTGACCCGGACGGTTGTTCAGGCCGGGCTGGCCGTTCGGCCGCAATTGCTGCTGCTGCGGCGGCTGGGCGGGCCGCGGAATGCGGCTGAGCGCGGTCGGATTGGCGCGGCGGAAGTCGCGCTGCTCGATGACGATCTGGCGGCCCGTGGTTTGCGCCAGATGCACCTGGCCGACGAAGCCGCGGTCGCGCGCGATCTGCTGCGGCGCAATCGTGATCGGTACCGCGGCGAAGCGCATGATCCCGGCAGCGGCTGCGCCAGGCCGGATCGCAAAGCCGCTCGATGCCTGCGTCAGCGCGCCGAGCCGCGTGCCGCTGGCGCGGTCGTCTACGTCGATGTGACCGACGCGGCCGTCGGCGTCGGGATAGAGCTTGATGTTGACGTTGCGCGTGCTGCTCGATGCCGCGTTTTCAGGGACGTCGACGACGCCGGTGGTGCCGCGGATGCCGAGCGTCGCCGTCGGCGTCGTGATCTTCATGTTGCCGGTCTTTGCCACCGCCGCCGCGACGAAGGCGACCGTGCCCTTGCCGACGTCGAAGATCCCGGAGTTCTGCTTGCCGCCGTCCTCATAGACGTAGTTGTCGATGGTGATCCTGGCGCTGGCCGAAAGATTGAACGTGGTCGCGTCGTTGAAGGTGATGCCGAGCGAGGAGTTCGACGACGTCTGCACGACGTCGTTGAGATAGATGTCGTCGCGCACGCGCAGCGGATAGGAATTCTTGTCGCGGATCACGGTCGCGATTCCCGTGACGGTCGCGACGTTGCCGATCGGTTCGATGGCGGTGGATTGTGCGTCCGGCGCCGGGGTGGGGGAAGCCAATGGTGTCGGCGAGGAATCCGGTGTCGGCTGCGCTTGTGGCTGCGCCTGCGCAAGCTCCATCGCGTCGGATGCCACGCTGTTGCCCACCAGCGGCAAGGCCAGAGCAAACGAGAGGACGAAGCGGCGCCAGGCCACCAATGCAGTCACGAGGATGTCCCGGTGAGAAATGCGAGGCGAGATGGGGCGATATCAGCCGGATCAGGCTGAATGGCGGATGAACATAGGTGGCAGGAGGGAGTGTTCAAGGCCAGGCGAGGCTAGCGAGGAGGGGGTGAATGTCTCCACGCCGTCATGGACGGTTTGTCCCGGCCATCCACGCCTTGTTTTGCGGCACCAAGAACGTGGATGCCCGGGACATCTAGCGCGAAGACCCGCTTCGCGCTTCTGCCCGGGCATGACGAAGATTTGCGAGCATGTTGGAGATGACGCGCTCCGCTGGTCAGCTCACGCGCTTCCAGGTCTGGCCGCCGCAGAACATGCCGCCGAAGGCGCAGCCCTGCACGCGCATCGCATTCGGGCCCTTCATGGCGATCGTGGAGTCGTAATTGCGGCCGGAGTCGGGATCGTGGATCCGGCCGCTCCACTTCGAGCCCTGGGGCTTCATGTTGATCAGGATGCGCGCGTTGGTCTTCTCGGCATAGCCGCAGAGATTGGCGCCGCACTGCTCGACGCGGACGTTGCCCTTGTTCTCTTCGGTCGCCCAGACGCCGATCGGCGAGTTTGGCGCGGCCACGGGCGCAGCGGCCGCCGGAGCCGGAGCAGGCGCGGGAGCAACCGCGATTGGCGCGGGTGCAGGAGCAGGAACCGCAGCCGGTGCGGGCTGCGTCGCGTTGTCGAAGCTGGCGGACGGCGCGGCCGTTGCGGTCGTCACGGGCGCGGCGGGAGCTGCAGGTGCAGTCGCCTGGACCGGCGCCTGCTGCACGGGCTGCTGCTGCAGCGGAGCCGGCGCGGGCTGGGCGGTCGTGGGGGGAGCCGGCGTGGTGTCGACGTCGTCGTCCTTGGAGCCGCCGAGACCCTTGAGGTTGATGTTGTTCAGCTTGATCGGCTTGTCCGACAGGCCCGGCGCGACGATGGTCACGCAGTTGAGCGAGGCGCAGTTGCGCGGCGTCTCGATGCGGATGTGCTGGCCCTCGATCTGGAACGAGATCGAATTGCCGCCGGCATGGGCTGCGGCGGTCGAAGCGAGGAACAGCGCGGTGGCGGCGATGGTGAGCTTGTTCATGACAACCTCCGAAAATGGCGTAGCCCCGATATGGACCGGAGTCGCTGGTGGATGAAGCGTGGTTCGACCCTACGCTTCGCCGCTCAGCCTCTCTGTGATGGGCGTCACAAGGGGGCGCCAGCGCCTGGGTGAGGCGGCGCACATTCAGCCGGGGCTCATTCCGTCTAACTTGCCGCGACACGACAGGAGGCGCCGATGACCCGGCTTGCGACTTCGCTTGGTACATTGATCGCGTTGATGGCGGTCGTGCCCGCGGCCGAGGCCGGCTCTTATTCCTTCTCGATCGGCGGCCACCGCCTCCGCGTCGAGTCGCCCAGGAGTTGCCGATCCGCGTCCTGCGTTTCAATTTCCTCCAATCGCAGCCTTCGGCCGACGGAGGATGTCGCCACCAGGCCCCTTCCGGCGCCGGCGTCCGCGCCGGTCGTCCAGGCCCCGCAGCCGGCCTATCCAATTCCTCCCGTCCGGCTGCCACAGGCGGCCGTCGTCGCGGCACCGCCGGCAGCTCCAGCCCCCGTTCTTGCCGCGACGACGTCGCAGCCGGTTGTGCCGCCGCCCGCGGCGCCGCCGCGGATCGAGTTGCCCCGCGTCGATCCGCCGAAGACTATTGCGCTCGATCCGCCGCGCATGGAGCCGCCGGTCGTTGCGCCGAGGCCCGAGATCGAGCAGACGGCACCGGTCGCACAGCGCAGCGACGACGCGCCGGCCTCTTCGCCGCTCGGCGAATGGGAAAGCCCGGGTGCCAAGGGCACGGTCCGGATCGAACGCTGTGGACCTGCATTGTGCGGTTTCGCGCTCACCAAGGCGTCGAACAGGGGTGAGAGCGTGCTCGTCAACATGAAGCCGAAAACGCACGACGTCTGGACCGGCAGCATCTACAGTCGTTCCAGCGGCAGCACCTATTTCGGAACGATGACGCTGAAGAGCTCCGGCACACTTCATGTCGAGGCCTGCGCGATCGGCCGCTTCTGGTGCTCGGGCAACGACTGGAGGCGGGTCGAGGCGCCGCGCGAGCAACTGGTCACGACATCGCGGCAGTGGGGCGCAAGGTCGTAGCTCGTTGCGATGGCCCGTCTTCGACGCGCTCGATGAGTCTAGATCATGCCGAGCACGATGGCGCCGACGAAGGCCATGGCGAGGTACGCGGTGACAACGCTCAGTCTCCCGGCGAACGTCATGAGGTCCCTCCCTCAATGCGCGCTGGCTGACGCGCGATCTCATGGTTAACAGAAAGTGTCTGTCTGAAAAAGTCAGCCTTGCTGTCGCTCGGTTCTGACGAGGCTTCGGCGCGCGCCAGCCGGCATGGTTAAAGAACCGTGAAATCAACGTGTTGAAGAGTCTTTAAGTAAATTCACCGAACGTGCGTTCATGACGCGCGGAGTTCGTTTGTATCTCGTCGGCTCCATCGTCCTTGTTTCGCTAGCGGGTTGCGGACGCGGCTTCTTCCAGGCCGAACGCGAACCGTGGCGGGCCGAGGCGGAAGCCGCTTGCCTGAAATCGGGCGTGGTGAAGGAGGGGCCGGATCTCGTCCGGATCGACCCCATTTCGGGCCCTGGTCAGTGCGGCGCCGAATTCCCGCTCAAGGTCGCCGCCATCGGCGAAGCTTCCGGCACTTACGGTTTTGCCGACGAGCAACTGCGCCCGCCCGGCAGCATCGGCAACCAGCCGCGCTGGCCGGTGACGCAGCCGCGATCGAACTATCCGCAGAGCCAGAATTATCCGTCATCCTCTTATCCGTCGCGGTCGAACTATCCCGAAAGCGCGGTGCGCCAGCCGTCCGGCTACGGCACCTCAAACGGGCCGATGTCGCTGAACGCGCCCGGCGTCGTGCCGGAGGAAGACGAGATCGATCTGCCGCCCGAGGGCACCGATGCCGCGGGGGCCTCCCGCTACATGAATGCGCCGAGCTATCCTGCACGGCCGGCAAATCCCGCGCCTTACTCGCAGGCGCCCGCACAGCAGCCGCTGCCGCGCTTTGGCCCGGCGCAGGGCAATCCCGTCACCGCGGTCGGTCCCGTTGCGATCAAGCCGACGGCGACGCTGGCCTGCCCGATCGTGTCCGAGCTCGACCGCTGGCTCGCCGACACGGTGCAGCCTTCGGCCATGCGCTGGTTCGGCGTCCGCGTCGCCGAGATCAAGCAGATCTCCGCTTATTCCTGCCGCGGCATGAACGGCAACTCGCGCTCCCACATCTCCGAGCACGCCTTCGGCAATGCGCTCGACATCTCGGCCTTCGTGCTCGCCGATGGTCGCCGTGTCACCGTGAAGGACGGCTGGCGCGGCATGCCGGAAGAGCAGGGATTTTTGCGCGACGTGCAGGCGGGTGCCTGCGCGCATTTCACCACGGTGCTCGCGCCGGGGTCGAACGTCTATCACTACGATCACATCCACGTCGATCTGATGCGCCGCGCCAGCCGCCGCCTGATCTGCCAGCCGGCCGCCGTCTCCGGTGACGAGGTCGCCTCGCGCGCGAAATCGCGCAGCCCCTATGCCAACGCGCGCGATCCCTCCGTCACAGGCTCGCTCGGTGCACGCAAGAGTGCCGCTCAGAAGCGCGAGGAAGACGACTACGCCAACGAATAGGCGCGTGCGCCGGATCGGAAGCGGCTTCCACGCGCTGCGGCTGGTCTGTCCAGCCGGCGCTGCGTCTTCGGCAAAGCGCAGCTGACGCGCAAAAATTTGCGCAGTCGCGATTCTTCTCCAAATCATTGAATAGCAATCAATATTCGCATCCAGGCGGGCTGTCCTGGCGATTGGCACATTCGCTGCAATGAGGGTGCTGCAACGAAGCGGCGCGGCCGGCGCTGTGAGCCAACGGAACCCGTCATGCAGATGTCTGTCGCCCCGCCTATCTCCGATCTCGAGCAGCGCGTGCTGTCGCGCATCACGGAGGAACGCTGGCTCGACCTTGCATCCGAATTGATCCGCACCGGTCAGCCGCGTTCCGGTAATCCGCTCGATCCCGATTTGCCGGCCGCCGAGGAGGAGGCGATCTCGATGCTGGTCGCGGGCAAGCTCGAAGCCCTCGGCATGGAGGTCACCAAGCACAGTGCGCAGCCGCACCGGCCCAACGTGCTCGGCGTGCTGAAAGGGCGGGAAGGCGCGCCGTCGCTGATCCTCAACGATCATCTCGACACCTATCCGGTGGTCGAGCCCGAGAAATGGCACATGACGGATTTCGATCCGTTCAAGGCGACGCGCCATGGCGATCTGCTGTATGCCCGCGGCACCTCCGACACGCGCGGCAATCTTGCGGCATCGCTGCTCGCGGTGCAGGCCCTGATCGAAGAGGGCGTGAAGTTTGATGGCACCTTGATGTGCTGCTACACCGTCGACGAGGAGCGCAACGGCACCGAGGGCTCGATCTACATGCTCAACAAGGTCGGCCTTACTGCCGACTACGAGATCACGGCCGAGCCGACCGCGTGGGGCGATGTTAGTAAAGAATGGGGCATGAACCTCTCGGTGGCCAATTCCGGCCATTGCCTGATCGAGGTCACGGTCCAGGGCATCAAGTCGCACATCTGGCGGCCCGACATCAGCGTCAACGCCATCATGGAGGCGGCGAAGCTGCTGCCGAGGCTGGAGGAGATGGCGTTCACGCATGTGCCCAGCAAGTTCATGGGGCATACGCCGCCGTGCTGCTCGGTGGTACGTATCCGTGGCGGACTTCCCGGCGAGATGCAGTTCTCGCCGGATGCCTGCACCATCACGCTCGCGGTGGTCGGCATCGTGCCGGGCATGACGCTCGCCAGCGTGGTGTCCGACATCGAGCGTCTCGGGCAGGCGACCTTTGCAGGCGCCAACGACGTCAAGGTCGCAGTGCGCCAGGTGCCCGGCTCGCTGTTCGTCAACGCGACCGAGCCCGTGCCGGTCGAGGAAGAGCCATGCCGCTCGCTTCGCGCGGTCTATCGACGCCTGATGGGCCGCGAGCCCGGGGTCAATCGCAAGAATGCCTTCAACGACACCATCCGCTTCCGCGAAGCCGGCATCAACGCGGTGACATTCGGTCCGGGTGAGGACGGCTGGGCCGTCGACAACGAGAACATCTCGATCACCAAATCGGTGATGGCGACGCGGATCTACGCGCTGACCATCATGCAGATCTTGGGAGTGCGCACGTGAGTGTCGAGGCAGGTCCCATGGCCATTCCGATCTCGGCCGATCGTACGCGGCGGGGCAGTTTGCGGCTGCCAACCGTCTCGCGATCGGTGCTGCTCTCGACGCTCACCGTCGCCGTGCTGTTGGCCGCCTGGGCCATCGTCACGGGGGTGGGCTGGGCCAACGAGCTGTTCCTGCCGAAGCCGCAGGCGGTCTGGGCCGCGTTCGTCAAGACCATGACGAAGGGTTATCAGGGCGCGACGCTGTACCAGCATCTCGGCGCGAGCCTCTCCCGCATCCTCACGGCCTTCGCACTGGCGTGCCTCATCGGCATCCCGCTCGGCGTCCTCATGGGGGTCTCGCGCAATGCACGCGCGCTGCTCAATCCCCTGATCGAATTCTACCGGCCGCTGCCGCCCCTCGGGCTCTACACGCTTCTGGTGATGTGGCTCGGCATCGGCGAGAGCTCGAAGCTGTCGTTGCTGTTCCTCGCCGGCTTGCCGGGCATCGTGATCTCTACGATCCAGGCCGTTACCAGCGTCGATCCCGTCTTTGTGCGGGCCGCGCAATCCCTCGGCGCGACCCGGCGCCATCTGCTGTTCCACGTCTATCTACCTGCGGCGGGCCCCTTGATCCTCGCCGGCATGCGCATCTCGCTCGGATTCACCTACACCGTTCTCGTCGCCGCCGAGATCGTCGCGGCCTCCGCAGGCATCGGCTGGATGATCTGGGATGCTGCAAAATTCCTGCTGTCCGACGTCGTGATCATGGGCCTGATCGTGCTTGGCCTGACCGGCGTGGCGCTCGACCTGATGATGCGCGGAATGGCCAGACTGTTGATGCCGTGGGCCCGAAACCAGTCCTGATCGAGGAGAGATCGACATGATGAAGAGACTTGTTGCCACGCTCGCACTTGCTACGTTGGTGCTCACGGCTACCGCTCGTGCCGAGGACAAGCCGGCCAAGGTGACCGTCGGCTATCTGAATCTGGTGAACGCACAACTCGTCACCAAGCATCTCGGCCTGCTCGCCAAGGAGATGCCGGGCGTCGAGATCAAATACGTCAAGGTCGGAGGCGGCGGCGACATGCTGCGCGCGATCGCAGGCAATGACGTCGACTTCGGCGGTCTCGGCAATCCGCCGACCGCGATCGGCGCGACCCGCGCGCTTCCGATCAAAGGCATCCTGGTGATCAATCTGCTCGACTATGTCGAGTCGATGGTGGTTCGCAGCGACAAGAACATCTCCTCGCTCAAGGACCTGAAGGGCAAGACCGTGGCTGCCCCCTTCGGCTCGACGACACATTACCTGCTGCTTCAGGCGCTGAAGGACGAAGGCGTCGATCCCGCCTCGATGAAGATCATCGATCTCGCGCCCTCCGACATCGCGGCCGCCTGGCTGCGCGGCGACATCGACGCCGCCTGGTTCTGGGAGCCGAACCTCGACAAGGCCGTGAAGAACGGCGGCAAGATCCTCATCACGTCGGGCGATATGACCAAGCGCGGCTATCCGACCTGGGACATCGGCGTCGTCATGAACGCATTCGCGCAGAAATATCCATCCTACGTCGAAAAGTTCATCAAGGCCGAGTGCGAGGGAATCGACTTCTGGCTGAAGAATCCGGAGAAGACGGCCGAAATCATTGCGGAGGAGCTGTCGCTGCCGCTGGCCGACGCGACGCGGATGATGAAGGGCACCGGCATGGTCCCGTGCAACCAGCAGCTCACCGAGGAGTATTTCGGCACGAGCGCGAAGAAGGGCAAATTCGTCGACACGCTGGTTGCGACCGCCGACTTTCTGGTGAAGCAGGAGCGCCTGCCGAAGTTGCTGCCGCGTGCCGACTTCGAGGCCTTCATCCAGCCGGCCTATATCGAGAAGGTGATCGGCCGCTGAGGGCCCGTGCCGGCGGGCTCGCGTCGGCGGCGGTGCGTTGAGCATTTGCGCCGCGTTGCAATCCGACCGGAGACCTCCTAGCCTTCGAGCCGTCACTCGAAGGGAGACTGATCGTGGGGCGCGGTCATGCGCACGAGGTGGCCAATCCAGGTGAGCCGTGCGCAGAGGTGCGAAGGGCGGGGACCGGACGATACGTGTTGAACGCCCTGGACAAGCCCGATCTGGATCTTGTGATGCGGACCGGCAGGTTGGCGACCTACCAGAACCGCGAATATCTGCTGCGGGAAGGTGAGCCCGCCAACGGCATCCACGTCATTCTGAGCGGGATCGTCGAAAGCACTCATGCCGGTACGCAGGGGCGTGAGCTGATGCTGGCGACCTGGGAGGCCGGTGACTTCGTCGGCGCCCCCTACATTCTCGGCGATCACCGGCATAGCTGGTCGGCGCGCGCGCTCGGACGGGTCGAGGCGCTGCATCTCGACCAGGATGCGATCCGCCGGCTGATCGCGCAGTCGCCCTCGTTCGCCGTCGCGCTGATCGAGTGTCTCGGCTTCAAGGGCGAGACCTATTCGATGCTGGCGCAGACGCTGGCGGGGCAGAAGGCGGCGGAACGGCTGGTGCTGCTGCTGGTAAAGCTGTCCGAGAATGCGGCGCAGGACGAAGGCGGCTCGATTTCGCTCGGCCGCATCACGCAGGCCAATCTCGCGCGCATGATCGGCGCGACGCGCCAGTCGATCAGCCTGATCCTCAATCGTCTCCAGGACGACGGCATCATCTCGACCGGTCCGACCAAGATGGTCGTCAATGATCTCGCGGCGTTGAGGAAACAGGTGACCGAGTAGCGCCCGCTGCCGGCGTCATGACGAGCCTCGCTTCGACGGTGCGGGACCCGGCCCCATGCAGAGCTGCACCTCGCCCGGGACGTCGTAGGTGCGCATGATGTGGCGGCTGTCACGCAGGCCCGATGCCTCGCGTTGCACGACCAACATCCAGAGTGCCTGGCCGGCTTCCATCACCAGTCTGCGCCTGGCCGGCTGCTGCGATGCCGGCACTTCCGCGGACGCGTGGGCGGCGTCGAACTCGCGCAAACGCGCCAGCGCCTGTTCGAGTGTGCGGCCCATCCGTCCAAGCGCCGAGACCTGTTCCTGGACGATCTCATAATGGAGGATATCGACTGGCGGGCGAAGATCACGAGACATGAGCGCAATATAGGGCAGCCAGTCAGGCCCGCGCAACGCGCGGACTGCCTGCCGCTACTTCGCCTTATACGCCGCCAGGAACATCCGCGTCGCGCTGTCGATGACTTCGGTCATGCGCTCTTCCGACGGTGCTGGGGCGGCCTGGAAGACGAAAGGCAGGAAGAGTGAAGCCTTGCACAGTTCCATGAACTGCGACGCCGCAAGATCGCAATCGTCAATCCCGAGATCGCCGCAGGCGACACGCGTCTTGAGATAGTCGGAGAGGAGGTTGATGCTCTTGTGCAGCACCCGCGTATAATAGCGGCGGCCGACATCGGGCATGCGCTCGGCGATCGCCATCACGGTGCGGATCGCCGATCCGCCGCCGGGCCGGCAGAGCAGGTGGATGTAGGCCCGGCCGAACTCCTTCAGCGTGGTCTCGGCATCACGGGCAGGATCGAAATTGAACACGACCTGGCCGTGCTGGAGCGCCTCCTGCTCCAGGATGGCCTCGAACAGCGCGCCTTTGTCGGCGAAGTAGACGTAGAGCGTGCCCTTGGAGACCTGCGCCGCGCGCGCGATCTCGCCCATGCTGGCGCCGTCAAAGCCGAGATCCATGAACACCTTGCGAGCCCCGTCGAGGATCTGGCGGCGTTTGGCGTTGTCCTCCTCCTGGACGACCTGCAGATGTTCGCTGGCAGCTGCAACCATTGGTTTAGGGTCTCGCAAGGTTTTTACGTTGAGTGGTGACCATGAAACTCGGATAAAAGAGTCCCGTCCGTAGGATACCGGCCGGGATCATGATGTGATGTAATATTGACCGAACCGTTCGGTCAATGATATTTGATCATGGGTGGGGAAGGCCGCACGCCTGCCGTCTCCTTGATCGCCTTTTTGGGGGAGGCCTTTATGGCCGTATCGAGAGACCAGGCCGCGCGCGTCCTTCGCCCGGAAGAGGGGAAGGAGCACGCGGGCGGTGACGCTGCGATCGAGAGCTCAGCACCTCTGCGCGCGCATGTGTCCGAGGAAGCCAAGCGCCGCGTCGCCGAGGCGCCGGAGAAGCCCGCGACCGACAAGCCGTCCGCACCTGCGCCCGACGCAGAAGCCGCCGGCGCTCCCAAATCCGGCAAGCGCAAATTCGTCCTGATGGGCGTCGGTCTGGTGCTCGCGCTCGCCGCCGCGAGCTATGCCGGCTATTACACGCTGGTCGGCCGCTTCTACATCTCAACCGATGACGCCTATGTCCGCGCCAACAACACCATGCTGGGCGCGCGCGTTGCGGGCCACATCTCCTCGATCCTCGCCGGCGACAACACGCCGGTGAAAGCCGGCGACATCGTCCTCCGCATCGACGAAGGTGATTACAGGATCGCGGTCGACGCCGCCGCGACCAGAATCGCGACCCAGCAGGCCACCATCGATCGCATCGGCCGCCAGGTTGCCGCGCTCGACAGCCAGGTTGCGCAGGCAAAGGCACAGCTGGTCTCGGCCGAGGCGGGGCTCAAGCGGGCCGATCTCGATTACGAGCGGCAGCAGGCGCTGAGCACCAAGGGCTTTGCCTCGCGTGCCGTGTTCGAGAGCTCGGAAGCCGGACGCGACCAGGGCGCCGCCGCGGTCAAGGCCGCACAGGCCGCCTATGAGGTCGCCGTGAGCAACGTCGACGTGGCGAAGGCGCAGCAGGCCGAAGCGCAGGCCCAGCTCGCCGAGCTCAAGACCACGCTGGCCAAGGCCGAGCGCGACCTGGCCTTCACCGCGGTGCGTGCGCCGGTCAACGGTACGTTCTCCAATCGCCTGGTCAACACCGGCGACTTTGTCGCGGTCGGCCAGCGCCTCGGCAACGTCGTGCCGCTCGACGACGTCTATATTGACGCCAATTTCAAGGAAACCCAGCTCAAGCGTATCCGTCCCGGCCAGCCGGTGACGATCAAGGTCGATGCCTACGGCATGCGCAAGTTCTCCGGTATCGTCGACAGCATCGCCGCGGGCGCGGGTTCGGTGTTCACGCTGCTGCCGCCCGACAATGCCACCGGCAATTTCACCAAGATCGTGCAGCGCGTGCCGGTCCGCATCCGCGTGCCGAAATCGGTGGCGAAGCAGAACCTGCTTCGTGCCGGCATGTCGGTCTACGCCACCGTGGACACCAACAAGGGCGCGGCCGACGCCGACAGCGAGGTCGACCTCGACGATCCCACCCCGGTCCATCCGCAGTAGGATTGGCCAGGGATGAGGCCTTCCACCTTCATGCTCCGAGCGCAGGTGCGCTCCCTCTCCCGCAAGCGGGAGAGGTGCATCGCCCCCGCGGCTTCCTCGAGCCCGGGCTGACACATGGCCAACGCCACCACGGCGTCACCCGGCATGATGGCGGATCCCGCTTCGGAGCGCATCGCGCCGAAGCGGCTGTTCGCGTTCATCATCATGGTGTTCGGGATGTTCATGTCGATCCTGGACATCCAGATCGTCTCGGCCTCCTTGAGCGAAATCCAGGCCGGCCTGTCGGCGAGCTCCAGCGAAGTGGCCTGGGTCCAGACGGCCTATCTGATCGCCGAAGTGATCGCGATCCCGCTGTCGGGATTCCTGTCGCGCGCCTTCGGCACGCGGCTGTTGTTCGCGATCTCGGCGGCCGGCTTCACCGCCTCGAGCCTGCTCTGCGGCTTTGCCACGACCATCGAAGAGATGATCCTCTGGCGCGCGCTGCAAGGTTTTCTCGGCGCCGGCATGATCCCGACGGTCTTCGCCTCGGCCTATACCGTCTTCCCGCGAACGAAATTCCACATCGTCGGCCCCATCATCGGGCTGGTCGCGACCCTGGCGCCCACGATCGGCCCGACCGTCGGCGGCTACATCACTGACCTGATGTCGTGGCACTGGCTGTTCTTCATCAACGTGCTGCCCGGCATCGGCATCACCCTGGGCGTTCTGGCGCTGGTCGATTTCGACGAGCCGCATTTCGAATTGCTCGACCGTTTCGACTGGTGGGGCCTGTTGTTCATGGCCGGCTTCCTCGGCACGCTGGAATATGTGCTGGAGGAGGGTCCGCTGCATGAATGGATGCAGGACACCTCCGTTGCGATCTGCGCGTGGATCTGCGTCATCTCGGCGATCGCGTTCTTCTGGCGCGTCTTCACGGCGGCCGAGCCGATCGTCAATTTGCGCACCTTCTCCGACCGCAATTTTGCCGTCGGCTGCACTTTGCAGTTCTGCATCGGTATCGGGCTCTATGGCCTGACCTACATCTATCCGCGCTATCTCGCCGAAGTGCGCGGCTACAGCGCGCTGATGATCGGCGATACCATGTTCGTCTCCGGCATCACCATGTTCCTGGTCGCGCCGCTGGTCGGCCGGCTCATGGCGAAAGTCGACATGCGCTACATGATCGCATTCGGCCTCGTCGTGTTCGCGCTCGGCTCCTACCAGATGACCTGGATGACGCGGGACTATGATTTCTATGAACTGCTGGTGCCGCAGATCCTGCGTGGCGTCGGCATGATGTTCGCGATGGTCCCAACCAACAACGTCGCACTCGGCACGCTGGCGCCTGACAAGGTGAAGAACGCGAGCGGCGTGTTCAACCTGATGCGCAATCTCGGCGGCGCGCTCGGCCTTGCCGTCATCAACACCGTGCTCAACGACCGCACCGACCTCCACATCAGCCGCCTGCAGGAGCGCGTGACCTGGGGTAACGCGACCGCGACCGAAACCCTGAACATGTTCATGCAGAAGTTCCAGGGGCTTGGCGATTCCACGCTGATGGCCATGAAGCAGCTTTCCCAGCTGGTTCATCGCCAGGCCGTGGTGATGAGCTTTGGCGATGCCTTCTTCATCCTGGCGGTGTTCTATCTCGCTCTCAGCTTCCTGGTGCTGCTGCTGAACAGGCCGCCGTCGCCGTTCGGTGCTGGTGGCGACGCGCACTAGCGCTACGCTCCCGCTGACGTCGCTTGCGCAGGTCGTCGATCGAGGCGGAGGCACCGATTTGCAACACTCGTGCGTGATCTCGCGCGAGCCCCGTTGCAAAGCGCGAGCGACGCATCTATAAAGCGCACCTCATTCAATCGAACCGGGAGGGATTTGCATGATTTCGTCGCATTCGCAGATCGTACGCCCGCGCTCGATGATGTTCTGGCTCGGTATGTACGCGGCCTGTTAGAGGCCTCTTCCGCCAGCTTCGATTGGGCCAAGGTTTCGACCAGGCGTCCCGATCGCCCCGCTTCCCAAGTCAAAGTCAGTTCTGAGTGACGCCGTTTCGGCCATCGCGGCCGGCCCGCGTCCATCGATGGAGCCGGCCCGCGCGAGCGGCCGGATGATGTCATGACCACTCTGTCCAACAAGCCCGCCGCAATTCGCGTGGTGCTGCCCTTCGTATTCCGGCACTGGCTGAAGCAGCCCGGGCGCGGGCTCGTCGTGGCCGGCGGCCTGCTGGGTGCGACCGTCGCCGACCTGTTCATGCCGGTCTTCTCGGGACATCTGGTCGATGCGCTGACGCGCGGCCCGTCCGATTCCGACGCGCGCCACGCGGCGCTCACGGCATTCGGCGCCATCGTGGCGCTCGGCGCCGTCTCGATGGTGCTGCGGCTCATCGGCCTTCAGGCGATCGTGCCGTTCACGCTGAAGATCATGTCCGAGGTCGCGCAGGACACGTTCACGCGCGTGCAGCGCTTCTCCACCGACTGGCACGCGAACTCCTTTGCAGGCTCCACGGTGCGCAAGATCACCCGCGGCATGTGGGCGCTCGACCTGCTCAACGACACCATCCTGATGGCGCTGGCGCCCTCGCTGCTGGTGCTGGTCGGCTCGATGATCCTGATCGGCGTGCACTGGGCCCCGCTTGGCCTCGTGATCGCGATCGGGGCGATCATCTACGTCGCCATCACGGTCGTGTTCTCGACGCGTTACATCGCGCCGGCCGCACGAATCTCCAATGCATGGGACACCAAGGTCGGCGGCACGCTGGCGGACGCGCTGACCTGCAACGCCGTGGTGAAGTCGTTCGGCGCCGAAGGGCGCGAGGACACGCGGCTGGCCCGCGTCATCAATCGCTGGCGCGTGCGCGTGCGGCGGACCTGGTATCGCTACAATTACACGTCCATGTCGCAGCTTGCCTTGCTGCTGTGCCTGCGCGCCGCCGTGATCGGCGGCTCGGTGCTGCTGTGGATGTCCGGGCATGCCTCGCCCGGCGACGTCACCTACGTGCTGACGAGTTACTACGTCATCCACGCCTATTTGCGTGACGTCGGCATGCACATCAACAACCTCCAGCGCTCGGTCAACGACATGGACGAGTTGGTGGCGATCCATGCCGAGCCCATCGGCATTGCCGATGCGGCCCACGCGCGGCCGATCGCGATCGAGGGCGGCGAGATCGTCTTCGACGACGTCACGTTCCACTATGGCGGTCATCGCGCGCCGCTCTACGACGCCCTGTCGGTGACGATCCGGGCCGGCGAACGTGTGGGTCTCGTCGGACGCTCCGGGTCCGGCAAGACCACTTTCGTCAAGCTGGTGCAGCGGCTCTACGACGTCAGCGGCGGCCGCGTGCTGATCGACGGGCAGGACATCGCGCACGCCACGCAGCAATCGTTGCGCAGCCAGATCGCGATCGTGCAGCAGGAGCCGATCCTGTTTCACCGCTCGCTCGCCGAGAACATCGCCTATGGCCGGCCCGGCGCCAGCCCGGAGGCGATCGAGCACGCCGCGCGGCTGGCCAACGCGCACGACTTCATCCTGCGCCTGCCGAAGGGCTACGGCACGCTGGTCGGCGAGCGCGGCGTGAAACTGTCGGGCGGCGAGCGGCAGCGCGTGGCGCTGGCGCGCGCGTTCCTGGCGGACGCGCCGGTGCTGATCCTGGACGAGGCGACCTCGAGCCTCGATTCGGAATCGGAGGCGCTGATCCAGCAGGCGATGGAGCGGTTGATGAAGGGCCGTACCTCGATCGTGATCGCGCACCGGCTGTCGACGGTGCGCAGCCTCGATCGGATCCTGGTGTTCGACCGCGGCGAGATCGTCGAGCAGGGCACCCACGCCGTGCTCGCAGGCAAGCCAGGAGGCCTCTATCGCGGCCTGTTCGAGCGCCAGGTGGTGGAGCTCGAACGTGTCGCGGCGGCGGAATGAGGCGCGGGGACGGCGGGGTGAATGCCCCGCCGCCACTCCGCCCGGGGTGAAGACATGAAAGACCTGACGAACGGCTCCATCGTGAGACACATCCTGGTCATGGCACCTCCGATCATGGTCGGCATGGTCACGATCATGCTTTGCCAACTGGTCGACCTCTATTTCGTATCGGGCCTGGGCGATGCCGCCGTCGCTGGCGTTGCCGCGGCCGGCAATGCCGGCTTTCTCATTAACGCGCTGCTGCAGGTGCTCGGCGTCGGGACGGTGGCGCTGATCGCACATGCCGTGGGGCGCAAGGACCGGCCGGATGCGAACCTGATCTTCAACCAGGCGATAACGCTGTCGGTGCTGTTCGGTCTGCTGACCCTGGTCATGGGCGCAGCTCTGTCGCGTCCTTACATGCGCTCGATTGCCGCCGACCAGGCCACGATCGAAGCGGGGACGACTTACCTGTTGTGGTTCATGCCGGCACTCGCGCTGGAATTCGCCATGCAAGTATTGGCGTCCGCGCTGCGTGCGACCGGCAGCGTGGGTCCCGCGATGCTCGTGCGGGTGCTCGCCGTCGTGATCAACATCGCGCTGGCGCCGGTGCTGATCTCGGGCTGGGGCACCGGTTACGCGCTCGGCGTTGCCGGAGCCGGGCTGGCAAGCTCGATCGCGGTGGCGATCGGCGTCGTGACGCTGCTGGCGTATTTCCGCAAGGTCGAGCGCTACGTCGCCTTCAACTCGGCGCAGTGGCGGCCGCAGGCGCATCATCTGAAGCGGATACTCAATGTCGGCCTGCCGGCCGGCGGCGAGTTTGCGATGATGTTCATCTTCATGGCGGTGGTCTACTACGTGCTGCGTGATTTCGGCGCGTCGGCGCAGGCTGGATTCGGCATCGGACAGCGCGTCCTCGCCCTGATCCAGATGCCGGCGCTTGCGGTCGCGCTCGCGGCCGGGCCGATCGCCGGCCAGAATGTCGGTGCGGCAAACGACGCGCGCGTGCGCGAAACCTTCGTGCAGGCAGCGCTGATCACGACCGTCGTGATGATCGGCTTCATGTGCCTGGCGCAATTCAAGCCCGAACTCTTGCTCGCCGGATTCTCCAACGACCGGGAAACGATGGAGGTTGCTTTCTTGTTCTTGCGGATCATCTCGCTCAACATGGTCGCGCAGGGTCTTATCTTCACCTGCTCGAGCATGTTCCAGGGGCTCGGCAATACCAGGCCGGTGCTCTTGAGCTCGGCGACGCGCGTGTTCACCTACTCGCTGCCGGTGATCTGGCTCTCGACGCGGCCGGGCTTTCGCATGGAGCACGTCTGGTATCTGTCGATCGCGGCGACCACGTTCCAGGCGGGCTTGAGCCTGTGGCTGCTGCGCCGCGAGTTGGGCAAGCGCCTGCCGCCAATTCGGCAGGCGGACGCTCCGGCACTGGCGGGGCCTGATTCCGCGACGCCTCCCGCGCGTGCGCCGGCGTAGCGGCGCTTGGCACCAGCCCGCGGCTCCGGCTAATTTGCCGCGCCGTGGGCTGGCCAAGGGGCGCGATGACCGAGGTGTCGAACGAACAGCAGGCAGCGTCATGGCTCTCGGCGATCTGGGCGGCGCGCTATCGCACGCCGGCCCGCTTCGTCGCGCTGATCGCGCTGCTGCTGCCGTGGACGACGACCGGACTGATCTTTGCGCTCATACCCTGGCTGATCGCATTCGCGTTCGTCGATCTCCGCGAGTTTCCGCGGTCGCTGCTTCGTCCGATCTGCCTGCTGCCGATCGCGCTGGTCGCGCTCGCCGCCGTCGGAACGCTCTGGTCGGACGCGCCATGGCCGGAGCGAGTCCACGCGATCGGCCCGGCAACGAAGCTGCTGGTGATTCCGCTCCTGATCTACCAGTTCGAGCGCTGGCCCTGCGGCCATTGGGTGTTTTCCGCCTTCCTGCTGTCCTGCACGGCCTTGATGCTCTATTCCTTCGCCGTTGCCATCGACCCGGCACTCTCGCTGAAGCTCTACCTGTCGCGGGGGCCCTACAAGGTCGAAAGCGGGATCGCGGTGCGCAACTATATCGACCAGAGCCAGGAGTTCGCGCTCTGTGCGCTCGCGCTGGTCTATCCGATCGTGGGGCTGCTGCGACAACGCCGCCTCGGCATCGCGGTGCTGCTTGCGGCGCTCGCGTTCGGATTCCTCGCCAACATGATCTTCGTCGTGGTCTCGCGCACGGCGCTCCTGACTTTGCCGATCCTGATCCTGATGTTCGCGCTTTTGTACCTGCATCGGCGTACGGCGCTGCTCGTCGCGGGCGTCGTGGCGCTATTGGCGCTGCTGCTCTGGATCGTCTCGCCGAATCTGCGCATGACGGTGGCCAAGTTCAGCGGGGACTATGAGATGAGCGTGCAGGATGGTCGGGTCAGTGGAATGGGCTCACGTCTCGAGTACTGGCGAAAATCCCTGGGCTTCGTCGCCGATGCGCCGTTCGTCGGACATGGCACCGGCTCGGTCCGCGGCCTGTTCGCACGCGTGGCTGCCGATGCGCAGACCGATCCACTGCGCGGGGAGGTCGTCAGCAACCCGCACAATCAGACCCTCAGCGTCGCCGTGCAGTGGGGCGTCGTTGGCGTCTTGATCCTCTATGCGCTCTGGTTTGCGCACCTGTCGCTGTTTCGCGGCGAGGGATTGGCCGCTTGGATCGGCCTGCTGGTCGTGGTCCAGAGCATGCTGACCTCGTTGTTCAACACGCATCTGTTCGACTTCGCGCCGGGCTGGATCTATGTGCTCGGTGTCGGTGTCGCCGGAGGCATGGCGCTCGCCAGAAAGGCACAAGGCTAACGCGCGCCAAAGCTGTTCCAGACGAGACCGAGGCCCGACAGGAACAAGAGGCCGAGCACGACATCGCCAAAATGCTTGTCGCTCAGCGCGTGATAGACGCGCGCGCCGGCCCATGCGCCGATCAAAGTGCCCGGAAACGCGATCAGCGCGAGCCAGACAACTTTCAGTTCGACCAGGCCTGAGGCGGTCTGCAACACCAGTGCGGTGGCGAGCACCGTGAAATTGAAGAGCTGGAAGATGCCGCGCCGTTCGTGCTTGTTCCAGCCGCGGATGTTGGCCCACAGGATCGGCAGCGGGCCTGACAGTCCCGCAAGCCCGCCCAGGATGCCGCCGGCGAAGCCGATTGCGCCGTCGGCGATGCGGCCGCCGAACTTGATGGCGAGCGGCTTCTTGTTCAGGTACAGCGCGCTCGAAAAGATCAGAAGCAGTACGCCGACGCTCAGCTTGAACACTTTGGGATCGGCGGAGGCGACCATCGTGGTGCCCAGCGGTACTCCGATCAGCCCTCCGATCAGGAACGGCCACACCAGCGAGAGATCGAAACTCTTCCACATCGAGGGCAGCGTCGAACTCTGCGCGATCACGGAGCAGATCAGCACCAGGGGCACGGCGAGCGAAGGCGGCAGCACGTAGAGCCAGATGCCGAGCGCCATCAGCGCCGTGCCAAATCCGGCCAGCCCCGAGACGAAGCCCCCGGCCAGCGCGCCGAACAGCAGCAGGACGTAGGTGAGTGTTTCCAACAGATTGTCCTTTTCGCCGGAGCGATTCCGATGAGTTGACGGCCGTCGCTCGCATAGCATGCTTGCTGCCGTGCGGGTCAATCCACGCTGCGCTGATGATGCCCATGCATCGAGGGCCTATCCGTTGCCGCGGCACCGGTCGTGCGCGCCGGCCATCGCCGTCAGTCGATGATCTAGACGATCTGCCTGGTGTCGGCGGGCTTGTGCAGTGCGCCGACCAGGATGCGCAGCGCTTCCGTCAATTCCGATCTGTTCCGAGCCGCTCCCAGCGAGACGCGCGCCGCGTGCGGCGGTGTCCCATCGACCGTGAAGGCATCGCCGGCGACGACCGCAAGTCCATTCCGCAGCAGATGTGCGGCGACATCGGGCCGGCCCTCGGGCAGCCGCAGCCACAGGTGATGCGCCGCGGGCTTGGCCAGGAACTGGAAGCCCTTCAGCGCGCGTTGCGCGAGTTGTTGACGTCCGAACGCCTCGTTGCGGATGGCGGTGATGATGCGATCGGCGATGCCGCTTTCGATCCAATGCGTCACCAGCGCGACCATCAGTGGCGCCGGCATCTGCACGGTCGCCTGCAAGTATGTGCGCAGCTCCCGCTGCGCGCCGCTGTCGGGCGTCACCAGATAGGCAACACGCAGTGCCGGTGCGATGCATTTCGACAGCGTGGTCGCAAGATAAGTCCGCTCCGGAATGAGGCTCGCGATCGGCGATGCCGAGCGGTCGAGCAGGCCATAGGCGTCGTCCTCGATCAGGATCGTGTCGGTATCGCGGATGATCCTTGCGATGGCGCCGCGCCGCTCCGGGGAAAGCGTCGCAGTGGTCGGATTGTGCAGCGTCGGAATGAGATAGACGGCCCTTGGCCGGTGCACGCGGCAGGCCTTTGCCAGCGCGTCGGGCAGGATGCCGCCATCATCCATGGCGACGCCCACGAGCCTGACGCCGAGCCGCAATGCTGCGGCCTTGATGCCGGGAAATGTCAGCGCCTCCGTCAGCACGATATCACCAGGCCTCGCAAGGTGTGCGAGCAGGTTGAAAAGGATCGTCTGCGTGCCCGGAAAGATCACGAGCTTGTCGGCCTGTGCGTGCGGCACCCGTGCACGCATCCAGCGCGCCGCGACTTCGCGCTCATGCGCGCTGCCGCCGGGCGGCAGATAGTTGAGATACGCCGTCAGGCCCGATTGCGCGCGGATGGCCTCCATTCCGGCCATGATGCGCTCGTCGAGCTGCGCCTCCAGCGGGTGCGGCGGCACGTTCATCGAAAGGTCGATCGCGACGGGGTGCGGCAGGTCGACCGCGCGGCGCGCGCTGGTCTCCGACACAAATGAGCCCTGTCCGACGCGGGCTTCCATGATGCCGCGGCGCCTTGCCTCGGTGTAGGCGCGTGTCACCGTGGTGAGGTCGACATTGAGTGCCTTGGCCAGCGCGCGCTGCGTCGGCAGTTGCTGGCCGCGCACCAGCCTCCCCGCGGCAATGTCGGCCTCCATGGCCTCGACGATGCGCTGGTAGCGCGGGCCCGAGAGCTCGGAGATTGTAGGAGTCCAATCCATGCAATTTAGGCCCATATCCTTTGAATGTATGGATACAAGATAATATTGTATGGATCGTTGGAAAGGAAGAGGTGTGGTCATGGCGGTCTCTCTGGCAAAGGCGATGTGGCGCGGCTTCAGCGGCAAATGTCCAAATTGCGGGGAAGGGCACATGTTCGGCCGCTTCCTGAAAGTGACGGACGCTTGCGATCATTGCGGCGAGGAGCTGTTTCACCAGCGCGCCGACGACTTTCCGGCCTATCTCGTCATGGTCGTGGTCGGCCACCTCGTGGTGCCGGCGATCCTCGCGGTCGAGACCGCCTACGCGCCGCCGGAGTGGCTGCAACTCGCGGTGTGGCTGCCAGTCACCCTGTTCGCTTCGCTCGCATTGTTGCAGCCGACCAAGGGCGCCATCGTCGGGCTGCAATGGCAGCTCGGCATGCACGGATTCGAGGCGAGCAAGCTGCGGCGCGAGGCGGATGAGCTTGCGCCGGTGCTGGTGAAGGCGGACACGCGCGCCGCTTGAGCAGAAGCAGCGTTTACATCGCGCGTCCGGCCGCTACACTCCATCGGATCAAGCAAGAACGATGGAAACGCCAATGGCCACGGGCGCGAAGACCTTCCTGCTCTGTCATGGCGCCTGGTCCGCCGGCTGGGCCTGGAAGAAGATGCATCCGCTGATGGCCGAGGCCGGTCACCGCCTGGTGGCGCCGACCTACACCGGCCTCGGGGATCGTGCGCACCTGGCCAGTCCCTCGATCGACCTCGAGACGCATATCCAGGACATCCTCAACGTCATCAGATTCGAAGATCTGAGCGACATCGTGCTGCTCGGCCACAGCTATGGCGGCATGGTCGCGACCGGCGTCGCCGATCGCGCCCGCGAGCGCGTGACGCAGTTGATCTATCTGGATGCCTTCGTACCGCGTAACGGCCAGTCGCTGTTCGATCTCCACGAGGGTGGACGCGAGCCGATGCGCAAGGCCGCAAGCTCCGGCGACGGCTATCGCGTTCCGCCGAACCCGCCGCCGCCGGATACGCCGCAAGCTGATCTCGACTGGCTCAATGCGCGCCGGGTCGACATGCCGATCAAATGCTTCGAGACGAGATTGAGGCTCGCGCATGGCGAGCCATCGATGCCGCGCAGCTACATCTATTGCACCCGCATTCCACCGGGCGACGTGTTCGGGCAATTCGCGGCACGGGCGAAGAGCGAGGAGGGTTGGCGCTATTTCGAGCTCGACGCCAGCCATGCACCGAATGTCACCGCACCGGCGGCGCTGATGGCGACGTTGGAGAAGATCGTCGCGTAAAATCCTCGCTGTCATTCCGGGGCGTGCGCAGCACGAGCCCGGAATCCATTCATCCACCAACTGTGCCGCGCGATGGATTCCGGGCTCTCGCTTCGCGAGCCCCGGAATGACGACCGGTTGAATGACTGCGCTGGGCTCAAATGGTGAGGGGTCCGATGCGCTGAGCATCGAACCCCTCGTTGCAAGATATCAGCCGGCCTGTAAGCCGGGTTCTGTAGGGCACCGTCCGCTTGCGCGCACGATACGTGACGGCCATTCCTCTGGGACCATGTTTGCACGTGGCCTCGAGCAACCTACCCGGACGGCGGGCCTGACATCGCCCCGCGGCGTTATCGCTTGCGCGATCGGCCCGCATTTGCCGTCCCTATTCGGTTTTGCTCCCGGTGGGGTTTGCCATGCCGGCTCCGTTGCCGGAGCCGCGGTGCGCTCTTACCGCACCTTTTCACCCTTACCTGCCTACGCAGCTTGCGCTGCTACGGCACGGCAGGCCCGAGGGCTTGTCGCGCCGAAGCCCAAAGGGCGAAGGCGGGCGGTTCGTTCTCTGTGGCACTTTCCCTGGGGTCACCCCCGCCGGACGTTATCCGGCACCGCATGTCAAGGGAGCCCGGACTTTCCTCCCCGGCGGCCTTTCGGCGCTTGCCGGAGCGGCCGTCCGGCCGACTGACCGACAACGCATGGGGCATTTGTGACGGTTCCGTCAAGCCGGATCGCCTTTCGTGAGGCGCGGCGGATCTGCGTCTACGACAAGTGCCGGCGAAGCCGTCATTCCGAGGCACGCGACGCGAGGACTTGGAAATCCCACACGACCTCGAGATTCCGGGTTCGCGACTGCGTCGCCCCCGGAAAGAGCTCCTCGCATTGACGAGTACGTGGTTAGCGCCGTCACTTCGATGCGACGGTCGTTCCCTCCGCCGGCAGGCTCGCCAGCAGCGCCTGCAAGGTCGCCAGCGTCGAATGGTCCGCGACACCATCCAGCCGCGCCGGGCGGAAATGGCGCTGGAAGGCCGTGACGACTTCCATGGTCGCGGCGTCGTATTTGCCGGTCAGCGGCACACCGTAGCCGTATCTGGCGAGCGCCTGCTGCATGCTCAGCACTTCGTCGCTGATGGTGCCGAGCATCAAAGTCTCGCCTCGCACGATCGGGGCGGGCGTTACCCAATGGCCGACGCCGGAATTGGCCAGCGAGTGCCACGGAAACTTTTCGCCGGGGTCTTTCTTGCGCGCGGGTGAGACGTCGGAATGGCCGAGCACCCGGTGGGCCGACACCTTGCGGCGGAGCATGATGCCGCGGCACAGCGCGATCACGGCGGCGATCTGGCGAAGCGGAAACTCGGGATAGCCCCAGTCGTGGCCGCGATTGACGATCTCGATGCCGATCGAGCAGGAATTGATGTCGTCCTCGCCGGCCCAGGACGAGACGCCGGCGTGCCAGGCGCGCCTGGTCTCCTGCACGCATTGCACGATGCGGCCGTCCTCCAGCACGACGTAATGCGCCGAGACGTCGGTGCCGGCCGTGCAGAGCCGGGCCAGCGCACCCTCGACATCGGGCATGCCGGTGTAGTGCAGCACGATCATGTCGGGCTGCCGGCCCTTGTTGCGCTCGCCATGGTTCGGCGACGGGATGATGTCGGAGACGATCGAGGAGTCAGGCTCGAACGTCCGCATGTTCGCCGCGGCCTTGGGAACCGGGAGAACGCGTTGGCGCTTCGAATCAGATCCAGACGGTGTGGACGAACCGGACGGCGGCATAGACAAACCAGGTCGCGAGAGAATGGGCCAAGCCCTTCTCTTTACTATTCCTTTACCGCCCACCGCGCGCAATCGCGCGGCGCAGTTAACGGCTGCATTTTGGCGCATGTGTGTGGATGAAGCATCACCGCCGCTGCACCTTTTCGTCTTGTAACGAGCCGATCAACGCTTTCTTAACGCTAAGGGCCGTTACTGAGGGATGAAGAGCCGACCCGTGCCCGGAGGCGGCCAAAGCGCATTTTGGCTCGAAATCCCATGGCTGCCCGACAAATTGCACTGGCAACACTGGGGTTGCAGCCCGGGACGACCGGGTTCGGTAACCATGCTGGACTGGGGCTTTGTCGTGGAACCGCCGCGACGCGGAATGATTCGAGGCGCTATGGGCTTGTTCGTCCCCGATCTCGCTTGGACGTCAGGCTGGACTTTCGGCCGGCGTGGCGCATGAGCTCGGTTCCGCACATTCCCGTTCTTGGCCGTGAGGCTATCGCCCATCTCGCCCCGCGCGAAGGCGGCATCTATGTCGACGCCACTTTTGGCGCCGGCGGCTACAGCCGTGCGATCCTGGAGGTGCCGGGAACCCGGCTCATCGCCATTGACCGCGACCACACTGCGATCACGGGCGGCGCTGAACTGGTCGAACGATCGGCAGGCCGGCTCATGCTGGTCGAGGACCGCTTCTCCAACCTCGCCGAGGTCTGCGCGGCGCAGGGCACCGATGGCGTCGACGGCGTCGTGATGGATGTCGGCGTGTCCTCGATGCAGCTCGACCAGGCAGCCCGCGGCTTCTCTTTCCGCCTCGACGGTCCGCTCGACATGCGGATGGGGCAGGCCGGGCCGACTGCGGCCGACGTGGTGGCCCGTGCCTCGGAAGGCGATCTCGCCGACATCATCTATCTGTTCGGTGAAGAGCGGCATTCGCGCCGCGTCGCCCGCGCCATCGTCGCGGACCGCCAGGAGACCCCGTTCACGACAACGCGTGCGCTCGCCGATCTCATCGGCAGGGTCATACGCTCGAAGCCCGGAGATATTCATCCGGCGACGCGGACGTTTCAGGCGCTGCGCATCTTCGTCAACGAAGAGCTCGAAGAACTCCAGACCGCGCTTGCTGCAGCCGAGCGCGTGCTCAAGCCGGGAGGCCGCCTCGTCGTTGTCTCGTTCCATTCGCTGGAAGACCGCATCGTCAAGAACTTCCTCTCCGAGCGTTCGAAGACCGGAGGCGGTTCGCGGCATCTGCCGGAGGTGGCGCAAGTTCCGCCGAGCTTCCAGCTGCTGACCCGGCGGCCCGTCGTCGCCGGTGAGGACGAAGTCGCGCATAACCCGCGCGCGCGCTCCGCAAAATTGCGCGCAGCCGAGCGCACCTCCGCGCCGGCGCATGACGATCGCGAGACATCGTCCTGGCCCAGGCTCTCCGACGTGATGAGGGGCGGCTAGAGCATGCGCATCATCCACCTCCTCGTCATAGGCGCGCTGATCTTCGCCGCGGCCTATGTTTACCGGATCAAGATGGACTCCACGGCGCGCGTCGAGAAGGTGCTGCGGCTGCATGCGGAGATCCGCGAGCAGCGCGACGCGATCGCGTCGCTGCGTTCCGAATGGGCCAAGCTCGATGCGCCACACCGGCTGCAGGGCCTGTCCGACCGGCATCTGCAGCTCAAGCCGGTCAACGGCACGCAGTATGATTCGCTGAAGAATCTGCCGGAGCGTCCGCCGCGGATGTTCAGGCCGGGCGAGCCCGATCCGATCGGAGCCATGCTCAACACCATCGAAGCCGCGAGCGATCCCGACAATGTGACGGGCTCCGTGCCTCAGCCCGAGGACAAGCAATGAGCGCTGCGCCCCCGGTCATTGCCACAGAACCCTGGCGCCAGCGGCTGATCCGCAGCCTGCTCTACGGGCGGAATGTCGATCGCGCCGCGAAGGCGCGTGCACGCGTCGGCCTCGCGATGCTCGCCTTCGCTTCGGTCTATGCCGTGATCGGAGGCCGGCTCGTGATGTTTGCGATCGGCGCCGATGCCCACGGCGCGCGCCGCGCCGCGGCGCAGGAGGTGGTCGCGACCGCGCGACCCGATATCGTCGACCGCAACGGCGCGATCCTTGCGACCGACGTCAAGGCGTCGAGCCTGTTCGGCGAGCCGCGCCGCATCATCGACAAGGACGAGGCGATCGAGCTCCTGACAGCGACCATTCCCGACCTCGACGAGGCCGAGGTGCGCGAGCGCCTGAAGACGCGCAAGGGCTTCGTCTGGCTCAAGCGCGAGGTCACGCCGGCGCAGCAGCAGGCCGTCCACAAGCTCGGTATTCCCGGCATCGGCTTCCTGCGCGAGAACAAGCGCGTCTATCCGACCGGCAACGAGGTCGCCCACCTCATCGGTCTCGTCAACATCGACAACCAGGGCATTGCCGGTCTGGAGAAGTGGCTCGACAACCAGGGCCTCGCCGATCTCCATCGCGCCGGCTTTGCGACCGACCGGCTGCAAAAGCCGATCGAGCTCGCGGTCGATCTGCGCGTCGAGCACGCGCTGCGGGACGAACTGTTGAAGGCGAAGGACAAATTCCACGCCAAGGCTGCCTCCGGTCTCGTCTCCAACGTCAAGACCGGCGAGATCGTGGCGATGGTCTCGCTGCCCGACTTCGATCCCAACAATCCGAAGGAAGCGCACGACCCGGATCGCATCAACCGCTTGACCACCGGTGTCTACGAGATGGGCTCGACGTTCAAGGCGTTTACGCTGGCGATGGGGCTCGATTCCGGCAAGATCAATCTGAACTCGATGTGGGATGCACGCGGGAACCTGCACTATGGCAAGTTCACCATCCACGACAGCCATCCGCTCGGGCGCTTCATCAACACCAAGGAAGTGTTCACCTACTCGTCCAACATCGGCGCGGCACGGATCGCGCTCAACCAGGGGGTCGAGGCGCACAAGGCGTTTCTCTCCAAGATGGGCCAGATGACGCGCCTGCGCACGGAATTGCCGGAGAGCGCGGCGCCGCTGCTGCCGCGGCGCTGGAGCGAGCTGAACACGGTCACCGCCGCGTTCGGCCAAGGTCTTTCGGTGGCACCACTGCAGGCGGTGATGGGAATCAACGCGCTGGTGAACGGCGGCTATCTGATTCCGCCGACCTTCATGAAGCGCAGCGAAGCGGAAGCTGCGGAGCTGGCCAAGCGCGTCATCAAGCCGGAGACCAGCGACAAGATGCGGTTCCTGATGCGGCTCAATGCCGAAGTTGGTTCGGCGAGAAAAGCAGATGTCAAAGGATATTACGTCGGCGGCAAGACCGGCACGTCCGAGAAGGTCGTCAACGGGCGCTACGCCAAGAAGCGCGTGCTCAACTCCTTCACCGCCATCCTGCCCTGCGACGATCCCAAATATCACGTCCTGATCATGCTGGATGAGCCGCAGGCGCTGCCCGAAACGCATGGTTTCATCACCTCGGGCTGGAACACGGTGCCGACCGGCGGCAAGGTGATCGAGCGGATCGCGCCGTTGCTGGGCATCGAACCGCGGTTCGACCTGCCGCCTGCGGAACGCCTTATTCTTGCAGCATCCAGGACAACCCAGTAATCAACGGGGGGGCGGGCCATCGCCGCTGCTGAGTCGGGTTTTCCCCGGGTCGGCCTACGGCAGGGCATGTCGACTGGAAGACCATGAAGCTCTCCGACCTGCTAGGCAATGACGCCGCGATCGAGCCTGCTGTCGCGGCGCTCGATGTGAGCGGCCTTGCGCTCGACAGCCGCGTGGTCAAGCCGGGCGACCTCTTCTTCGCGCTCGCGGGCAGCAAGACCGACGGCGCGCGATTCATCGATGCTGCGATCGCCGCAGGCGCGGTGACCGTCGTCGGTGACCATGCGCCCGACGGCAGCAAAGTGCCGTTCGTCACGGTGGCCAATCCGCGCCGCGCGCTGGCGCGGGCCGCGGCCAGATTTTTTCCCGCCCAGCCCGCCACCATCGCCGCCGTGACCGGCACCAGCGGCAAGACCTCGGTCGCAGCCTTCACCCGCCAGATCTGGGAGCGGCTGGGACACGTCTCCGCCAGCATCGGCACCATCGGCCTCGTCTCGTCCAGGCGCACGGTTTATGGCTCGCTGACCACGCCGGATCCGATCGCGCTGCACCGGCAGATCGACGAGATCGCGCGCGAGGGCATCACGCATCTCGCCTTCGAAGCGTCCTCGCACGGGCTCGACCAGTACCGGCTCGACGGTGTGCGCGTTTCTGCCGCCGGCTTCACCAATCTCTCCCGCGACCACATGGATTATCATCCGACAGTCGCGCATTATCTTGCCGCGAAGCTCAGGCTGTTCCGCGAACTGGTCGCCCCTGACGGCGCGGCGGTGATCTCGGCCGATCATGACTGCTCGGCGGAAGTCATCGACGCAGCGAACGCGCGAGGCCTGCGCGTGATGGCGGTCGGTCGCAACGGCGACGGGGCAGGCGAGGGCATCCGTCTCACCGAAGCTGTGGTCGAAGGTTTCTCGCAAAGGCTTACGGTCGCACATCGTGGCAAGGGCTATGCGATCCGGCTGCCGCTGGTCGGCGAATTCCAGATCGAGAACGCGCTGGTGTCCGCGGGGCTTGCGATCGGCACCGGCAGCGATGCGGCCGATGTGTTCGCGAGCCTGGAGCACCTCGAGGGCGCCAAAGGCCGGCTCGAACGCGTCGGCGAGCGCAATGGCGCGCCGATCTTCGTCGACTACGCGCACAAGCCCGACGCGCTGGCGAAGGCGCTGCAGGCGCTGCGTCCCTATGCCAAGCGTCGGCTGGTCGTCGTGTTCGGCGCCGGCGGCGATCGCGATGCCGGCAAGCGGCCGATCATGGGCGAGATCGCGGCGGAGAACGCCGACGACGTCATCGTCACGGACGACAATCCGCGCAGCGAGAAACCGGAAGCGATCCGTGCGGCGATCCTCGCCACGGCGAAGGGCGCCCGCGAAATCGGCGACCGTGCCGTCGCGATCCGCGCGGCGATCGAGAACTTGCAGGAGGGCGATGCACTGCTCATCGCCGGCAAGGGACATGAGACCGGGCAGATCGTCGGCGGCCAAGTGCTGCCCTTCAGTGATCACGAGGCGGTCGCCGCCGCATTAGCGTCGAGGGTTGCATGAGCGCGCCGATATGGACGGTTGCCGAGGTGGCGCGTGCGCTGGGCGTTGCCGGATCGTTCCCGAACACGCCGATCGACTTCGTCACCCAGGACAGCCGCCTGGTGAAACCGGGCAGCCTGTTCGTCGCGCTGAGCGGCACGCCGAGCGGCGGCTTCGTCTCGGCCTTTGCCAGCGCGCGCGACGGCTGGGAGTTCGCGGACAAGGCGGAAGCTTCCGGCGCGGTCGCGATGATCGTACCGCACGAGATCGCGGGCAGCCGCATTCCCCAGATCGTGGTGAAGGACACGCTGATCGACGGCCTCTGGAGCCTCGCGCGCGCCGCACGCGCACGTTTCAAGGGGCCGGTGATCGGGCTCACCGGCAGCGCCGGCAAGACCAGCACCAAGGAATTTCTGGCGGCCTATCCGAACGCCTATGCGAGCCCGTCGAGCTTCAACAATTTCTGGGGTGTGCCGCTGACGCTGTGCAACGCCAGGCCCGACGCCAGCCTCTGGGTCGTCGAGATGGGCATGAACCAGAAGGGCGAGATCGCGCGGCTCAGCGAGCTGACGCGGCCGACGGTGGCGCTGGTCGTCAACGTCCAGCCGGTGCATCTGGAAAAGCTCGGCTCGCTCGACGCGATCAGGCGCGAGAAGGTGTCGATCGCGCTTGGCCTGCCCGAGGACGGGGTGCTGGTGCTGCCCGCGGGGCTCAAGGCATCGGAATGGAAGGGCAAGGTGGTGCGCTTCGGCGAGCATGCCGAGGTGCATGAGGTCGCGCATGCGCCGCATGGCGAGAGCTGGCAGGTCGTGGCCATGATTGGCAAGAAGGAGATCGCCTTCAGCCTGACGCCGGGCGCGCCGCATCGCGTGCAGAATGCGCTGGCCGCGCTCGCCGCGGCCCGTGCGGCCAATCTCGATGCGGCGACGCTCGCGATCAAGCTCGACCGGGTCGGCATCATGACCGGCCGAGGCGTCGAGCAGGCGGTCGGCGGTATCACCGTGATCGACGACAGTTTCAACGGCAATCCGGCCAGCGTTACTGCCGCGCTGCAAAGCCTGCAGGCGCGCAACGTGACCGGCGGCCGCCGCGTTGCGGTGCTCGGCGACATGCTGGAGCTGGGCGAAGATGCGCCCGATTATCACACCGCCCTCGCCAAGCATCTCGACGGTATTGACGCCGTCTACTGCGTCGGCCCCCTGATGCGTCACCTCTACGAGGTGCTGCCATCAGGCAAGGGCCTCGGCTGGCACGACGATCCCGCCACGCTGAAGCCGGGCGAGGTCGCAAATCTGCTGAAGGCGGGCGATGTCGTGGTTGTCAAGGGCAGCAAGAAGATGTTCTGGGTCAACAAGTTTGTGCCCGGCCTGGTGGCCGCCTTGCAGGCAAAGGCGTAAACTGCTTGGAAGGCGCTGTTTCCGAATCTCAACCCTTTGCGGCGCGAGGCCGTCCGGTTTCCCCAGAGGTCGCCCGACCCGTGATGAAGACCAGCGAATGCGCGTGAGACGCGTTGAGGCCAAGATCGCTGCCAAGATCAAGGCCAAAACCGCGTGCATAGGCGCCATAGGACCGACTGAATGTTTTACTGGCTGATCGAGCTCTCCAACACTTTTCCGGGCTTCGGTGCCGTTCGCACCTTCCTGAACGTCTTCCGCTACATCACCTTCCGCACCGGCGGCGCCGTCGTCACCGGCGCGCTGTTCGTGTTCCTGTTTGGGCCCTGGATCATCGATCATCTGCGCATCCGCCAGGGCAAAGGCCAGCCGATCCGGACCGACGGTCCGCAATCGCATCTCGCCAAGAAGGGCACGCCCACCATGGGCGGGCTGATGATCCTGTCCGGCCTCACCGTCGGCACCGTGCTGTGGGCCAATCCACTCAACCCCTATGTCTGGATCGTGCTGGCGGTGACGCTCGGCTTCGGCTTCGTCGGCTTCTATGACGATTACCTCAAGGTGACCAAGCAGACCACGACCGGGTTCGGCAGCAAGCTTCGCCTGCTGATCGAGGCGGCGATCGCGCTGGTGGCCTGCTACGCGCTGGTGCGGCTGAACCGCGATCCCGCCTCGACCGCGCTGACGATTCCGTTCTTGAAGGACACCGTGCTGCATTTCGGCTGGTTCTTCGTCGTGTTCGGCGCCTTCGTCATCGTCGGTGCCGGCAATGCGGTGAACCTCACCGACGGTCTCGACGGCCTTGCCATCGTTCCCGTGATGATCGCAACCGCGAGCTTTGCGATGATCGCCTATCTCGCCGGCAACGCGGTGTTCGCCGATTATCTCCAGATCAAATATGTCGCCGGCACCGGCGAGCTCGCGGTGCTCTGCGGCGCGCTATTGGGCGCCGGCCTCGGCTTCCTCTGGTTCAACGCGCCGCCGGCCTCGATCTTCATGGGCGACACCGGCTCGCTCGCCCTCGGCGGCATGCTGGGCGCCATTGCGGTCGCGGTGAAGCACGAGATCGTGCTCGCGGTAATCGGCGGCCTGTTCGTGCTGGAGGCGGTCTCCGTCATCGTCCAGGTGGTGTCGTTCAAGCTCACGGGCAAGCGCATCTTCCGGATGGCGCCGATCCATCACCATTTCGAGCAGCTCGGCTGGACCGAGCCGCAGATCGTGATCCGCTTCTGGATCATCTCGGTGATGCTGGCGCTCGCCGGCCTGTCGACACTGAAGCTGCGGTGATCGCTCGATGATCCCCGTCACGTCCTTTGCCGGCAGAACCGTCGCGGTGTTCGGCCTCGGCGGTTCGGGGCTCGCCTCCTGCCACGCGCTCAAAGCCGGCGGCGCCGAGGTGATCGCGGCCGACGACAATGCCGAGAACGTCGCCAAGGCGGCGCAGGCCGGTTTCATCACTGCGGATCTGCGCAATGTCTCCTGGGCCAATTTCGCGGCCCTCGTGCTCGCGCCGGGCGTGCCGCTGACCCATCCCGTGCCGCACTGGAGCGTGCTGAAGGCGCGCGAGGCAGGTGTCGAGGTCATCGGCGACATCGAGCTGTTCTGCCGCGAGCGGCGGCGGCATGCGCCGGATGCGCCGTTCGTCGCCATCACCGGCACCAACGGCAAGTCGACGACGACGGCGCTGATCGCGCATTTGACGAAAGTTGCCGGTTACGACACCCAGATGGGCGGCAATATCGGCACCGCGATCCTGTCGCTGGAGCCGCCGCGCATGGGCCGCGTCCACGTCATCGAGATGTCGTCCTACCAGATCGACCTGACGCCTTCGCTCGATCCCTCCGTCGGCATCCTGCTCAATGTCAGCGAGGACCATATCGACCGTCACGGCACCATCGCGCATTACGCCGCGGTGAAGGAGCGCCTCGTCGCCGGCGTGCAAGGTGGCGGCACTGCGGTCGTCGGCGTCGATGACGGCTTTTGCCGCGACATCGCCGACCGGCTCGACCGCGCCGGCAAGAACGTGGTGCGCATCTCGGTCAAGAATCCGCTGGCTTCAGGCATCCATGTCGAGCACGGCACCATCGTGCGCACGGCGGGCGGCGCCCGCAGCGAGATCGCCGCGCTCGGCGGCATCGGCTCGCTGCGCGGCCAGCACAACGCGCAGAACGCCGCCTGCGCCGCCGCCGCGACGCTCGCGATGGGCGTCAGCTTAGAGGTGCTGCAGAACGGCCTGCGCAGCTTTCCGGGCCTTGCGCACCGCATGGAACAGGTCGGCCGCCGCGGCAACGTGCTGTTCGTCAACGATTCCAAGGGCACCAACGCGGACGCCACCGCGCATGCGCTGTCATCCTTCTCGGATATTTTCTGGATCGCCGGCGGCAAGCCCAAGGCGGGCGGCATCACTGGCCTCACCGGCTACTTCCCGCGCATCCGAAAAGCGTATCTGATCGGCGAGGCCGCGCAGGAGTTTTCGGGAACGCTGGGCACAGTCCCGCACGAGATCAGCCAGACGCTGGACGTCGCGGTCGAGCACGCCGCGCGCGATGCGGAAGCCTCGGGCCTGCAAGATGCGGTCGTGCTGCTGTCACCCGCCTGCGCCTCCTTCGACCAATATCGTAATTTCGAAATCCGCGGCACCAAGTTCCGCGATCTGGTGCAGGCGCTGCCGGGCGTGAAGCCGGTGGTGTGAGGGCACGCATCTTCACAACCTCCGCTGTCGTCGCCCGGCTTGACCGGGCGACCCAGTATTCCAGAGACGGTGCTTGAGCCGAGCGGCCGCGGTGTACTGGATGCCCCGGTCAAGCCGGGGCATGACACCGTATTTAGCGCGGCAGCGGGGATCATCTCGAAACATCCCCGTTTCCTTAACCCCCCGGTAACCAACCTCGGCGACCAATGGGGCGACCTCTGTCCGAAAGCGGCCGCCCATGCTCTCTCGTGAAGAACGCACCCCCTTTTCCGAGTGGTGGTGGACCGTCGACAAGCCGCTGATGGGCGCCATCCTGGCGCTGATGCTGACCGGGGTGATCCTGTCGCTGGCGGCGAGCCCGCCGGTTGCGACCCGCATCGGGCTCGATCCCTTCCATTTCTTCGGCCGCCACGTGCTGTTCCTGTTGCCGTCCTGCATCGTGCTGCTCGGTGTCTCCTTCCTGTCGCCGCGTGCGATCCGCCGTTCGGCCCTGATCATCTTCGCGGCCAGCATCGTGCTGATTGTGCTCACGCTTGCCTTCGGCCCGGAGGTGAAGGGCTCGCGGCGCTGGATCACGCTGCTCGGCATCAACATCCAGGCCTCCGAAATTGCAAAACCCTCCTTCGTCGTCATCGCCGCCTGGCTGTTCGCGGAATCGACCAAGCGGCCGGAGATGCCTGCGACCTCGATCGCGCTGGTGCTGCTCCTGATGCTGGTCGCGCTGCTGGTGATGGAGCCGGATTTCGGCCAGACCATGCTGATCCTGATGGTGTGGGGCTCGCTGTTCTTCATCGCGGGCATGCGCATGATCTGGGTGTTCGGCCTTGCGGGTCTCGGCGCGGCCGGCCTGTTCAGCGCTTATCTGTTCGTTCCGCACGTCGCGGGCCGCATCAAGCGCTTCATGAACCCGGCCTCCGGCGACACCTTCCAGGTCGATACCGCCATGGAGGCCTTCTACAACGGCGGCTGGTTCGGCCTCGGGCCGGGCGAGGGCATCGCCAAGCGCAGCCTGCCGGACAGCCATACCGACTTCGTGTTCGCCGTTGCCGCCGAGGAGTTCGGCATCATCCTGTGCCTCGCCATGCTGACGCTGTTCGCCTTCGTCGTCATCCGCACGCTGTCGCGCGCCTATGCCAATGAGGACATGTTCTCGCGCTTTGCCGCCTCGGGCCTTGCAATCCTGTTCGGCGTGCAGGCGGCGATCAACATGTCGGTGAACCTGCAGCTTATCCCCGCCAAGGGCATGACGCTGCCCTTCATCTCCTATGGTGGCTCCTCGATCATCTCGCTCGCCTATGGTGTCGGCATGATGCTGGCGCTGACGCGGCTGCGCCCGCGCACCGAGGTCGAGGCGAGCGGCCACGCCGAGGCGATGCGCAGTTACGCGTAAGTCGTCATTGCGAGGAGCGCTTGCGACGAAGCAATCCAGGTTGCCTCCGCGGAGGCAGTCTGGATTGCTTCGCTGCGCTCGCAATGACGGAGGATAGGCTGTAAAACGCCTCTACCATGGACAATTCTCCTCTGATTCTTCTCGCCGCGGGCGGTACCGGCGGCCATCTGTTTCCGGCCGAGGCGCTCGGTGTCGAGCTGATCCGGCGCGGCTATCGCGTCCGCCTCGTCACCGACGAGCGCGCGCTGCGCTATAGCGGGCTGTTCAGCAAGGACATGATCGACGTCGTCAGAAGCGAGACCGCCCGCGGCCGCAATCCGTTTCAGCTCGCCTATGCCGGCCTCACGCTCGCCGCCGGCACGCTCGCGGCCTACGCGCTGATCAAGCGATTGAAGCCGGTCGCCGTCGTCGGCTTCGGCGGTTATCCGACGCTGCCGCCGCTGGTCGCTGCGAAATTCGCCGGCGTGCCCGGCATCATCCACGACGCCAACGCGGTGCTCGGCCGTGCCAACCGGTTCCTGTCGGGCCGCGTGCGCGCCATCGCGACGTCCCTGCCCGGCGTGCTCGACCGCGATCCGGCGCTGTCAGGCAAGACCACGACGGTCGGCACGCCGATGCGGCCCGCGGTTCTCGCAGCCGCCGCCGTGCCATATACCGCGCCCGAGGTGAACGGACCGCTGCGGCTACTCGTGGTCGGCGGCAGCCAGGGCGCGCGCATCATGGCCGACATCGTGCCGGGCGCGATCGAGCGCCTCGAGCCCGCGCTGTGGAGCCGGCTCGTCCTGACCCAGCAGGTGCGCGACGAGGACATGAGCCGCGTCCGCGCGATCTACGACAAGCTCAAGATCAAGGTGGAGCTCGCGCCGTTCTTCACCGATCTCCCGGCGCGGCTTGCTTCCAACCACCTGATCGTGTCGCGCTCCGGCGCCGGCACGGTCGCCGAGCTCGCCGCGATCGGCCGGCCCTCGATCCTGGTGCCGCTGCCGGGCTCGATCGACCAGGATCAGTTCGCCAATGCCGGCGTGCTGGTCGAGGTCGACGGCGCGATTCGCATCCCGCAGACCGAGTTCAGCTCGGACCGGCTGGCGTCCGAGATCTCCGCTTTCGCCGCCGAGCCCGCGCGCCTCGCCGCCATGGCCGAAGCCGCGAAGGGGGCAGGGCGGCTCGATGCCGCCGAGCGGCTGGCCGATCTGGTGGTCAAGGTCGCGGGAATCTGACGCGAAAAAGCCCTTGTCTTCGCCTTCTAAAGCGGGGCATCCAGTAACAAGGCACGCGGCTGATTTGGCCGTGACCTTCGCCAGATACCGCCTGTGCAAGGCGGCGAGGTCGGGGAACAGAGCATGAGACTGCCGCGCGAGATCGGACCCATCCACTTCGTCGGGATCGGCGGGATCGGCATGAGCGGGATCGCCGAGGTGCTGGTCAATCTCGGCTATGCCGTGCAGGGCTCGGATGCGTCCGACAATTACAATCTCGACCGTCTGCGCAAGAAGGGCGCGAAAGTCTCGGTCGGCCACAAGGCCGAGAATGTCGACGGTGCCGAGGTCGTCGTGGTCTCCACCGCGATCAAGCGCGACAATCCGGAGCTGATGGCGGCGCGCGAGCGGCGCATTCCCGTGGTGCGCCGCGCCGAGATGCTCGCCGAACTGATGCGGCTGAAGAGCTGCGTCGCCATCGCCGGCACCCATGGCAAGACCACGACGACCACGATGGTCGCAACGCTGCTCGACGCAGGCGAGCTCGATCCCACCGTCATCAACGGCGGAATCATCAACGCCTACGGCTCCAATGCGCGGCTAGGGGCCGGCGACTGGATGGTGGTCGAAGCCGACGAAAGCGACGGTACCTTCCTGAAGCTGCCGACGGATGTTGCGATCGTCACCAACGTGGATCCTGAACATCTCGATCATTTCAAGACCTTCGAGGCCGTGCAGGACGCCTTCCGTCATTTCGTAGAGAACCTGCCGTTCTACGGCTTTGCCGTGATGTGCATCGATCATCCCGTGGTGCAGAGCCTCGTCGGGAAGATCGAGGACCGCCGCATCATCACCTACGGCGAGAATCCGCAGGCCGATGCGAGGCTGGTCGATCTCACCGCGGGCGGCGGCGGCTCGAAATTCAAGGTCGTGATCCGCGATCGCAAGAGCGGGGCCGTGCACGAGATCGCCGACCTCGCGCTGCCGATGCCGGGCCGGCACAACGCCTCGAATGCGACGGCGGCAATTGCGGTCGCGCATGAGCTCGGTGTCTCGGACGAAGCCATCCGCAAGGCGCTGGCCGGCTTCGGCGGGGTCAAGCGTCGCTTCACCAAGACCGGTGAATGGAACGGTATCAGCGTCATCGACGATTACGGCCATCACCCCGTGGAGATCGCGGCGGTGCTCAAAGCGGCGCGCGATTCCTACGACGGCAAGGTCATCGCCGTGGTGCAGCCGCATCGGTTCACCCGCCTGCAATCGCTGTTCGAGGAATTCTGCACCTGTTTCAACGATGCGGATGCGGTTGTGGTCGCTGATGTCTATGCCGCCGGCGAAGCGCCCATCGACGGCATCGACCGCGACCATTTCGTCGAAGGCCTGCGCGCGCACGGGCATCGCGAGGTGATCCCGCTGCCTGGCGCATCGGAGCTCGCGGGCATCGTCAAGGGACTGGCGAAATCCGGCGATCTCGTCGTGTGCCTCGGCGCCGGCAACATCACGCAATGGGCGTATGCGCTGCCGGATCAGTTGAAGGCGCTGGGGTAGGGTGGTGACCTTCCCCGACATCACCCCCGACCTCAAAGCTGCGATGCCGCAACTCCGCGGTCGGCTGCTCGCCAACCAGTCGCTCGCCGAGCTCACTTGGTTTCGCGTCGGCGGGCCCGCGCAGGTGCTGTTCACGCCGGCGGACGAGGACGATCTCGCTTACTTCCTCGCGCGTCTCGCCAGCGACATCCCCGTCCATGTCGTCGGCGTCGGCTCCAACCTGATCGTGCGCGACGGCGGCATTGCGGGCGTCGTGATCCGGCTGGCGCCCCGCGCCTTCGGCGAAGCGAGCGCGAGCGGCGATGTCGTCACCGCAGGTGCTGCCGCGCTCGACAAGCGCGTGGCGGAGGTCGCCGCGTCGGCCAATATCGGCGGGCTTGAATTCTACTACGGTATTCCCGGTACGATCGGCGGCGCGCTGCGCATGAATGCGGGCGCCAATGGCGGCGAGACCAAAGACGTGCTGATCGAGGCGCGAGGGGTTGGGCGCGACGGCAGCAAGCACGTGTTCTCCAACGCCGACATGAAGTTCGTCTATCGCAATAGCGGCGTCGATCCCTCCACCATCTTCACCTCCGCGCGCTTTCGCGGCGAGATCAGGGATACGGAAGCAATCCGCGCGCGCATGGCGGAGGTGCAGACCCATCGCGAGACCGCGCAGCCGATCCGCGAGAAGACCGGCGGCTCGACCTTCAAGAATCCGCCCGGCCATTCCGCCTGGAAGCTGGTCGACGCCGCAGGCTGCCGCGGTCTGCGTGTCGGCGGCGCGCAGGTTTCCGAGATGCACTGCAATTTCCTGATCAACACGGGCGATGCCACCGCGCACGACATCGAGACGCTGGGCGAGACGGTGCGCGAACGCGTGAAGGCAAATTCCGGAATTGAGCTTCACTGGGAGATCAAGCGGATCGGGGTTTCATGATCACCGTCATTCCGGGGCTCGCGAAGCGAGAACCCGGAATCCATCGGGCGGCGGAGTTCGTGGATGAATGGATTCCGGGTTCGCGACTGCGTCGCGCCCCGGAATGACGGAACGAGAGAGACTATGACCATGCGCATCACCATCCTCTTCGGCGGCTCCAACCGCGAACGTCTCGTCTCGGTCGCCTCGGCCCAGGCGCTGCATCAGGCACTTCCCGAGGCCGATCTCTGGTGGTGGGACGTCGAGGACAAGGTGCATGTCGTGCAGTCGAAGCAGCTGCTCGAACATGCCCGTCCGTTCGAGGACGAGTTCAAGCCCGGTACATCGGGCATTCCGTTGCCGCAGGCACTCGACCAGGCCAAGGCTGAGGATCGCGTGCTGGTGCTCGGCCTGCATGGCGGACGCGCGGAGAACGGCGAATTGCAGGTGATGTGCGAGGCGCGCGGCGTCCCCTTCACCGGATCGGGCTCGGCCTCCTCGCATCTCGCCTTCGACAAGATCGCGGCCAAGCACTTCGCCGCCCTCGGCGGCGCGACGCCGCCGCTGAGCGTTGCGCTCGACGACATCGACGAAGCCTTCGCCGAATACGGGAGGCTCATCGCAAAGCCGGCGCGCGACGGATCGAGCTATGGCCTGATCTTCGTCAACGCCAAACAGGATCTCGTCGCCGTCCGCAATGCGGCCAGGCAAGAAGAATATGTGATCGAACCCTATATCGCCGGCATCGAGGCGACCTGCGGCGTGCTGGAGCGCACCGACGGGTCGATCATCGCGCTGCCGCCGATCGAGATCATTCCGGGCGAGGGCAGTTTCGACTACGCCGCGAAATACCTTCTGAAGTCGACCCAAGAGATCTGTCCCGGCCGTTTCGCACCCGAAATCACCGCCGCGCTCAAGGAGCAGGCGATGCTGGCGCACCGCGCGATGTCCTGCACCGGCTATTCCCGGTCGGACTTCATCGTCTCGGACAGGGGCCTGGTCTATCTCGAGACCAACACGCTGCCCGGGCTGACCAAGTCCTCACTCTACCCCAAGGCGCTGAAAGCAGAGGGGATCGAGTTCGTCGACTTCCTGCGCGACCTGGTGGAGCTCGCCGAGCGGGGCGTGCGGAAATAATTAGGACTGGTTAACGGCCGAATAGGCGAAACGGGCCGGTTTGGCGTCCAAAACCGGTAAAATGCCAGACATCGCGGCACAAATGCCTCACATAGCGGGGCAAAATGCGCCGGACGTTAACGAACTTTACCTTTTGTTTACCAGGACGTCCGAAGGTTAACGCTGGCGGCGCATATGGCGCTTTGGCTGCCGGCGCGTGAGCTGTCGCGGGTGATGTCACCTCCAGCGAACGCTTTGAAGGGGAGAGGTTTTCTTCTGCTGAAGACCAGCACCCGACCCGGCATGCCCAAGACGTCATGTTCGCCAGGATCCGCGCGATGTCGCGGGCAAACTGTTGACGAGCTCGTGCAATGGATGGAGCAGGAAGCCTCACCCGGTCGCTTTTCAGATCGCTGAGGCCCCAAGCCGACCTGAAGGCGGCCGCGATCGGAGCGGTCGTGCTTCTGCGCGAGTGGCTGCAGGACAAGCGTGACGAGAAGCGCGCTGCGGCCAAGATCAGGACCAGAGCAAAGGCCGTCGTCGAGCGCGAGCCGCCGCCGCGCGTGGTCGCACTCATCGAGCGCTACCTGCCGCGCCGGGTCGGGATCACCATGACCGTGCTGCTGCTGATCGGAAGCTGCGGCTTCGGCATCGTCAAGGGCGGCCATCTCCAGGATTTCATCACCGCGGTCAGTGACGCCCGCAACGCGTTGGCCAATTCCGCCGGGTTCCGCATCACCTCCGTGGTGATCAACGGCCGCAAGCAGCTCACCCAAGACGAGATCCTGGCGATCGGCGGCGTCAGCGGCCGCTCCTCGCTTCTGTTCCTCGACGCCGAAGCGGTGCGCGACAAGCTCAAGGCCAATCCCTGGATCGCGGATGCGACCGTGCTGAAGCTCTATCCGGGCCAGCTGATGATCGAGCTCACCGAGCGCAAGGCGTTCGCGCTGTGGCAGGAGGCCGGCCGGCTCTCGGTCATCGCCGACGACGGCGCCGTGCTCGAGCCCTACGTCTCGCGCCGGTTCCTGTCGTTGCCGCTCGTGGTCGGCAAGGGCGCCGAAACCCAGGCCCGTGATTTCCTCGCGCTGCTGGCGCGCTATCCGCAGGTGAATGCGGTGACGAAGGCAGCGATCTTCGTCGGCGAGCGGCGCTGGAATCTGAGACTCAAGGACGGCCTCGACATCCGCCTGCCCGAGCAGGACGTCGGCAACGCACTTGCGATGCTGTCCAGGCTCGACAAGGAGGACCGGCTGTTCTCCCGCGACATCGTCGCCGTCGACATGCGCCTGGCCGATCGGTTGGTGGTGCAGCTGTCCGAGGACGCCGCCAAGGCGCGCGAGGATCTGTTCAAGGACAAGAAGAAAAAGAAGGCCGGGGATTCCGCATGACCGGTCTTGATCGCACCCAGACGCCGAAGACACGCCCGATGCCGCACAAGCGCGGCGGCCTCGTCGCCTGCCTCGACATCGGCACCAGCAAGATCGCCTGCATGATCGCGCGGCTGAAGCCGTCGCCGCCGAGCGATGCGCTGCGCGGCCGCACCCACGCGGTGGAATTGATCGGTTACAGCCAGATCCAGTCGCGGGGCATGAAGGCCGGCGCGGTGATCGATCTCGGTGAATGCGAGCAGGCGGTGCGCCAGGCCGTCGGGCTTGCCGAGAAGATGGCCAAGGTGCGGGTCGAATCCGTGCTGCTCTCGGTCTCCGGCGGCAGGCTGTCCGGCCAACTGGTCGAAGCCGCCGCCGACATCCGTGGTGGCGCCGTGACCCAGGCCGATGTCAGCCGCGTCACCTCCACCGGCATGCGTCACGCCACCGGCGAAGGCCGCACCGTGCTGCACGCGCTGCCGGTCGGCTACACGCTCGACGGCGTCAAGGGCATCCGCGACCCCCGCGGCATGGTCGCCCATCAGTTCGGCATCGACATGAACGTCGTGACTTGCGACGCCACGGTGGCGCGGAACCTCATGCTGGCGGTGGAGCGCTGCCACATCAATGTCGAAGCCATGGCCGCGAGCCCCTATGTGGCCGGCTTGTCGGTGCTGACCGACGATGAGGCCGATCTGGGCGCCGCCGTCGTCGAGATGGGCGCGGGCACCACCACGATTGCCGTTTATTCAGGCGGCCGTTTCGTGCACGCGGCCGGTTTTGCGGTCGGCGGGCAACACATCACGATGGATCTGGCGCGCGGACTCTCGGCGACCATTGCCGATGCCGAGCGAATCAAGACGTTATACGGGACCGTCATCACCGGCGGATCGGACTCGCGTGAGCTGATGTCTGTGCCGACAGCCGGTGACGAGCAGGATCTGCCGCAGATCGTCTCCCGCGCCACCATCGCCAACATCGTCAAGCACCGTGCCGAGGAAGTCTTCGAAATGGTTCGGGACAAGCTGAAGGATTCGCCCTTCGCCGCAGAGCCCAACGGCCGCGTCGTGCTTTCGGGCGGCGCCTCGCAGCTCACCGGCCTCGTCGAACTCGGTACCCAGATTCTCGGCCGGCCCGTGCGGGTCGGACGTCCGCTCGGCTTTGGCCGGCTGCCGAACGAGGCGAAGAACGCCGCGTTCGCGGTGCCGGCCGGACTCCTCGTCTACCCGCAATATGTTCACCTCGAACATGTCGAACCGCGGCATACGCGGCAGCAGGTCAGGACAGGGACGGGCGGTTATTTCGGAAAGGTCGGACGATGGCTACGCGAGGGCTTCTGATGACTCCTTTCCGCAATTATCGATTTTCACCAACTCCCGCGGCCATTGGCCGGGGCGAACCCACGCGCGCGTGATCGAGAGGCAGCAACCATGACCATCAGCATCAACGTTCCTGATATTCACGAACTGAAGCCCCGGATCACCGTGTTCGGCGTCGGCGGCGCCGGTGGCAACGCCGTCAACAACATGATCACGGCGGGCCTTCAGGGCGTCGACTTCGTGGTCGCCAATACCGATGCGCAGGCGCTGACGATGTCGAAGGCGCAGCGCATCGTGCAGATGGGCACGGTGGTCACGCAGGGCCTCGGCGCAGGTTCGCAGCCGAACGTCGGCGCCACCGCGGCGGAAGAGGTGATCGACGAGCTGCGCGACCATCTCTCCGGCGCCAACATGGTGTTCGTCACCGCCGGCATGGGCGGCGGCACCGGCACGGGTGCTGCTCCCGTGATCGCCAGGATCGCGCGCGACATGGGCATCCTCACCGTCGGCGTCGTGACCAAGCCGTTCCACTTCGAAGGCGCCCGCCGCATGCGCACGGCGGAAGCCGGTATCGCCGAGCTGCATAAAGTGGTCGATACCCTGCTGATCATCCCGAACCAGAACCTGTTCCGGGTCGCCAACGAGAAGACCACCTTCGCCGACGCCTTCGCGATGGCCGACCAGGTGCTCTACTCCGGCGTTGCCTGCATCACGGACCTGATGGTCAAGGAAGGCCTGATCAATCTCGACTTCGCCGACGTGAGAGCGGTGATGAAGGAGATGGGCAAGGCGATGATGGGCACCGGCGAGGCCTCCGGCGACAAGCGCGCGCTGACCGCCGCTGAAGCCGCGATCGCCAACCCGCTGATCGACGATAGCTCGATGAAGGGCGCTAAGGGCCTCCTCATCTCCATCACTGGCGGCAAGGACCTCACTCTGTTCGAGGTCGACGAAGCCGCGACCCGCATCCGCGAGGAAGTCGACCAGGACGCCAACATCATCGTCGGCGCGACCTTCGACGAAGCGCTCGACGGCCTGATCCGCGTCTCCGTCGTTGCCACCGGCATCGAGCAGGCCGCGATCGCCCGCAACAGCCAGGCGACCTCCGCTCCCGTCGCGAACGCGGCCCCGCAGGCGCCCGCAGCGCCGGCCGTGGCTGCCGAGAGCCGTCTTGCCGACCTGACCGCGCGGCTCCGCGCCGACAATCAGCGCATGGCCGAGCGCGCCCAGAAGCTGGAAGCGCAGCTCCCGGCCGCAGCACAGGCTCCGGCCGCTGCCGCGCCGATGGCGCCCCGTCCGAACGTCGAGCGCGCCGCACTCGCCGCGATCGCCGCCGCCGTTGCGGAGGTTCCGCAGGCGCCGGCGCCGATGCAGACCTACGGCGACGTCACTGTGCGCCCGATCGCCCAGAAGCCGACCCTGTTTCCGGAGCCCGAGCAGGCCCCGGTCGCGATGCAGGAGCCGATGACGCCCGAGACCTTCATCCCGCCGCAGGCCGAGCGCCCGGTCCGCGCCCCGCGGATGCCCCGCATCGACGAGCTGCCGATGCCGGCCCAGGCTGAGCTTCGCCAGGCTCGCGGTGAGGTCGAGGAAGAGGCGCCGCAGAAGAGCCGCCTGTCGCTGCTCCAGCGCCTGGCCAATGTCGGCCTCGGTCGTCGCGACGAGGAAAGCGAGCCGCCGGTCGCGGCCCGCACCGCGGGTCCCGCAATGCCGCCGCTGCCCGAGCGCCGCCAGCAGAAGAGCGTGGCGCAGCAGATCGCGTCGAGCGAGCCGGTATCCGAGTATGCCCGTCGGCCCGCGCCGCAGGGCTTGGACATGCATGGCCGTCCCGCGCCTGTTGCGCCGGCGCCACAGGGCGACGACCATCTTGATATCCCGGCCTTCCTGCGACGTCAGGCGACCTGAGGATTGTTACAATAAGGCGGACCAAAAAAGGTCCCGGCAACAAGCTTGCCGGGACCTTTCCTTTTGTCCCGTGCATGCCCGGATTGCGCAGACAAACAACTGATTTTAAATCATTAATTACGTGTTCGGGTGTTCAGTAAAACTGCCGACGGCGGCCCCAAACCTCGGCGTAATTTGGTTAAGCCTTGGCGCGAATACGGCGGGTTTGGGGTAACAATCGGTAAAAAAGCGTGAGTTGGCGCTGTTTGAGGCAGTGACTATGGTTTGCCGTGACTTGGGGATACGGATTCGCAGCGTCGGCACTGACCGGCCAAGTGGGTCTAGTATAAGTCGCAGTGGGTCGTAGTGGGGCGGGTTCCTGATGAAATTTAGCCGGCAAACAACGCTTCGTGCGCAAGCCTCTGTGGCAGGCGTGGGCGTTCATTCCGGTCTTCCCGTCACCCTCACGCTGGGGCCTGCGCCTGTCGACGCAGGCCTTGTTTTTGTCCGGACGGGCCTCGAGGGAAGTGACCGCGAAGTTCAGGCGACCGCTGACCAGGTGATCGCGACCGATTTCGCCACCGTCCTCGGCGATCGCAACGGCCCGCTGGTCTCTACTGCCGAGCACGTGCTTGCTGCACTGCGGGGCATGGGTGTCGACAATGCCACCATCGAGATCGACGGCCCGGAAGTGCCGATCATGGACGGCAGCGCCGCGGCCTTCATTGCGGCGATCGACCAGGCCGGTATCGTGACCCAGCCGGCACAGCGCCGCTTCATTCAGGTTTTGAAGCCGATTTCGGTCAAGATCGGCGACTCCTTCGGCGAGATCAGGCCCTACGCCAACGGCTTCTCCGTCGAGGTCGAGATTGACTTCACCAATCCCGTCATCGGCCAGCAGGCTTACGCTTTCGAGCTCAACCCGGAACGTTTCCGCCGCGAAGTCGGCCGGGCCCGGACCTTCGGTCTGATGTCCGACGTCGCGCGGCTCTGGAGCGCGGGTTATGCCCTCGGCGCCTCCTTCGACAACACCGTCGTGTTCGACGAGGAGCGGCTGCTCAACACCGAGGGCCTGCGCTACGCCGATGAATGCGCCCGCCACAAGGTGCTGGACGTGATCGGCGATCTCTCGCTGGCCGGCCTGCCGCTGCTGGGCGCCTACCGCTCGGTGCGTGGCGGCCACAAGCTCAACCACGCCGTCCTGACCGCGTTGCTCGCCGACCGTACCGCCTGGCGGGTGGTCGAGGGCGAGGCGGCTCGCCGCACCACGCGTCCCCAGGGCGAAGTCGGTCGCGGCATCGTCGGCGGACGGATCGCCGCGGCCTACGGGCCGGACGTGTCCTGACGGCCTTGCCATCGCAGGATCCTGCCGCGGCTTACCCCGGGAAACTCCTGGTAACCATGATCGACTAGCATTGCGGCAACTTCGCCTTAATCCGGGCGGAATGCCTGCCTATCCGGTTGGTTAAAGATCGCTTTTCGGATACATCAGCGTGGTCGCATGGCAGGCACCACGATTATGTTTAGCGCCCGTGACGGGGTTCATGGGCTGGCGGGCACCGCATCACAGGGCGTCAGGGCTTAAAGTCATGTCGGCACAGCGTATGACGCGCGGATATTTCTCGGTCTCGTCGCGAGCCCGTGGGCCGCTTCAAGCCGTTACCTTCATCATGCTCGCGCTGCCGCTGGCCGGCTGCGGCACCGGTTCTCTCTGGGACAAGTTCACCGCCAAGGACGACACCTTCGTCGAGGAGCCCGCCGACAAGATCTACAATGAGGGCCTGTACCTCATGAACGAGAAAAAGGACATGAAGGCGGCGAACAAGAAGTTCGAAGAGGTCGACCGCCAGCATCCTTATTCCGAATGGGCCCGTAAATCGCTGCTGATGTCGGCCTATGCGTCCTACCAGAGCGGCGATTATGACGGCTGCATCGGCGCCGCCACCCGCTACGTCACGCTGCATCCCGGCAGCCCGGATGCGGCCTATGCGCAATATCTGGTCGCGGCCTCCCATTACGACCAGATCCCGGACATCAGCCGCGACCAGACCCGCACCGAGAAGGCGATCGCCGCGCTGGAAGAGGTGGTACGCAAATATCCGAGCTCGGAGTATGCGACCTCGGCCAAGGCCAAGATCGAGGGCGCGCGCGACCAGCTCGCCGGCAAGGAAATGAACGTCGGCCGCTACTACGCGCAGAAGCGCGACTACACGGCGGCGATCAACCGCTACAAGACCGTCGTCACGCAGTACCAGACCACCCGCCATGTCGAGGAGGCGCTGTTCCGGCTCACCGAAGCCTATATGGCGATCGGCATCGTCGGCGAGGCGCAGACCGCGGCGGCTGTGCTTGGGCACAATTTTCCTGACAGTCGCTGGTACAAGGACGCCTATAATCTTGTAAAATCCGGCGGTCTCGAACCGAGCGAGAATCAGGGGTCCTGGATCAGCCGGACCTTCAAGAAGATGGGTCTCGGCTAGGAAATCTGGTTCCATGCTGGCGCGTCTGTCGATCCGTGACATCGTCCTGATCGAACGGCTCGATATCGAATTCGCCACTGGGCTCGCGGTTTTGACCGGCGAGACCGGTGCGGGCAAATCCATCCTGCTCGATGCCTTTGCGCTGGCGCTCGGCGGCCGCGGCGATGCCGGCCTCGTGCGCCACGGCGCTGAGCAGGGGCAGGTCACTGCCGTATTCGATGTCCCCAAAAATCATCCCGCGACCAAGATTCTCGCCGAGAACGGTCTGGACGACACCGGTGAGATGATTCTCCGCCGGGTGCAGCTCGCCGACGGCCGCACCCGCGCCTTCATCAACGACCAGTCGATCAGCGTGCAGACGCTGAAGGCGGTCGGCGCCGCCCTGGTCGAGATCCACGGCCAGCACGACGAGCGCGCGCTGGTCGATGCCGCCACCCACCGCCGCCTGCTTGATGCCTTCGCCGGCCTGGAGAAGGACGTCGCCGCGGTCGAAACATTGTGGGACGCGCGCCGCACCGCCAACACCGCGCTGGAGGAGCATCGCGCCGGCATGGAGCGAGCCGCGCGCGAGGCCGATTATCTCCGCCATGCCTCCGGCGAGCTGAAGCAGCTCGCGCCCAAGGACGGCGAGGAGACATCGCTGGCCCAGCGCCGAACCACCATGATGCAGGGCGAGAAGATCGCCTCCGATCTGCGCGAGGCGCAGGAGGCGGTCGGCGGCCATCATTCACCGGTCTCGACGCTGTCGGCCGCGGTACGCCGGCTGGAGCGCCGTGGCGTCAATTCACCGGCGCTGGTCGAGCCCGCCGTGAAGGCGATCGACGCCGCGATCAACGCGCTGGAAGAGGCGGATCAGCATCTTCAGGCCGCGCTTGCCGCGACCGACTTCGATCCTTCAGAGCTGGAACGCATCGAGGAGCGCCTGTTCGCACTGCGGGCCGCCTCGCGCAAATATTCGACCCCGGTTGACGGGCTCGCCGCGCTGGCCGCCAGATATGCCGCCGACGTCGTCCTGATCGACGCCGGCGCCTCGCAGCTGAAGAAGCTGGAGCAGGCCGCGATCGAGGCAGATAGCCGCTATGCCGCCGCCGCCAAGAAGCTGTCGCTGGCGCGGCAGAAATCGGCGGAGAAACTCAACAAGGCGGTGAATGCCGAGCTCGCGCCGCTCAAGCTCGAACGCGCCAAGTTCATGACCCAGGTCGCGACCGATGAGGCAGCTCCGGGGCCGCAAGGCTTCGACCGCGTCGAGTTCTGGGTGCAGACCAATCCGGGCACCAAGCCGGGACCAATGATGAAGGTCGCCTCCGGCGGCGAGCTGTCGCGCTTCCTGTTGGCGTTGAAGGTCGTGCTGTCCGACCGCGGCTCGGCGCCGACGCTGGTGTTCGACGAGATCGACACCGGCGTGGGTGGTGCGGTCGCCGACGCCATCGGCGGGCGCCTGGCGCGGCTTGCCGGCAAGGTGCAGGTGATGGCCGTGACCCACGCCCCGCAGGTCGCCGCCCGGGCCGACCAGCATCTGCTCATCTCCAAGGACGCCCTCGACAAGGGCAAGCGCGTCGCCACCCGCGTCAACGCGCTAGCCGCCGACCACCGCCGCGAGGAAATCGCCCGCATGCTGGCCGGCGCCGAGATCACGGCCGAGGCAAGGGCAGCCGCGGAACGGCTGCTCAAGGCGGCGAGTTAGCTTTAGGGTTGCGCCGTCATTCCGGGGCGATGCAAAGCATCGAACCCGGAATCTAGAGATTCCGGGTCTGGTCCTTCGAACCATCCCGGAATGGCTCTCTCAATTGCAGATCGACTCGTACAGATCATCCCAGTTTCGATTGTCCTTCTCGATCAGCTGGATTTTCCAGGCCCGCTTCCACTTCTTGAGTTCTTTCTCGCGTGAGATTGCTGAGATCGGATCGTCGTAGACCTCGAACCAAACTAGCTGCGTGATGTTGTATTTCGCCGTGAAGCCTGGGACGGCCTTGATTCGATGCTCGTAGACGCGGCGCACAAGGTTATTGGTGATGCCGACATAGATTGCTCCGTCGCGCCGGCTTGCTAGGATATAGACACAGTATGCCATGGTCTCTCCCCCCAACCGTCATTCCGGGGCGCACGAAGTGCGAACCCGGAATCTCGAGGTTCCGGGTCTGGTCCTTCGGACCATCCCGGAACGACGAGCTAGAACCTTAAGCATGATGGCAAGAGCAGCAAAATCCAAAGCAACACCGCCGCGCGACGTCGCCGACCTCACCAAGGCGCAGGCCAAGGTCGAACACATGCGGCTCGCGCTCGAGATCGAGGGGCACAACGAGCGCTACTATCAGGAGGATGCGCCCACCGTCACCGACGCCGAATATGACGCGCTGCGACAGCGCTTCAACGCCATCGAGAAGCGCTTTCCGGAATTCGTCACGGCGGACTCGCCCTCGCAGAAGGTCGGCGCGGCACCGTCCGGGCGCTTCAAGAAGGTCCGGCATTCCGTTCCGATGCTGTCGCTCGACAACGCCTTTGCCGAAGAGGACGTGCGCGACTTCGTCGGCCGCATCGTGCGCTTCCTGAAGCTCGGCGACGACGAGGTCAATTTCTCCGCGGAGCCGAAGATCGACGGCCTTTCGATGTCGCTACGCTATGAGGGCGGCGAACTCGTCACCGCGGCGACGCGCGGCGACGGTGCGGTCGGCGAGGACGTCACCGCAAACATCCGCACTCTCGAAGACGTGCCGCAGAAGCTGAAGGGACGCAACGTCCCTGATGTCTGCGAGGTCCGCGGCGAGGTCTATATGACCAAGAAGGCCTTCTTGGCGCTCAACGAGCGGCAGAAGGCGGCGGGCGATACCATCTTCGCCAACCCGCGCAATTCGGCGGCGGGCTCGCTGCGGCAGAAGGACCCGACCATCACCGCTTCGCGTCCGCTTGGCTTCTTCGCCTATGCCTGGGGCGAGATGAGCGCGATGCCGGAAGAGACGCAGAGCGGCATGATCGGCTGGTTCGAGCGTTGCGGCTTCAAGACCAACCCGCTGACCAAGCTGTGCCACTCCGTCGAGGAGTTGATCGCGTTCCACCAGAGCATCGAGGAAGAACGCGCGGAGCTCGACTACGACATCGACGGCGTCGTCTACAAGGTTGATCGCATCGACTGGCAGGAGCGACTCGGATTCGTCTCGCGCACGCCGCGCTGGGGCATCGCGCACAAATTCCCGGCCGAGCGCGCCATGACGGTGCTGCGCGACATCGAGATCCAGGTCGGTCGCACCGGCTCGTTCACGCCGGTCGGCAAGCTCGAACCGGTCGGCGTCGGCGGCGTGATCGTGCAGAACGTCACGCTGCACAACGAGGACTACATCAAGGGCATCGGCAACAAGGGCGAGGTGCTGCGCGAGGGCCGCGATATCAGGATCGGCGACACCGTCGTGATCCAGCGCGCCGGCGACGTCATCCCGCAGGTGGTCGACGTCGTACTCGACAAGCGGCCGAAGAGCGCCAGGGAATTCCACTTTCCAAAGAAGTGCCCATGCCCGCTCCACACCGACGTCACGCGCGAGGAGACGGCGGCGGGCGAGGAGGGCTCGCGCGCCCGCTGCACCGGCGAGTTCGCCTGTCCCTACCAGAAGATCGAGCACCTCAAGCTGTTCGTGTCACGCCGCGCCTTCGACATCGACGGTCTCGGCGAGAAGCAGCTGCAGTATTTCTTCGACGAGGGATGGGTCAAGGACCCCGCCGACATCTTCACGCTGGAGAAGCGCAACTCCAAGCTCAAGCTCGAGGAGGTCGAGGGCTATGGCGCGACCTCGGTGCGCAATCTGTTCGCTGCCATCGAGAGCCGTCGCAATATCGCGCTCGAGCGCTTCATCTATGCGCTCGGCATGCGCCATGTCGGCGAAACCACTGCGCTCGCGCTCGCCCGCGGCTACGGCTCCTGGGATGCCTTCCACGACGCCTGCCTCAAAGTCGCCAAGGGCGACGAGGAGGCCATGGCGGACATGGACGCGCTCGACCAGATCGGCGATACCGTGATCAAGAGCATCGCCGATTATTTCGGGGAGAGCCACAATCGCGGCATCGTCGAGCGGCTGACCAGCGAGGTCGAGATCGTCGACGCCGAGAAGCCGAAGAGCAACTCGGCCGTCGCCGGCAAGACTGTCGTGTTCACGGGATCGCTGGAGAAGATGACGCGCGACGAGGCCAAGGCGACGGCAGAGCGTTTAGGAGCAAAGGTGTCCGGTTCGGTGTCGAAGAAGACCGATCTCGTCGTCGCCGGCCCCGGCGCGGGTTCGAAGCTTGCCGAAGCCAACAAGCACGGCGTCAAGGTGCTGACCGAGGACGAGTGGCTGAAGCTGATCGGGGAGTGAGGGGTCGCGCATTGCGTCAAACACTCCGCCGTCATCGTCCGGCTTGACCGGACGATCCAGTACTCCAGAGACCCGTGTTCGAGATTTCGCAGTTGTTACGCGCGCCGCGGCGTGCTGGATGCCCCCGGTCAAGCCGGGGCATGACAGCGAGATTTGGGCACGCGCATAGCCACCCCTCACATCATCCCGCTCTCTTCCTCTTCCGCCTGCTTGATCAGCGTCTCGCTCACCGTCACCTCGCGTCGGGGAACGACGAAGAACATCATGCAGGCACAGAGCAGCGAGATCGCCAGCACCGCGGCGGTGAGCGGCAGCGTCGTTGCGGAGTGTCCGCCGAGATAGGCGCCGAATTGCGACATCAGCGCGCCGATCCCCTGTTGCAGAAAGCCCATGGCGCCCGATGCGGTGCCGGCGGCTTCGGGGCGGATGCTGATCGCGCCGGCCGCGGAATTCGCCATCACGAAGGCATTGCCGACCATCACGATCATCTGCGTGCCGAAGAGCCAGGCGGGCGCTTCGTTCCAGCCGGTAAAACTCCACAGCAGGTTCAACAGACTGCCGGCGAGCTGGAGCGCGAGCCCGAACCAGATCAGCTTTGCCAGCGAGTGCCGCGGCGCAAAGCGCACGCAGAGCAGATTGCCGACCAGAAACGCAAAGCCCGAGGTCGCAAACCAGGCGCCGTATTCGGCGCTGGTCCGGCCCATCTGCGTCACGACGATGTAGGGGCCGCCGCCGGCGAACGTGAAGATGATCTGCGAGGCCAGCACCTGGCACATCACATAGCCGACGAAGGCGCGGTTGCGAATCAGGATGCCGATGTCGCCACGGAAGCCGCTGCCGGCGGCGCGGCTGCGCCGCGTTTCGGGCAGCGCCAGCGCAATGCCGACGGCGACAATGATCGCGGCGGCGGTGATGGCGTAGAAGATCGCGCGCCAGCCGAACGCTGTCTCGATCAGGCCGCCGGTGAGCGGCGAGACCATCTGGCCGATCATGAGCGCTGCGACCACGAGGCTGATCATGGAGGCGACGCGGTCGCGCTCGTAGATGTCGCGGATGATGGCGCGGCTCACCACCATGCCGGAGGCGCCGCCGAGCGCCTGGAAGAAACGCGCTGCGATCAGTTGCGGCAGGGTTTCGGCGAAGATGCAGGCGATGCTCGCCGCGACCATCAGCGCAAGGCCGCCGAGCAGCACAGGGCGCCGGCCGAACTTGTCCGACAACGGTCCCATGACGAGTTGCGACAGCGCGATGCCGACCATGTAGAGCGACACCGTCATCTGCGCGATCGAGATGTCGCTGCCGAAGTTCGTCGCCAGCACGGGCAGAGCCGGAACCAGGATGTAGAGCGAAATCGGCGCGATCCCGGTCATGACGACGAGCAGCAGCAACACCACGCGCGAGGTCGCAAGGTTGGTTGCCGCTTTCGGCGGCTTGCTGATGATGCCGTGCATATTTGTCCGTATCGTTGAATTCAAATCCGACTGTAGCCTGCTCGCGCAAGACCGATATCGGCGTTTCGGAATGCGGCTATACGGATTTCGGGACGGTTATGCTGACGGCGCGACAATGCTGGATGCCCCGCTTTCGCGGAGGATGACAGTCGTGTCGGAGAAGCCTTGCGCAAATCGCGTAGTGCTATGCGCGCTCCGAGGCAGGGACCTTAACCCTCGAGCTCGGCCGTCGCTTGACCGAGCCATGCCTTGGTCGCCTCATCGAGCGCCGGCCCGACTTCGGCCCTTACGCGCGCATGATACGCATTGAGCCAGACGAGCTCATCCCTGCTCAGCATCGCGACATCGATCAGCCGGCGGTCGATCGGTGCCAGGGTCAGCGTCTCGAACGCGTTCATCGATTTCTCCGCGCCCTCGATGTCGGCGGCGACGACCAGCTCGAGATTTTCGATGCGGATGCCGAAGCCGTCGGTCTTGTAGTAGCCGGGCTCGTTGGAGAGGATCATGCCGCGTTTCAGCGGCGTGATCCCGAGCTTCGAGATCCGCGCCGGGCCTTCGTGCACCGAGAGATAGCTGCCGACGCCATGACCGGTGCCGTGCTCGAAATCGACGCCAGCGGCCCAGAGATATTGCCGTGCCAGCGTATCGAGCTGCGCGCCCGTGGTGCCGTCCGGGAAGATCGCGCGGGCGATCGCAATATGGCCGCGCAGCACGCGGGTGAAGCGGTCGCGCATCTCGTCCGTCGGCTCGCCCACGGCCATGGTGCGCGTGACGTCGGTGGTGCCGTCTTCGTACTGCGCACCGGAATCGATCAGCAGCAGGTCGCCGGCCGCGATCCGCCGGTTGCTCTTGCGCGTGACGCGGTAGTGCACGATGGCGCCGTTCGGGCCGGTGCCGGAGATGGTCGGAAACGACACGTCCTTCAGCGCGCCGGTGTCGCGGCGAAACGTTTCCAGCGCCTCGACCGCGTCGATCTCGGTGAGCTTGCCGCTTGGGGCCTCGCGATCGATCCATGCGAGGAAGCGCGCCAATGCAACGGCGTCGCGCACATGGGCCGTCTTGGTACCCTTGATCTCGGTCGGGTTCTTGACCGCCTTGAGCAGGGCAATCGGATCGCTGCCGCGCACGGGCTTGCCGCCGGCGCCCGCGATCAGCCGGCTGAGTGCGTCGGCCGCGGTGGCGCTGTCGAGCGCGATCGATCCGCCGCTCTTGGCCAGCGCCATCAGCGTCGGCGCCATCGCGTCGGGCTCGCGCACGTCGGCGGCCTGCTCGAGATGGTCGCGCGTGAGGTTGGAGAGCTTGCGATGGTCGATGAAGATGGTGGGGCGTCCGTCTTTCGGCACCAGCGCGTAGGACAGCGGCAGCGGGGTATGGGCGACGTCGGCGCCGCGGATGTTGAAGGTCCAGGCGACCGCGTGGCTGTCGGACAAAACCAGCGCGTCGACGCCGAGCTTGGCGATCTCGCCTCTGATCTGCGTCAGCTTCTCGGCTTCAGTGACGCCGGCATTTTGTAGTCCGTGCACGACGACGGGGGCGAGCGGCGGCTGCGGACGATCCTGCCAGATCGCGTCGATTGGATTGCTGTCGACGGCAACCAGCTCGGCGCCAGCCCTGGCGCACGCGGCCGACAGGCGTTCGGCTGCCGCAAAAGTGTGCAGCCACGGATCAAATCCAAGGCGGTCGCCGGCTTTCAGATGCGTCGAGACCCAGCTCTCGGGTGGCGGGTCGATCAGCGATTCCACGGCCCAGGCCTTTGCGTCGACCTGCTTGGCGGCCTGAAGCGTGTAGCGGCCGTCGACGAACAATGCGGCTTCCTGGGTCAGAACAACCGCGAATCCTGCCGAGCCCGTGAACCCGGTCAGCCAGGCCAGCCGCTCTTCCGACGGCGGCACATATTCGTTCTGCTGCTGATCGGCGCGCGGAACGACGAAGCCGGTTAGCTTGCGACGGGCGAGTTCTTCGCGAAGGGCGGCCAGCCGTGCGGTCAATGCGACGCCGGCCTCCGGCTCCTCGAATGTCTGAAAGTGTGCTTCGAACATGGTGGATCACTTTAGGATCATGGGGACGAGTCCGCAATCTGGGCGCATTTACGTCGCATCTGGCATGGACCGTGCTTGAAATGGTTCCACTCGAGTCGAGTGGAGTAAGGATGCGGCAGTCGCGCTTTGTCCGGATAACAGGGAAATTCGAGCAGGTGGTTCATCTCAACGACGAGGGGACACACGATGCCAGCATTCACGTTCGAGAAGATTTCGCCGCCGGTGCGCCGAGCGCCGACCGCGGCGGTACCGAAGAAGCCGCGCAGCGTCATCAGTCAGGTGATCGACCGCATCGCCGTGCGCCGCGCAAGGCGGACGTTGCAAGACGAGCACGCCGTGCGCCAGGACGAGAAGCCGGCAGAGTAGCGGCGGTGTTTGCTCACCTCGCCCCGCTTGCGGCGAGAGGTCGGATCGCATCGTAAAGATGCGGTCCGGGTGAGGGGGCCCAGGTCTCCCGACGATCCCGGGCGTGGAGACGTGGTTATCCTATCTTCCGCAGCAACAGGCTGCTCCATCCCTCGATCCGCAGATGCTTCAACGGCACGAGGCCGCGCGCGCGGTAGGCGGCGATCACGGCGGGCGCCTGGTGCGTCAGCAGGCCGGAGAGGATGACGCGTCCGCCGGGCGCAAGATGCCGCGCCATCGGGCCCGCCAATTGCCTGAGCGGGTTGGCAAGGATGTTGGCCAGCACCAGGTCGAATGGGCCGGCCTTTCCAAAATCCGGCGCGGCGAAGCCGGTGGCGCGGATCACCCGCACATGATTGCCCACTTCGTTCAGCCGGGCGTTTTCGCTCGCCACCCGTACCGATGGCGGGTCGATGTCGGAGGCGAGCACGTGGCGGTGCAGCGCTTTCGCCGCGGCGATGGCCAGCACGCCCGTGCCGGTGCCGAGGTCGAGGAGGTTCCGCGGACGGGAACTCTTCAGGACATGGTCAAGCAGCAGTAAACAGCCGCGGGTGGTGCCATGGTGGCCGGTGCCGAAGGCGAGTGCCGCCTCGATCTCAATCCCGAGCTTGTTCGGCGCCACGCGGTCGCGGTCGTGGCTGCCGTGCACGACGAAGCGCCCGGCCGGCACTGGGACGAGGTCTTCCAGGCTGGCCTTGACCCAGTCCTTGGCTTCCATCGTGTCAAAGATAAGGGTGTCGGCGACCGCATTTCCTGCCGAATTTACAACGAGTTCTCGCAGGAGCGCCTGGTCGGGCGCCTCGGCGAAATGAAGCGTGACGTCCCATTGCCCGTCCGGCCCCTCGAAGGCGGCGACCGCCGCATCGCTCTCGAAAAACACCTCGGTGAGCACGTCGACGACACGCCTGGCGTCGGCCTCGCTGCTTATGGAAAAGCTGGCGCGATGGGTCGGAGAAGGCTGCATCAGGGTTCCATTGAGTTTAATTTTGGGAACTTTTGTTCCCGATTTACCGCATAACTTGCGGTTCCCCGGTTAACTCGGGCGAAGGCTGTGTCCCGTACATTTCCGAGTGTCAAATTAAGTCATCGCATCTTTTAGTTGAAACGGAGGCTAACCTTGAAGAGCATGATTCAGAAGTTCTGGTCGGATGAGTCCGGTGCAACGGCGATCGAATACGGTCTGATTGCGGCGGGCATCGCCCTGGCGATCATCACCGTGGTGAACAACCTGGGCACCACCATGAACGAGAAGTTCACTTCGATTAGCACCTCCTTGAAGTAATTTCCGCCTCCATTTCCCAGCGAGGCTGCTTTTCTTCCGAGGCTATTCCTGATCACCGCCCGCGAGGGGAATTCCCCTGGCGGGCGAGGTCGTTTCTGGCGAGCGCTTTCGATATTCACAGATTGTCCGCAGCTTGCCGGGACGTTATCCACCGGCTTTTCCCGCCAATGGCCCACCGATTTCCACCGACTTTCCTCAGTTCGTCCCAACGTTCTCGCCCAAGCCATCCTCGGTCTGTCCACAGGCCGTTCAACAGCCCGTCCACACCCTATCCACAGACCTATCCACGGCTTCCGAGCAGCGACCGGTGATCCCTCAGGATCACCTGCGCCGCGTTATGGCCGGGAGCGCCGGTGACGCCGCCGCCGGGATGGGCGCCGGAGCCGCAATGGTAGAGGCCCCTCAACGGCCCGCGATAATCCGCATGGCCCAGCATCGGCCGCGCCGAGAACAACTGGTTCAAGCTCAGCGCGCCGTGGAAGATGTCGCCGCCGAGAAGCCCGAACTGCCGTTCGAGATCGAGCGGGGACAGGATCTGGCGGCCGCGCACGCTTCCCGCAAAACCCGGCGCGTATTGATCCACCGTCGCGATCATGAGATCGGCGACCTCGTCGCGATGGTCGTCCCACGACTTTCCATCCGGAAGGTCCGGCGCGACGTGCTGGCAGAACAGGCTCGCGACGTGCTTTCCCGCGGGCGCCAGCGTGTCGTCGAGCGTCGAGGGGATCAGCATCTCGACCACGGGCTCGCGGCTCCAGCCCTGCGCGCGGGCATCGAGATAGGCGCGGTCCATGTAGGGAAGGCTCGGCGCCAGGATGATGCCGGATGAGAGATGATCGCCTTCGCCCGGCAGCGCCGTGAAGGAGGGCAGGCGGTCCAGCGCCACGTTCATGCGGAAGGTGCCGGAGCCGTTCTTCCAGTGCCGGATGCGCGCGAGGAAGTCCGCAGGCAGGGCCTCGGCCGCGACCAAATGCGTGTAGAGCAGCTTTGGATTGACGTTGGCCGCGACATATTTCGCGCGGATCGTCTCGCCGTTCTCCAGCACGATTCCGGCGGCGCGGTCGCGCTCGACGATGATCTCGCGGACGCCCGCGTCGGTGTCGATCACGACGCCACGATCGCGTGCCGCGCGCGCCATCGCCTGCGTGATCGCGCCCATGCCGCCGATGGCGTGGCCCCAAACACCCTTCTTGCCGTTCACCTCGCCGAAGGCGTGATGCAGCATCACATAGGCCGAGCCGGCCGCGTAGGGACTGGCATAGTTGCCGACGATGGCGTCGAAGCCGAACAGCGCCTTGACCAGATCATGCTCGAAGCGCTCGTCCAGCATCTCGCCGGCGGAGCGGGTGAAGAGATCGAGCAGGCTGCGGCTCTGCTCCAGCGTCAGGCCGCGCAGGATATTGGCGGTCGTCCAGGCGTTGACGCCTTCGCGCAACGCCGCCGTGCCAAAGCCGTCGACGAGGTTCGGTGGCGCGCGGAGCACGAACTGCCTGAGCACGTCGGAGATGTCTTCAAGCTCGCGCGAAAACCCGTCGAGCGCAGCCGCGTCATGCGTGCTCAGCCGCGCGACCGATGCCTTCGTCCGTCCCTCGCCGGTGAGAAGATAGCTGCCGTCAGGTGCGGGCAAGAAATTCTGGGCGCGCCGTTCGACGATCCGCAGGCCCTGTTCAGTGAGCTTGAGGTCACGGATCACCTGCGGATTGAGCAGGCTTACCGTGTAGGCTGCGACCGAATTGCGGAATCCCGGGTGAAACTCCTCCGTGACCGCGGCACCGCCGACCACCTTGCGGCGCTCGACCACGCGCACGCGCAGGCCCGCCATCGCGAGATAGGCCGCGCAAGTGAGGCCGTTATGGCCAGCGCCGATGATGACGACGTCGGTTTCGTTCATGATGTCCCTGGCGTCCTTCCGGGGCGATGCGCGGCATCGAGCCCGGAAATCTTGAGGTTCCGGGTTTGCCTCCTCGAGGTGCCCCGGAACGACATCTGTATATCAGGCATTTCTCGCGGCAACATCACGCGCCCCTTTATTGCCCGTTCAGGCGCCTTATGCTCCATTGCGCGCGTCCGGCGCCCGCCGGAGAATTGTTCGCCGGAGCGCTCATGGATTCGATCGTGCAACCCGCCGCCACGGAGCAGCCGTCTTCGTCGCGCAACCGGCTGCTGCTGACGGTCTACACCGCGGCGATCTTCGTCAGCGCGCTGCTGCTGTTCTCCGTGCAGCCGCTGTTCACGAAGATGGTGCTGCCGCGGCTCGGCGGCTCGCCGGCGGTGTGGTCGGTGGCGATGGTGTTCTTCCAGTCGCTGCTGCTGGCGGGCTACGCCTATGCTCATCTGTTGATGCAGGTCAGAAACCGCATCGTTCCGGTCGCAGTGCATCTGGTGCTGCTGATCGCGGCGTTCGTCACGCTGCCGCTCGGCATCGCCTCCGCCTATGGCGAGCCTCCCGCTTCGGGCTATGCGCTCTGGCTGCTCGGCCTGTTCGTGGTTTCGATCGGCTTGCCGTTCTTTGCGCTCGCCGCCAACAATCCGCTGCTGCAGGCCTGGTTCGTCCGCACCGGCCATCCCGCCGCGCACGATCCGTACTTCCTCTATGCCTCCTCCAACATCGGCAGCTTCCTTGCGCTGTTGTCCTATCCATTCCTGCTGGAGCCGATCTTCACGCTGCACACGCAGAACCGGTTCTGGACTGCCGGCTATGGCCTCCTGATCCTGCTAATCGCTGCCTGCGGCGCGTTGCTGTTGCGTTCGCCGAAATTGGCCGAGGTCGACGCGCGAACCGAGGAGGTGAATGCGCCGGCGCCCGCTCTGCTGATGCGGCTGCGCTGGATCTTCCTGGCTGCGGTGCCGTCCGGCCTGCTCATCGCGGTGACGGCGCACATCTCGACCGACGTCGCGGCGGCGCCGCTTCTGTGGGTGCTGCCGCTGTCGCTGTACCTGCTCACCTGGGTGGTCGTGTTCCAGTCGCGTCCGCTGTTGCCGCACAAATGGATGTTGATGCTCCAGCCGGTCGCGATCGCGGGCGTGGTTGTCCTGCTGGCCTATGGCGGCGAGCAGAACCTGCTGCTCACGCTCGGCGGCCATCAATTGTGCTTCTTCGTCATCGCCATGGCCTGCCATGGCGAGCTGGCGCGGACGCGGCCGGCCGCCAAATATCTCACCGGCTTCTATGTGGCGCTGTCGTTCGGCGGCATGGTCGGCGGTCTCTTTGCCGGCCTGGTTGCGCCATTCACCTTCTCCTGGATCGCCGAATATCCGATCCTGATCGCGCTCGCAGCGCTGTGCCGGCCGCCCGCGAACGAACGTCTCGCCGGTATCGTCAAATGGTATTGGCTGGCACTCGCCGCGCTCGCAGTGGGGCTCGTTGCGCCCTCTATCATGACAGGCGATCTTTCAACGTGGTTCGAGGACCACCGCGTCTGGATCGCCGGCTTCGTCGGCGCACTCGCTGCGCTGCTCGCGCTGGTGCTCAATGCCGGTCGCTGGAAAATCTTTGCGACCGTCGCACTCGCGCTGGCGCTGATCCGAATCTATCCGGCGGACGAAGGGCGCGTCACCACGGTGCGAAGTTTCTTCGGCGTGCACAAGATCGTGGAGACGCCCGGTGGCTATTTCCACGTGCTGATGCACGGCACCACCATTCATGGCGCCGAACGCTTCCGCAACAATGACGGCACTCAGGTCACCGGCCGGCCCGAGCCGATCACCTATTACCACAAGGACGGCGGCATTGGTCAGGCCGTCACCGCCATCCGCGAGCGCAAGGGCGCGCCGCTGAAGGTCGCCGCGATCGGCGTCGGCTCGGGCACGCTCGCTTGTGCTGTCGAGCACGGCGAAGACTGGAAGTTCTTCGAGATCGACCAATCCATGGTGGACGCGGCGCGCAACCCCAGGAATTTCCGCTACATCTCGAGCTGCATGCCCGACATGAAGCCGGTGATCGGCGATGCGCGGCTGACCTTCGCCAAGGAGCCCGACGGTGCCTACGACCTCATCATCGTCGACGCCTACTCGTCCGATGCGATCCCGATCCATCTTGCGACCAAGGAGGCGATGAAGATCTACAAGGACAAGCTGGCCCCGCACGGCGCGGTGCTGATGCACGTCTCCAACCGGCATCTCGATCTCGAGACCGTCGTGGTCGGCATCGCCGATTCAAACGACCTCAAGAGCTGGGTCTTCAACGAGGATTCGGGGCGCGATGGTGACTACATTTTCTCGACCGACGTCGTCATCTCCGCAAGGGAGGAGGCTGATATCGGCAGGCTCGCCTCCAACAAGTCGTGGGAGCAGACCGAGGCCGACGACAGGGTGCGGGTCTGGAGCGACGACTATTCCAACATCCTGGGCGCGCTGTACCGGCGTTATCGGGACGGGGAGTAGGGAAGCCCGAATGCATCCCGTGCCCCCGGGCGCTGCGCAGCACGAAATGATGCGCAGCAGATACTGGGTCCATGACGCGGCGTTCTGGGTCCCGGCTTTGCGGAGCAGCGTTGCACGCCGCACCGCGTCCGGGACGCGAGACTGCCTTACGGTGCCACCGGCGTTCCCGCCGGCAACGCAATTCCCTTCTCACCGGCGACCTGCCGCAACAGGTCCGGCCGGTCCGAGATGATGCCGTCGACGCCAAGCTCGATCATGCGCGCCATGTCGTCGGGCTTGTTGACCGTCCAAACCACCACGCGCAATCCGAGTCCGTGCGCTTCCGAGATCAGCGCCGCCGTCACGTCGCCGAAATGAGGCGACCACACTGCGCCGCCCGCGGCCTTGATGGTGCGCGGCAGCGAGCCACCATGATCGGCCGGATTGAAACCCGCCGTCCAGCTGGTGGCCTTGTCCAGCGCCACTGTGGCTGTGCCGCGCTGGAGCGTGAGGTACGCCGTCGGCATCTTCGGCGCCTTCTGCTGCACGAGCTGCAACGTTCGCCAGTCGAATGACTGGATCATGACGCGGTCGGAAAATCCTTCGGCTTCGATCAAATCCAGCAGGCGGGTGACGAAGGCCTGCGGGGTGAGGGATTCATCCGGGCGGTTCGGATCGATCTTGGTTTCGATGTTGAAGCGCACGCGCGTGTTGCCGGACTTGCGCGCTAGCGCGAACAGCTCGCGCAAGGTGGGGATGCGAGCTCCCGGGACGCCGCGCTGGTCGGGGAATTGTTTGGCGTAGGCGCTGTCCGGCCGGATCTGACCGACGTCATAGGTCCTGACCTCGTCGAGACGCAGCTTCACGAAGGGCGTGCCGGGCGGCGCGATGTAGGCGCCGCCCGCATCGCGCGTGAGATCGGGATTGAGCCTGCGGTCATGCGAGATGACGACTTCGCCGTCTGCGGTGACGCCGGCGTCGAGCTCCAGCGTGTCCACGCCCATCGACAGCGCGTTGGCGAAGGCCGGCAGGGTGTTTTCCGGCAACAGCGCCCGACCGCCGCGATGCGCCTCGAGATCGAAGCCCATGGCTTGTCCCGCTATCAGGGCCAACAACACGGTCAGAGTGGTCGCGGCACGTGATGGCATGGTGCCTCGAAGGGACATCTATTGTTCGTGCTGGTCGGCGAGGGCCGTATCAATTCTGGTAGTAATAGCCGCGCGGCTGGTAAAGCTGTCGGGGCTGTGGCTGATGGTAGTAGTCCTGCTGGCCATAGCTCTGGTCGTAATAGGGCCGCGGCTGCTGCTGATACACTTGGGCGTCATAGAGCGGGCGGCCGGCCGAACGCGGCGCCGGATAGCGTGCGCCGGTGTCGCTGCCGTCGGCGGGATAGATGTAGTTGTCGTCCTGCGGCATGTAGCGACGGACGGGCTGCGCCGGCGGCGCCAGGTTCACCGGATCGCTTGTCGTGGCATATTGCTCCTCAGTGGGCTGCTGCGGTGCCCGCGCCACCGCAGTGCTGGTGCGGCCGCGTGGATTGCGGGCGAGCGCCACCTGCGCCGAGCCGGTCAGCGTCACCGTGGTGTTGAGCACGCCCTGCTGCTGCACCAGCGCATAGAGCGTCGAGGCATTCTGGCGCGACAGCCGCACGCAGCCGTGGGAGGCGGGTGAGCCGAGCCGGCCGACCGAGTCCGTGCCGTGGATGGCATGCCCGACCTTGGTGAAGAAGATCGCGTGCGGCATCGGGGCGTCGTCGAATTCCTTGGAGTAGTGGTCCTCTTCCATGCGGAAGGCGCGGAAGGCGCCGTTCGGCGTCTCGCGCGAGGGGAGGCCGGTCGAGACCGGCCAGCGATAGCGCGCGACGCCGTCGACGGCGACGGTCATCTGCTGATTGTCCTTGTCGACGGTGATCTCGACCTTGGCCTGCGCGGCGCCAGCGCTCAAAAGCATCAGGGATGTGAAAGCAATCAAAAACGAACGCATCGGACTACTGGCCTCCGGCCTGTTCATGCTAGCGCCGCGGCTCTCCGTCCCCCGGCGTGCAATATGCCTGCAATCCGGCTTTCGTTCCAGCGGCCTGGCCCCCCATCGTTAACGCGGCGGCGGGCGTAAGCAAGGCCGCTTTGTGCCGCGTGGCTGGCGGCGGCGCTGACATTTTCGCGAGCCGAACGGGCGTTCACGACGCCGACAATTCGTCACAAAGGCGCAACCATTCCGCCGCGCCGCGCGTTGATCGCAGCTCTCGACAGGCGGCGTCCGCCGTCGGTTATTCCTTTCAGCCTTTTGGGACCGAAGATGAACAAAGCCCGTGTCGCCGCCTTGCCGGCCGGTTTGCCTGTCCGCCTGCTTTTCGCGGCCGCCGCCATCCTGCTCGCGCTGTTGTCGCTACCGCAAGCCGGCCACGCCCAAGGCATCGTGCGCGGCGCCCAGGAAGGCTCCTATGAGGGCAACCGTATCGCAGGTCCCGTGGGCGGCGCAGTTGGCGGTGTCGTCGGTGCCGGTGTCGGCGGCGCCGTTGGCGCCGTCGAGGGCGTGCTCGGCATTCCCCACCGTCATTATCGCCACCGCTGTCGCGGTTATTATGACGGCTACCACCGTTTTCACTGCTATCGGTGACGTCGTTATTCCGGGGCGCCCGAAGGGCGAACCCGGAATCCATTGGGCGGCAATATCCAGTGGATGACGATTCCGGAGTCGCGCTTCGCACGCCCCGGAACAACGGAGCAATCAATTCTTCAGTCGGTATCCGGTGCGGAAAATCCACCAGATCACGACCAGGCAGATCACCAGGAACGCCACAGTCATGCCGATGCTGACGGATACGCTGACATCCGCGATCTCATAGAAGCTCCAGCGGAAGCCGGAGATCAGATAGACGACCGGGTTGAGCAGCGCCACCGTGCGCCAGGTGGGCGGCAGCATGTCGATGGAATAGAAGCTTCCGCCGAGGAAGGTCAGCGGCGTCACCACCAGCATCGGGATCATCTGCAGCTTTTCGAATCCGTCGGCCCAGATGCCGATGATGAAACCGAACAGGCTGAACGTCACCGCCGTCAGCACCAGGAAGGTCAGCATCCAGACCGGATGCTGGATGTGCAGTGGAACGAAAAGCCCGGCCGTTGCCAGGATGATGAGGCCCAAGATGATCGATTTGGTCGCGGCGGCGCCGACATAGCCGAGCACGATCTCGAAATAGGAGATCGGTGCCGACAGGATCTCGTAGATCGTGCCGGTGAATTTCGGAAAGTAGATGCCGAACGAGGCGTTGGCGATGCTCTGGGTCAGCACCGAGAGCATGATCAGGCCCGGCACGATGAAGGTGCCGTAGCTGACGCCCTCGACCTCGCTGATGCGCGAGCCGATCGCGGCGCCGAACACCACGAAATAGAGCGAAGTGGAAACCACCGGCGACACGATGCTTTGCAGCAGCGTGCGCCAGGTGCGCGCCATTTCGAACAGATAGATGGCGCGGATGGCGCGGTGGTTCATGACGTCCTCACGAGATCGACGAAGATGTCCTCGAGCGACGATTGCGTCGTGTCGAGATCATTGAAGCGGATACCGGCGGTGCGGAGATCGCCGAGCAGGCTGGTGATGCCCGTGCGCTCGCCCTTGGTGTCGTAATCGTAGACCAGCGTTGTGCCTTTATCGCAGAGCTCGAGCTCGTAATGGCCGAGGCTCTCCGGCAGCGCGTCGAGCTTGCCCTGCAGATGCAGCGTCAGCCGTTTCTTGCCGAGCTTCTGCATCAAGGTCGACTTGTCCTCGATCAGCACGATCTCGCCCTTGTTGATGACGCCAATGCGGTCGGCCATCTCCTCGGCTTCCTCGATGTAATGCGTGGTGAGGATGATGGTGACGCCGGATTGCTGCAGACCGCGCACCACCTCCCACATGCCCTTGCGCAGCTCGACGTCGACACCGGCGGTGGGCTCGTCCAGAAACAGGATCTGCGGCTCGTGCGACAGCGCTTTCGCGATCATCACGCGGCGCTTCATGCCGCCGGAGAGCGTAATGATCTTGTTGTCCTTCTTGTCCCAGAGCGAGAGGTCTTTCAGCACCTTCTCGATATGGGCGGGATTCTTCGGCTTGCCGAACAGGCCGCGGGAGAAGCTCACGGTGGCCCATACGCTTTCGAAGGCGTCGGTGTGCAATTCCTGCGGCACGAGGCCGATCAGCGAGCGGGCCTTGCGGTAGGAGGTCTGGATGTTCTCGCCGCCGACGAGGACGCGCCCTTCGCTGGGATTGGCGATGCCGCAGATGATCGAGATCAGCGTGGTCTTGCCGGCGCCGTTCGGGCCGAGCAGCGCGAAGATCTCGCCGCGCTTGATGTCGAGATTGACGTTCTTGAGCGCCTTGAAGCCGGACCCATAGGTCTTCGACAAATTGGCGACGGAGATGATGGAGGACATGGATGGCCGTAAGGCTGAGGGCAAAAGCTGGGGAGGGAGGCTGGAACCTGCCGGATGGGCGGTCAGCGGAGCCCTGAGATAGGAATGCCTTTGCCAGGCCGCAATTGCCCGGAGAAAAATGGTCTCAAAACAGGCCCTTCGGTGGCAGGTTTCGGGCAGGTGTTGCGCGATGGTCACGGGTTGTGGGTAAGATTGGCCGTTCACGTGCCTCTTTGTTGCGTCTGCGAGCAGGCCGTGGCTACGATTCCGGCCAATCGCAAAGCGCATTGTCCCCAAGGAATAGATCGATGAGACCGAACGGCCGTCACACCGCTGGCGCCAACCAGTTGTCAGCCCTCCGGGTGTGGGCGACGTGCCTGCTCCTGCTGTCAGCAATTGCCATCAACCCGACCACTGCCAAGGCTGCGCCCAGCCAGGCCGCGGCGGCGACCACGCATGTCTATCTGCTTCGCGGGGTACTCAACATCTTCTCGCTCGGGCTCGACACCATCGGTGCCCGGCTCCAGGCGCAGGGCGTCCCGGTGACCGTCGCCAACTTCGTCTCCTGGTCCTCGCTCGCCGATGAAGCTGCGGCCGCCTACAGGGCAGGCCGGCTCAAGACCATCGTCCTGGTCGGCCATTCCTCCGGTGCGACCGCGCTGCCCGACATGATCGCCAAGCTCAACCAGCTCGGCGTACCCGTGAAGCTCGCCATCGGCCTCGACTCCGTGTTCAAGACCAAGCTCTCGACCGGCGCCGAGCGCTACATCAACATCTATATCGGCGACGGTCCGGGTGAGCCGGTGCGCGCTGCGGCGGGCCTGCGCGGCAAGCTCGACAATGTCGACGTGCGCGGCACCGGCGTCGGCCACGTCTCGATCGACAAGAACGAGGCGATCCAGCGCCGTGTCATTGCCGAGATCAACGCCGCGATCATACGCTCGCGCGCTCCGGCAGCTCCGGTCGCCGTCCGCGGCGCGCCGCAGCAGGCCCACTCGGCGGCAGCGGCCTCGACACGGAATTAGGCCGCCGTCACTCGCACGGGCATGCTCTCCAGCCCGCGGAGCGAATTGTTGAGCCTGCGCTTCGGCTCCGCCGTGAGCTCGATGGTCTTAACGCGCCTTGCGAACTCGCTGAAGATCAATTCGCCTTCCAGGCGCGCGATCATCTGACCGACGCAGGCGTGGATGCCTGCGCCGAAACCGACGTGGCCGGTCGCGGTCCGTTCCACCTCGAAGCAGTCCGGCCTATCCCAGCGTGCGGGATCGCGGTTGGCCGAGGCCATGAACAGCAGCACCTTGCGATGCGCCGGGATGACGCCGCCGCCGATCTTCACGTCGCGCGAGGTGGTGCGAAAGAATGTCTGTATCGGTGAATCGTAACGCAGGCCTTCCTCGAAAGCGTTGCGCGCCAGCTCCGGCTTGTGGTGCAGCTTGCGATATTCATCCGGATGGGTGGCCAGCGCGAGCAGGGTGTTGCCGATGCCATTGACCGTGGTGTCGATCCCCGCCGTGAGGAACGGCCGCACCAGATGCGTCGCCTCGTGTTCGGTGATCTCGCCGTCGTCGGCCGCCTGGTAGATCATCATGCCGAGGCTGTCGGGCCGCAACGCATCTCGCGCGCAACAATCCATGATCCAGCTCTGGGCCGCGAGGCCCGCCTTGCGCGAGCCGGCCTGGATCTCGTTCTCAGGGCCGAAGCTGTCGAACACGAAGGTGCTCCAGGCCAGCAGCTTCTCGCGACCGTCGGGCCGGATGCCGATCGCATCCGGAAACACCTTCATCGGATAGGCCTCGGCAAGATCGCTCACGGCATCGAACGTGCCTTTGTCGATCAGCTCCGAAACCTTCTTCTCCGCTTCCTTCTGAAACGTCTCGCGCAGCCTCCTTGCGACGCCCGGAGACAGCGTGCGGCCGAGCACCCGCCGGCCCTTGTCGTGGTCCGGCGGGTCGATCTGCAGCGTGAGCGGCTTTGGCAACGCCGGGTTCATCCCGTGGAGCCCGACGCCTTCGCCACTGATGAAGGTCTTCCAGTCCTTCAGGGCCGCTTCGACCTCGCCATAGCCTGCCATGGCCCACACGCCGTAACGCTCCAGCGTGAATACGGGCCCGAGCGCACGCAGCTCCTCATAAGCAGGATAAGGCTCCATCAGGAAGTCAGGTGCGAACGGGTCGAGGGGGCTGGATGCAATGCCGCTCATGGTCAGCTCCCGGCGGCTATTGCTTCGCCAGCGGGCACTGACCGTCGCCCTCGGAGCGGAACGCGTCCTCGCCCTTGATCGTAGCGACGACCTTCAGCATATCCCAGGTCGACGTGGATTCGTCCGGAGCCTTGACCTGCAAGAGGTAGAGCGGGTGGATCTTGCGTCCGTCCTTGCGAATGTAGCCCTTGCCGAACAGGGGGTCGTCAGTCGGCAACGCCTTCATCGCCGCGACCACCGCCTTGCCGTCCTTGGCGCCGCCGACCTTGTCGACGGCCTTGAGATAGTGAATGACCGAAGCATAGACGCCGGCCTGCATGTCGTTTGGATAGGCCTTCGAGGGAATGCGTTCGGCGAAGCGTTTGGCGAAAGCCCGCGTGCCGTCGTTCAGATCCCAGTAGAACGGGTTCATGATCTGAGCGCCTTGCGCAAACTTCAGGCCAAGTGCGGGCAGGCCGTTCATGCCGAGGATCAATCCGACCAGCTTGCGGTCCTTGGTCAGCCCGAACTCGGCGGCCTGCTTCATCGAGGTGATGGTATCGTCGCCGGCATTGGCGAAACCGATGACGTTCGCGCCCGACGCCTGGGCCTGGAGCAGGAACGAGGCGTAATCAGCCGTTCCCAGCGGATGCCGCACGTTGCCGAGCACCTCGCCGCCGGACGCCTTCACGGCCTCCGCGGCCTGCTTCTCAAGATCATGGCCGAAGGCGTAGTCGGCGGTGATGAAGAACCATTTCTTGCCGCCCTGCTGCACGATCGCCTTGCCGAGACCACGCCCATAGGCATAGGTGTCGTAGGTCCAGTGCACGGTGTTCGGCGTGCATTTCTCGCCGGTCAACAGCACCGTTCCGGCGCCCGATCCGACGAAGACCTTGTTCTTCTCGGCGCTCATGCCGGCCACCGCAAGCGCGATCGACGAGTTCGGAAGGTCGAAGATCGCATCGACACCCTCGTTCTCGTACCAGCGCCGGGCGATGCCGATGCCGATATCGGTCTTGTTCTGATGGTCGGCTGCGACGACCTCGACCGGCTTGCCGGCGGCCTTTCCGCCATAGTCTTCGACCGCCATTTTGGCGGCGACGACCGAGCCGATGCCCTGATAGCTGGCGAACGGACCCGATTGGTCGTTCAGGATGCCGATCTTCACCGCGTCCTCGGCGAACGCCGGTGCAGCCGTCAGCATCGCCGCCAATATGCATAATTTGTGCAGGAATTTGCTGTTCATTGTCTCCCTCCCATGGGCGGTCTTGGTGCCGCTGTATAATAGTTATATTTTATAGCTATTTTTGGGAGTGTCAATTCGGCCGTCTTCCGGCCGCCGCGGATTGAGGATCATGAGCGCGAAAGCAGTAAGACCCGGAGCCAAGTCCGCGCAGTCGCCGGAGACGTCGCTGAACCTGCGCGCGCTGCAGCGGACGCCAGGCTTCATGCTGCGGCTCGCGCAGCTGAAGTTCTTCGAAGGCTTCTACGAGGAATTCGCGGCATTGGGTCTGACGCCCGCCACCTATGCGATCTTCGCGATCATTCGGGACAATCCCGGCGTTCCCCCGAGCAGCATCGCCAGCGTGCTCCGCCTCCGCCTGCCGAACCTGATCAAGATCCTGAACGAGCTCGAATCGACCGGCTTGATCAAGCGCAGCCGTTCGAAGTCCGATCGCCGCGCGGTGGAATTGATGCTCACGCCAAAGGGTGCAAAGCTCATTGCCGAGGGCGTAAGGCTGACGCAGCCCTATAATGAAAGGATGCTGGCCTCGCTCAGCGAGGCCGAGCAACGGACGCTGCTCGAACTGTTGAACCGGATTCTGCCGTTCTAGCCTCGGGGCCGGCCTGAGGCCGATCGTCCGTGATATGCCGCGATGGGCGGCGGGTTGGCGGGCTGCTGGGAAAGGCAGTCGGTTCCGTGCCCCAAAATCCACCCAATCGGTGGTCACTAAGCCCCGGAGGGGGCCATTGGCTCCGTGGTGGGACTGCTGGACTGATGATTGATCTGAGGCGACTAGTCGCGCTGGCAGCCGTTGCACTGCTCGCCTTGAGCCCCGGCGTAGCCGCTGCCTCACCCGCCAAATCCAAGCCCACCGCGGCCGTGCCTGCCGCGCCGCCGCCTCCGCCTTTCGAGCCGCTGGCGCCGCCAAAAATCTACCTGTTCCGCGGCGCCATGGGCCCGATTTTCTCGACCGGCATGGATCGGCTCGAAGAAAAGCTGACGAAGGCCGGCTTCTCGGCCAATGTCTATGAGTTCACTATCTGCCGGTTCATCGGCGACCGCGCCATCGCCAGCTACAAGGAAAGCCCCGCGCCGATCGTGCTGATGGGCCACTCCATGGGCGGGCTGTGCTCGATCATCATCTCCGAGATGGCGGCCAAGGAGAACATCCCGATCAGCCTCGTCATCGCCATCGATCCCGCGCATGCGACCGGCGACGTGCCGCTCAATGTCGAGCGCTTCATCAACATCTTCCTGTCCGACAGCGTGCTCGGCGGCGGCGATGTCGTTGCGGTCCCCGGCTTTCGCGGCCATTACGCGAGCTACGACCTGAAGCAGAACGCGCGCGTCTCGCACATCAACATCGAGAAATCCGACGACATCCATCGCCAGATCGTCGAGATGGTGACGAAGCTGCCGCGCATTCCGCCGCAAACGCAGGCCGACGCGGTGCCGCTGCGTTATCTTGTGCCGGCCGATACGTTGGTCGAATTGTGGGACTCCGGTGTACGAGTGCCGGTGCGCAAGGGCGACACCATGGAAAGCATCGCCGCCGCCAATCGCGTGCCGCTGTGGACGCTCGCGCAGAGCAACTCGCTCGCAGAAAATGCACCGCTCACCCCGGGGCAAACCCTCGTCGTTCCCCGTCACCTGACCCCGCCCGAGCCGGCGGCGGCGATGGCAACGCCGCCGTCAGGGCGGAAATAGGCCGAGATCGTTACAGGCCTCGGGCTTGCGGGGCTCGCGAGATTTAGCGATGCATTCCCGCCATGTGCATCTTCAATAGACCACGGTCACACCAGGAGATCGTGCGGCACATGATGCCCGGCTGCGCCGCCCGCAACGTGAATGCCGAGGTCGGGATGCGATAACTCGCTCGCCATCGCGGGAGCGCCGTGAACGCGGGCCTCCGCCGCGATTTCTTGATGGCCGGGCGGGATATCGTTCGCAAATGCGACGCTCGGCCTCTCGATCGTAGGCTTCAGGAAGTTGAAGGAATCGCCCGGCTCATGCGGATTGCCCTTCGGGCTTGCCGGTTCGCCATCTCCTGCAGAGAGCAGATGAGAATGAGAGCCGCCGGGCGCTTCCGCCGGAGCATGCTCGTGCGCGCTTGCCTGAGGCGTCATCGAGCGAGGGTTGTCTCCGTCCCCGAGCCCTTTCCATGGCGTAGCATCAAGCACGTTCTCGCTGTCGGCCAGGCTGGCGCGGCCATGGCTCTCCGCGGCCTTGCCTTCATTGACATGCTGGTCGGCCGCCAGAAGCGCATCCGGCGCGAACCAGAACACGGGATGGCTCTCCACCGCCGCCTCGGCCGTGTGGATTCCTTTCAGATAGGCGCCGTCATCGGCTTTGGTCTGCTCGAAGACAAACTTGAAGGAATCCATCGGTCGCGAACCGATGGCCGTTTCCCACAGGGTGGATTTCGTTTCAATCTCGCCCGAGGTGGAAGGCGCCGTCTCGGTGGTCCTTCCGCTGTGATCCAAATCGGCATCGAGGAGATAACTCACCTCCACGGCGGTCGAACCGCCGTCGAGCGAAGAAGTGCTGGCACTTTCCGACGTGTCGGCAGAGGTGTCGGACGTGCTGAGCGTGATGACAGCCGCTTCACTTTGTATAATTGCGGACGGATCGAGGGTGTCGCTCACCGCCATGACCGGTGCCACGGCTTCATCCACGATGAAGTCCGACGAAGCAATGGTCGCGACACCTTGGAGATGAACCTCCAGCAGGCTGGAATCACCGATCTGGAGAGTTTGATCGGTCGGATTCACATACACGATGGTCTCGTTGGCCGCGCTGTCGTAGATCCAGGCGATGGTGTGGGGCGGCACGGAGGAGCTTGACGGGCTCAATGCCAGGATCACGAAGCCGAGCGCGCCGACCGCCCTCAGATCGATCTTGTCGGTTCCCGATATGAAATCGGTAATCGTGTCGAACCGGCCGGCTCTGGAATCCACTGCCGAGAGGTAAGTGAAGACATCAGCACCGTTGCTGCCCGTGAGCGTATCCGCGCCGAACCCGCCGACGATGGTGTCGTTATCGTTGTTGCCGTTGATATCGTCCTGTCCGGAGCCGCCGTAGATGAGGTCGTCACCGTTATTGCCCTTGATCGTATCGTCGCCGGATCCGCCGTAGAGGGTGTCGGTCACGCCGGTCCCGTTCAGGTTGTCGTCGCCGGCGCCACCGTAGACGATCTGGGAAATGCTGCCGCCGCCGGCGACGCTGTCGTCACCGGGCGTGCCGTAAACAAACGGAGGGTTGGATACGACGGTGCTTCCCAGCGCCAGATTGTCGAAGTCGTTGGGGTCCGCATCGCTGGCGCCGTGGATGGTGATCGCCACCTCCTGCGTGGTGCCGTCGATGGACGTTACCGTGAAGTGGTCGGTGAGCGTATCGCCGGCGCCGAGCGCGTCCACCACGCTGTTGTTATTGTCCAGTGTATAGGTCCACACCCCCGATGCCGTCATCGTGAAGCTGCCGTAACCGCCGTCGCTTGCAGTGGACGAGGTCACCGCCGTGAAGGTGTTGGCGAGGTTGTCCAAGTCAGTATCAGTGAGCGTGCCGGTCGCAACCGGCGTGCCGGGGGCGATGCCGCCGGCCTCGAGCACCGAGCCTGTCGTGGTCCCGGAAATGATGGCGGCGTCATTGGTGCCGTTGATCGTGATCGTCACCAGTTTCGGCGTCCCGTCGATCGTGGTCACGGTGAATTGGTCGGTCAGCGTATCGCCAGCATTGAGGGCCTGCACCGTGGCGTTGGCATTGTCGAGCGTGTAGGCCCAAACGCCCAGTGCGGTCATCGTGAACGTGCCGAAGCCGCCTGCGCTCGGCCTTGGCGTGATGACCGGCGTGAAGGTATTGGCGGTGTTGTCGGGATCGATATCGGTCAATGTCCCCGTCGTCGTCGGCAAGCCGGACGTGCCATTGGCCACCCCGCCGGCCTCGGTCACGGCACCTGTCGCCGTTCCCGAGATGACCGCGCTGTCGTTGCTGCCGTTGATTGTGATCGTGACCGTCTGCGGCGTGCCGTCGGCTGCGATCACCGTGAAGCTGTCCGTTAGCGTGCTTCCGTTGTTGAGCGCCTGTACCGCGTTGTTGGAGTTGTCGAGCGTGTAGGTCCACAGCCCGGACGCGGTCATCGTGAACGTGCCGTAGCCACCGTTGCTGGATGTGGGCGAGATCACCGCCACGAAGGTGTCGGCCGGATTGTCGACGTCGGTATCGGTGAGCGTGCCGGTCGCCACCGGCGTGCCGGAAGAGATGACGCCGGCTTCGAGCACCGAGCCTGTCGCGGTTCCGGAAATGATGGCGGCGTCATTCGCGCCGTGGATCGTGATTGTCACCGTCTGCGGCGTGCCGTCGACCGTGGTCACGGTGAACTGGTCGATCAGCGCATCGCCGACATTGAGGGCCTGCACCGTGACGTTGCCATCGTCGAGCGTGTAGGTCCAGGTCCCAAGCGCGGTCATCGTGAAGGCCCCGAAGCCGCCTGCGCTCGGCGTTGGCGTGGTCACCGGCGTGAAGGTGTTGGACGCGTTGTCGGGATCGACATCGGTCAATGTCCCGGTTGCAGCCGGCGTGCCGGGCGTACCGTTGGCCACACCTCCGGCCTCCGTCACCGCGCCAGTCTTCGTTCCGGAGACGTCCGCCCCGTCGTTGCTGCCGTTGATGGTGATCGTCACGATCTGCGTCGTGCCGTCGATCGTGGTCACCGTGAAGCTGTCTGTCAGCGTATCGCCGTTGTTGAGCGCCTGTACTGCGGCGTTGGTATTGTCTAGCGTGTAGGTCCACACGCCGGCCGTGGTGATGGTGAAGCTGCCATAGGCTTGCGCGCTCGCCATCGGTGTGTTGACTTCCACGAAAGTATCGGCCGTGCTGTCCACATCCCCAGCGAGGAGCGTGCCCGTCGCGCTCGGTGTGCCGGGTGAGGCGCCGCCCGCCTCGACGACCGAACCGGCGGTAATCCCGGAGACGACGGCGGCGTCGTTGCTGCCCTGGATCGCGATCGTCACGACCTGGGGAGTGCCGTCGATACTTGTCACGGTGAACCGATCGATCAGCGTATCGCCGGCATTCAGGGACTGTACTGCGGTGTTGCTATCGTCGAGCGTGTAGGTCCACACGCCGCCGGCCGTCATCGTGAAAGTGCCGTAGCCGCCCGTGCTCCTGGCGGGCGAACTCACCGTCGTGAACGTGTCGGGCGGATTGTCGACATCCGTGGCTGTCAGCGTGCCGGTTGCGCTCGGTGTTCCCGGTACCACATTGGCGACACCGCCGGCCTCCACTACCGTGCCTTCGGCGTTGCCCGAGATGATGGCGGTGTCGTTGACGCCGTTGATGGTGACGACGAAGCTCCGGCTCGTCGAGACGAAGCCGTCCGAGACCGTGATGACGAAGCTCGTGGTCGTCGGCGACAACAAGGCGTTGATGGCATCCGCATTCGGAACGAACGTGTAGGCGCCGGATGCGCTGTTGAGATAGAGCGTGCCAAAAGGACTGCTCTGCCAAAGATCGTATGTCTCTCCGTTCAGAACCGCGGTGCTGGCCGTGCCGCCGGCGAGACCATAGGTGAGGGTGTTGTTGAACGGGCTGCTGGCGGTGAAGGTGCCGGTTACCGTGGCGAACGTATCGTCGAACCTGAACGTGTCGATTTCGATCGGGCCGGCCGGCAGGTTCAATTCGGGAAGCGGCACCACGATCAGGGGGAACTCGATCGGGGGAGCGACCGGAAGCACGTTGGGTGCCGCAGTCCTATTCTCCGACGTGAAATTGATGTGCTGCAGTGACGGCGTGGAGGCAAAGGGCGGCGTGCCGGAGCCCGTCGGGCCGCGCGTGAGATTGGCAAGCACGTCCTGTTGAGCGGCGTGCAGCTCCTCCATGCGAGCGGCGCTGTTGGCGACCTGATTAACGCTGATCGAGGAGCCTACCCTGTTCAGAACAACGGTTTCGCCTGGATCATCGACAATGATGTGTCGCGGCACCCGCTCCTTGGTGATGAGCTCGAACGCGCCGTGCTGAAGGTCCTTGTAAGAGAGCGTGTCGTTGTCCAGAGACGCGCCGTCGGGATCCGCGCCTTGCGCCCGGTCCATCATGGCGAAGGTCAGCGCCGTCATCGTCAGAATGCCAAAGCCGGTTGCATGGGAGCGGCTCCGAACGCTGCCGAGGGGCGTGTCGATCGTCAGGGTGCCGCCATCCGCCAGCCGGCCGGCCGCGAACGCAAAGCTTCCGCTGCTGATCGCAACGATGGTCGAGCGCGACGCGGCGTCGGAATCGGAGGCGAACTCCCGCAGTTCGACGCGCGCCCCGCCGGCGATGTTGAATTCGGTGTCGTCGAGGAGGCGAATTCCGACTTGCGCATCCGCAGCCGTTTCGATGACGTCCAGCCGGTAGACAAGGTCGCCAATGCTGACTTGCACGCCTGGGCCGCCATCGCGCGTGAGGGTTACGCACCCCAACGTGCTTTGGACGATGCCGACGATCTGGAGGGGGGAGGTTCTAATGCCCCAATTGTGGGGCTCAACGCCAAAAGCAACTGACATGACTGTGGCCTCGCGTGCCGAATAATTCGGGCTCGGCGCGGTGCTGCGGTCTTGTATCGGTTTTGCTAAGCCACGGGCTCAATATGCAATTTTTGGCGTTAGCAACCCCAGGCCTGCACGCCGAAGAAGTTCTGTAAAAAATCGATCTCTATAGGTATGGCCAAGACGATGGCCGGTTCAGCGGAGATGTCTCTCCGCAGCAACAATTTGCGCTCTCTAGAAGTTGACGATCAAGCAACGTGACATTTAGCTCAATTTCGCTGGTCAAGCAAACGGCTTGGGCCTAACATCAATTTCGGAGATACTTTGTCTGGAAGGCAGGTCCGTTAGGACCGATCCAGGTTGTAGAAATTGGCAGTGCACGAATTGCGAGCCCTACCTAGGGCTCATACAGCTCCATCGAGCGGCTCGCAAACCACATCCTTCTCGGAAAGGGCGGGTCATGTGCAGACATATGATTGCAGTTTTGGTCACCGGCTTCATTTTGGCATCCGCGGGTGGTCTCGCCGCGCAAGCGCAGACTCCAGTCAATCCCGTGATACGTGGCTCCGATGATGCGGTGCCAAAACCCATTGGCAAGGTCGTAGCCGTCACAGGTTCGGTCTCGATCGAGCACCAGGGTGCGGCCGTCGTCCAGGCGAACCTCGGTGACCCCGCTCAGGCAAAAACCGGCGATGCCGTCTATCTCCGCGACGTCGTGCAAACGGGGGCGGACAGCCGTGTCAGCATCAATTTCAGCGATGGCTCTTCGTTCAATTTGTCGAGCAACGCGCGCATGACCCTGGATGAGTACGTTTATGATCCCGACGGCAAGTCCAATGCCACATTTTTCAATCTGGCCAAAGGCACGGCGACTTTCGTCGCCGGCCAGATCGCCAGGACCGGCGACATGAAGGTCGATACGCCCGTTGCAACGATGGGAATCCGAGGCACTACGCCGCACATCGAAATTGCGGATGACGGCGCGGTCAAGTTCTCGACTCTCATCGAGGAGGGCAAGAGCAAACTGGCAAAGAAGCACGTGACTGCTGTCACGCCCGAACGGGGGAGCGGTCCGAGGCCGAACATTTGCAGAGGGTGCTGAAGCGACACGGGCATGACCATCCGAGCCGCCATCATCGACAGCGTCGCGTCCGCGCTCGTGATGCTGTCGCTCGGCTTGCCGGCGGGCGCGCAGCAACCGCAGAAGAATAGCCACCTCAGGAGCATCGAGCAGTGCAATGGCTCGGACCGTATTCCGGCCCAGGCCCGGGTCGCCGGCTGCACGGCGCTCATCAATTCGAGCGATACCAAGCCCGCCGCGCTGCCTCTGGCTTATAACAACCGTGGCAACGCCTTTGCCGCGGCGGCGGAGTACGACCGCGCAATCAGCGATTTCGATCGCGCGATCGAGCTCGCCGAGGGCTACGTCAAGCCGGTGAACAATCGCGGCGTTGCCTATCTGCGGAAGGGGGCCTACGAGGACGCGGTCAAGTCCTTCGACGAGGCCATCAGGCTCGATCCTGCTTATGTCCGCGCCTTCGCCAATCGTGCGCAAGCCCACCTGAAGCTGAAGCGGTATGACCAGGCCGCGCTGGATTTTGACGAGGCCATTCGTCTCGATCCGAATTTGACGTGGGCGAGGAGCGGACGTTGCTGGGCCCGGGCGGTGATCGGCGATCTGCAGGCCGGTCTCGACGACTGCGACAGGGTCATTCAATCGGGATCGAGCGACGCCGCGACCTATGATTCACGCGCACTGATCCATCTGAAGATGGGGCAGCTCGCCGCCGCGGTCGACGACTACAGTTCAGCGCTGCGCCTGGCGCCAAACCTGGCAAGCGCGCTCTATGGACGCGGACTTGCCCGACTGAGGCAGGGCGACAACGCCGGCGGCGACCGCGACGTCTCGGCGGCGAAGAGGATCGACCTCAAGATCGCCGACGAGTTCACCCGCTACGGCGTGCAGTGACGTCAGGATTGGTTCGCCGACATTCGTCCGCTAGACGTTCGATCCGTGGATGGCGTCGATCACGGCATCCGTCACTTCCTTCGTCGTCGCGTTGCCGCCGACGTCGGGCGTGAGCACGCCGGCTGCGCAGACTTTCTCGACCGCCGCCATCAGCCTTACTGCGGCATCCTTCTCGCCGAGATGCTCGAGCATCTGCGCGCCGGTCCAGAAGGTCGCGACCGGATTGGCGATGCCCTTGCCGGTGATGTCGAAAGCCGAGCCGTGGATCGGCTCGAACATCGAGGGGAAGCGGCGCTGCGGATCGATGTTGGCGGTTGGCGCCACGCCGAGGCTGCCCGCCAGCGCGCCGGCGAGGTCGGACAGGATGTCGGCGTGCAGATTGGTCGCCACGATGGTGTCGAGGCTCTTCGGATGCAGCGTCATGCGCACCGTCATGGCATCGACCAGCATCTTGTCCCAGGTGACGTCGGGGAATTCGGCCGCGACCTCGGCCGCGATCTCGTCCCACATCACCATGCCGTGGCGCTGCGCGTTCGACTTGGTCACGACGGTCAGGAACTTGCGCGGCCGCGACTGCGCGAGCTGGAACGCATAACGCATGATACGGGTGACGCCGACGCGGGTGAAGACCGCAACTTCAGTGCCGACCTCTTCCGGCAGGCCCTTGTGCGCGCGGCCGCCCATGCCGGCATATTCGCCTTCCGAATTCTCGCGCACGATCACCCAGTCGAGATCGCCTACGCCGACATCGCGCAGCGGCGAGGCCACGCCCGGTAATATCCTGGTTGGGCGCACATTGGCATATTGGTCAAAACCCTGGCAGATCGGCAGCCGCAGGCCCCACAGCGTGACGTGGTCGGGCACGTCAGGGGCGCCGACCGCGCCGAAATAGATCGCGTCGAACTTCTTCAGTTCGGCGAGGCCGTCGGCCGGCATCATCACGCCGTGCTTCTTGTAATAGTCCGAGCCCCAGTCGAACGTCCTGACGTTGAAGGCGAGGTCCCCGCTGCGTTTCGCCAGCGCCTCCAGCACGCGGACACCGGCCGAGATCACCTCGGGGCCGATGCCGTCGGCGGGAATGGCTGCGATGGAATGGGTGCGCATGGGGGAGGCTCCGTGTGAGAGATCGTGCCGGCCTGTCGGGCCGTCCGCGTTGCCGGCAAGTCTAGACGGGAGTGCAGCGCGAGCTCAATTGACGCTGGTTTATACAAAAAAATGATATAATCATCGTGGCGCGGGACGAGAGGATTTTGCGGAATGGAATTGCATCAGCTCCGATGCTTCCTGGCGGCGGCCGAGCAGCTGCATTTCGGCCGCGCGGCACAGCAGCTGCAGATGCTGCCATCCGCGCTCGGCCGGCAGATCAGGCTGCTGGAAGAGGATTTGGGAGCGCGGCTGTTCGCGCGGACGACGCGTGCGGTGGCGCTCACTGAGGACGGCACGACGTTGCTGCGCGATGCGCGTGCCATTCTCGCCAGGGTCGAGGCGGCCGAGAACAATTTGCGCAACCGCTCGCGCGCCGGCGCCGCGCGCCGGCTCCGGATCGGCGCCATCGATAGTGCAGCGGCCGGATTGCTGCCGCCGCTGCTCCGAGATTTCCGCGTCAGGCACCCGGCAATCGCAGTGCAGCTTCTGGAAGACAAGACCGTCCGGCTGCTGCCGAAGATCTTGAGCGGCGCGCTCGATGTCGCCTTTGTTCGCCCGCCCGCCACTGCGGACAAGCGGCTCGAATTCCGCGATCTGCTCCTGGAGACCGCGGTCGTGGCATTCCCGCAGCGGCACGCGCTGGCCAAGAGGACGTCGATCACGCTGGCCGAGATTGCGGACGAGGCGATGCTGGTACCGGACCGCCGCTCGCGGCCGCACAGCCACGACCTCACGATGAAGCTGTTCGAACAGGCTGGGTTGACGCCACGCATGGTGCAGGTCGCCGATGAGAAGCAGACCATCATCAACCTGGTGGCAACACGGCTCGGCGTCGCCATCGTGCCGCGCTGGACCGCGCGAATGGCGGTGACAGGCGTGCGCTTCGTGCCGCTCCGGCCGAAGCAGAGCGGTCCCGTCGGCCGCCTGCCGCTCGCCGCGGCCTGGCTGCGCGGCTCGCGCGATCCGGCCCGCGACGCCATGCTGGCTGTGCTCGCGGCGCGGCTGCGCAGCTATGCGCGGGAGGCGTGAGGCGCTATGACGGCAGCCGGATCAAAGGTGAGTGCGATGACTGAACAGAGAGCGTCGGGCGAGTTGCGCGTTGCCATCGCGGGCTTGGGCTCGATCGGCACCAAGGTCGCGACAGCCCTCGATCAGGGCATTGAGGGCTTGACGCTGTCGGCCGTCGCCGTGCGCGATGCCGCCAAGCATCAAGCCTTCTTGAGCGGCTTGTGCTCCCCGCCATCCGTGCTGCCGATCGCCCAGCTCGGCGACGCCGCCGACATCGTGGTGGAATGTGCGCCGAGCAGTCAGTTGCGCGCAATCGTCGAGCCCGCGGTGACGCGCGGCAAGGCAGCTATCGTGGTCAGCGTCGGCGGGCTGCTCGATCATTTCGATCTCGTCGACCTCGCCCGCACCAATGGCGGCCGCATCATCGTGCCCACGGGCGCACTGATCGGGCTCGACGCCGTCAACGCCGCCGCAATCGGCACCATTCATTCGGTGAAGATGGTGACCCGCAAGCCGATCGACGGCTTGAAGGGCGCGCCGTTCATCGTCCAGAACAACATCGACATCGACAATTTGCGCGAGCCGCTCAAACTGTTCGAGGGCACGGCGCGCGAAGCGGCCAAGGGCTTTCCGGCCAATCTCAACGTCGCGGTGGCGCTGTCGCTCGCGGGCGTCGGGCCGGATCGCACGCAGGTGCAGATCTGGGCCGACCCGACCGTGACGCGCAACGTTCACCGCATCGAGGTCGAGGCGGATTCGGCGCGCTTCTCGATGGCGATCGAGAACATCCCGTCTGAAAATCCAAAGACCGGCCTGATCACCGCGCTCTCGGTGATCGCGCTGCTGCGCAAGCAGCGCGCCACGCTGTGTGTAGGGACGTGAACCCTTACGCGCCCGTCACGCGCCAGATCACGTTGCCGACGTCGTCGGCCATCAGCAGCGACTTCTTGTCCGGTCCGATCACGACGCCGACCGGGCGGCCGTAGGATTCCTTCTCGTCCGGTGCGAGGAAGCCCGACAGGATGTCGCGCGCTGGGCCGGAAGGCCTGCCGTTCTCGAACGGGACGAACACCAGCTTGTAGCCGGACAGCTTGCTGCGATTCCACGAGCCGTGCTGGCCGATTGCCATGCCGTCCCCGAAGCCGGGCAGGGTGCCCGCGGGCATCCAGCACAGGCCGAGCGAAGCCGTATGGCCGCCGAGCGCGTAGTCCGGTTGAATCGCCTTTGCGACCATCGCCGGATCCTGCGGCACGCGATCGTCCACCGTCTTGCCCCAGTAGCAATAGGGCCAGCCATAGAAGCCGCCGTCGCGCACCGAGGTGAGATAATCCGGCGGCGTCTCGTCGCCGAGGCCGTCGCGCTCGTTGACCACGGTCCAGAGCACATTCGTAGTCGGCTCCCAGGCAAGGCCCACCGGATTGCGCAAGCCTGCGCCGAAAATGCGATGCGTGCCGGCGACGAGGTCGAGCTCGTACACCGCCGCGCGGCCCTCCTCGACCTCCATGCCCATCTCGGCGATGTTGCTGAGCGAGCCGACACCCGCATACAGCTTCTTGCCGTCCGGGCTTGCGAGGAGGCTGCGTGTCCAGTGTCCGCCCGGCTTGAAGGTCGTCAGCCGCTTGCCCGGCGCGGTGATGCGGTCGGCGCCCGCGACGTAAGGAAACGCCATCACGCCATCGGTATTGCCGACATAGAAGGTGTCGCCGACCAGCGCCATGCCGAACGGCTGGCTGAGGTTTTCCATGAAGGCGCCGCGGACTTCGGCGACGCCGTCGCCATTTTTGTCGCGCAGCAGCGTGATGCGGTCGGCGGAAACGCCGAGCGCCGCGGCGCGGCGCATGGTGGCCTGCATCGCATAATGAAACACGGACCTCGGTGCGCCCGCGATCTGCGTCGCTTCGGCGATCAGCACGTCGCCATTGGGCAGCACCTCGATCCAGCGCGGATGATCGAGACCGGTCGCGAACGCATTGACCTTGAGCCCGGGCGCGACTGTCGGCTTCTGTCCCTCGCTCCAGCCCCGCGCGGTCGGCATCTTCAGCGTCGGAATCGCACCTTGTGGCTTCGCTTCGGGGATGGCGGGCTTCTCTCCCCAGGCCGGCACGGGCTCGGTCCCCGTCAGCTTGCGCCATTGCAGCGCGATGCCGCCGAGGAGCGCAACGAACTGCGCGAAGATGCTGGAAAAGGTCATGAGAAGCCCCTGTTTGCGCGCGCATCCAACTGGTTGACGCGGCCCGCGTCAACCTGTGCGGTACGCCCGTGGGGTCTATTCCCGTGGAATAGCAGCCGATCGAATTTGCATGGGACGAACGCCGGCGGCTTGCCCGTCGATCAGCGGCGGATCTGCCGCTCCAGCCGTCGCGCCGCGCGAAAATCATCGAGATGATGGAGGTTCGGCGTCAGTGCGGCCTCCTTGGACAGCAGATGATAGACACGCGCCACCGTGCGCTGCTTCTGCTTCGGCCGCCCAGGCGGCAATGTCCGCGCCTTGCGGATTGCGGCGATCGCATGCTCGCGAAAATAGTCGTAGGCATCCGACATGGCTCGATGCTCTGCGGTTCGGACAGGTGTCGACGGGTAACGGGCCAGAGGGATTGCGGTTCCTCGGCGCGCCGGTCGTGCGCCTGCCCCGGACGCAGCGCCGCAGCGTTGCACGCTGCAGCGCGTCCGGGACACGAGAGGGAGGCGGGTTACTATACCTACCGCGGCGACAGGAACGGGATGATCATCGGCACGCGGCGGCAATAGGCACCGTAGGCGTCTTCGCCGAGCTCCTTGGACAGGAACACCTCTTCCATCCGGCCCTTCTGCCACATGCCGAGCGAGATCAGGATCGCACCGAGGATCGTCGTTACGAGGCCGATGGCGATGCCGGTGACGAGCATGCCGAAGATCAAGCCGGTATAGATCGGGTGACGCACGATGCCGTAGGGGCCGGTGTCGATGACGCGGTGGTCTTCCTTCTGGGTGATGGCGTTGGACCAGAATTTTCCCAGATGCAGTCGGCCCCACCAGGCGAAGGCAATGCCGGCGGCCGAGAGGATTGCGGCAATGGCGATGCCGGTGTTGCCGAGCACCCAGAGCGGCTTCCAGCCCAGTATCTCCGCGACCCACGGCGTGTACAGGATGCCGCCGACCAGGATCGGCAAGCGAAAGCGCTGCGACTCCAGCGTCATGACCTGCTTCTTGGTCTGGCCTTGCCAAAACGAAGCGCCGACCCAGCTGGCGAGAAAGGCGAGCCAGAGCAAGGCCAGCACTTTGGTCGGCCAGGCCGTGGTCCAGCCACCCCAGGCGACGGAGAGAAGCTTGCTGAAATCGAAGGACATGAAGGTTCTTTGCGTTAGGCGGCGGCGTTAGCTCGCGCGCGAGGAGAGCGCGCGATGCTCGATGGCGCCGGAGGCCGGCTGGCCGCCGCGGGCGAGAAGATGGGTGATGGTTTCGCGCAAGACGGGCTCGATCGGGCGCGGCGAATAGCCGAGCTCGGTGCGCGCCTTGCCGATCGAGAGGTCGCTGGCGGCGAGCGCGATGCGCACGCCCTCGGCGGTGCCGTTGGGCGGCCGGCGCGTGACATGATCGGAGATGTATTCGAGCATGATCGCGGAGAGCTCGGCGATCCTGCCGGGGACGACGACCGGATACTGCCGGCGGCCGCTCATCGCCGACATCATCCGCAGGATGTTGCCGAGCGGAACGCAGTCGCCGCCGAGGATGTAGCGCTGGCCGAGGCGTCCGCGCTCCATGGTCAGCACCAGGCCCATGGCGACGTCGCGCACGTCGACGAGGTTGACCAGGAAGTTGAGATGCGGCTGCACTTTCTTCTGGAGGAAGTACCACAGCATCGCCGTCGGCGGCGTCAGATTGTGGTCGGCGGCGCCGATCGGCATGGTCGGCGTGCCGATCACCAGCGGAAAGCCGTTGGCCGCCGCCTTGGCGGCATGATGCTCGGCGAGCGACTTCGACCGCGTATAGGCGCCCGGCATCGCATCGGCCGGCTGCAGCGCCTCTTCGGCGGGAACGCCTTTGAGGTCGGAATAGGGGAACAGGATCGATTCCGTCGAGCAGTGCAGAAAGCGCGACACGCCGCGCTTCATTGCGGCCGCGAGCACAATCTCGGTGCCCCGGCAATTGACCTCGTGAAAGTCCTGCTTGTTGGCGACCCACATGCCGGGCAGGCCGGCGAGGTGATAGACCTGATCGACCCCGGCGACCGCCGTATCAACCGCAGCGCTGTCCAGCACGGAGCCGTGGACATGTTCAACGTCAGTGTTCGCCGCCGCCGGCGCGCGGACGTCGAGCACACGTACCCGCTGCCCACGGGCACGGAGCGCTTCGACGAGATGATGTCCGATGAAGCCACTGCCACCGGTAACCAGGACGAGAGCCATGCAGAAGGTTGCTGTTTCGCTTATAGAGCTATCGGGTTGATAGGGAATTGGTCGGAAGAGGCGCCAGAATCGCGGCAAGGTCGCGACGGAAGCCCAAGGCAATGAATAATTTTGCCATTACGAACATCGGTCCAAGCAAAAGATGCGAAGGAAAAGTGAACAATGAGGCTTCGCGGCCCTCAAAAACCTTGTGGCCGATAGCCTGCGCGGCGAGGCCGAGCGCTACCAGCACGGCGAAAATTGCCCACATCGTGGCGGTGCTGACTTGCGCCGCGATGCTCGCCGCAACCGAAAACAGCACGATCGAGACCGCGAGAATGCCGATCCCGAGCGCCATGTCGAGCAACAGCCAATAGACCAGAACCGGCAAGGCCAGGATCACCGCCAGGCTGACGTCGAAACCGAACAGCGGCAGCTTGACCAGTGTGAGCGGCAGCACGGCGCCGGTGAACAACAGCAGGATACCGACCACATGCATCGCCGTGTTCCGGGGGTCGCGATGGTACTCGACATAAACGGCAAGTTGGCGCTGAAAATAGCCACCCATTTCGGTCTCATGCAGCACGGGGTCGGGAAGGGCGAACAGAGGCTATAGCACTGGACCGGGCGGTGCACAAACCGGCGCTCTTGTCGTGCAAAACCGTATTGGTGCGCTCCCGACAGGCTATAAAATATCAGAACTTCAAAGGGTTCCGTCAGCCGCGAAGCCGCGTTGACTCAGCGCTTCTTCGCGGGCTTTTTCGCCGCAGGCGCAGGCGCCGCAGCCGGATGCGCCTCTTCAGGCAACTTGGCATAGGTCAGGATCTGCAACTGGCCGTTGACGGCCGACGTCGGCTTGGCCCGGTCGAGAAACTGCTCTTCACCGAGGCCGATCGGGTGCAGCCGCTTGGTCGAGATCTTGAACGTGTTCACCAGCACGTCGCGGATCGCGTCCGCGCGGCGCTGGCTCAGGATCGCATTGGCCTCGCGCGTCTTCGAGTTGGATTCGACATGGCCCACGATCAGGAAGGTGTAGGGCAGCAGCGAGGAATGAACCAGCGCGTCCGCGATGCGGCCGACGGTCTGGTAGGAGGCCGGCTGGATGATCGGCGTGTCGGCGTCGAACTGGATCTGCGCGTTGAAGGCGGGCAACTGGGCGAGATCGGGTGCGATCAGCGGCCGGTTCACCGGACCGGGATCGTTCTTGATCCTGGTCTTGGCGCGCTCCATCACCTGCTGCTTCAGCGCGTGAAGGTCGATCTCGGCGGCTTGCTCGAAACGGTTGAGCTTGGCGACGATGTCGTCGCGGGTCGGAGCCGCCGTCTGGGCGCGTGCGGTGTCCGCGAGCAGAGCGAAGCCCAGGGCGATGCCTAGTCCGGCGGTGGCGAGCCCCTTCGCGCGCATCAGCGATACCCCGCATCGTCGACGGCCTTGAGGCAATTGTTGCTGATGCCCTTGGGCGTCGAGACCAGGCAGGGGACCGACTTGCTGGTCTCCTTGGTCGAGCCGCCGCAGACCTTGACGATCTCGCGCTGGCAGGCGTTCGCCACCGTGACGCGCGCGGCCACGCGCTTCTGGATGGCGTCGAACACGCCGAGATAGTCGCTCGTGCATTGCGGCGAAAGCACATCGCGGTTACGCGACAGGCATTCCTTCAGCCGGTTCGAATCCGGATTGACGCCGCGGCAATTGGCAACGATTTCCGCGCCGCAGCTCGCCGCCAGCTTGCCGATCGAATCGCCAAAGCTCATCGTCTGCGCCGCGCTGAGCGACGGCATCCCCAATGCAAGCACGATCAATATGACGGAGCCCCGGACCATGGGTTGCATCTGATACGGGGAAGTTCGCGATGGTCAAGGGCTGTTCGGACCAGAACCGTCGAACGTCCGGCCAGTGCGGCGAACAATCCTCACTCCGGGGCCTCGGCGAGGGGCGGCCATTCGATCAGGACGACCGTGTGCTTCCCCAGATCGTCGGCAAATTCAGGGGCGGCCTTGAGCTCGTCCAGCGTCCGCGGCGGCGGAAGCTGCCGGCCGTCCGCGATCAGCTCCTGCGCATAGAACGCGAGTGCCTCGGGCGCATTCTCCAGGGCCTCGTCGACATCGTCACCGCCGGAAATGCAACCGGGCAGGTCGGGGAACCAGAGGCCCACGGCTTCGTCCGGATCGGTGTCCTCGATGATGGCAACGTACTGAGCCATATCGCGGGCCTCACGCCCGCTGCACGAAGCTGTCCACGACCTTCTTCTCGCCGGCCTTATCGAAGGCGATGGTGAGCTTGTTGCCGTCGATCCTGGTGACGCGGCCGTAGCCGAATTTCTGGTGGAAGACGCGGTCGGACAGCGAGAATTCCGAGGTGGTGCCGGTGGATTTGGCGACCAGTTCGCCCTCGATCGTCAGGGGACCGCGACGGCGCGAGGAGAAGCTGCCGAAATCGGGGCCCGATGTCGAGGAGGAGGAGAACGTCGCGGCCTCTTCCTCGAAACCGCCGCGCCCGCCACCATTGCGGCCGCCTTGTCCACCTCGGTTGCGGTTGGCCTGCGCGCGCTGCCAGCCCGGCGTCGAATAGGTGGAGCCGAACGCCTCCATGTCGTCGAAGCGGGAGGCGCCGTAGCCGCCGGTGCCGCCCCAGGCCGAGCCGCCCTTGGATTCCGTGATCTCGACATTGGCCGCGGGCAGTTCGTCGAGGAAGCGCGAGGGGATCGTGGTCGACCAGGTGCCGTGGATGCGCCGGTTGGTCGCGAAATAGATCATCGCGCGGCGGCGGGCGCGGGTCAAACCGACATGGCCGAGCCGGCGTTCTTCTTCCAGGCCGGCGCGGCCCTGTTCGTCCAGCGTGCGCTGGCTCGGGAACAGGCCTTCTTCCCAGCCGGGCAGGAACACGTTGTCGAATTCCAGCCCCTTGGCCGAATGCAACGTCATCAGCGACACCGCATCCTCATCGGCGCCGCTGTCGCGGTCCATCACCAGTGAGATGTGCTCGAGGAACCCTTGCAGGTTCTCGAACTCCTCCATCGAGCGCACCAGTTCTTTCAGGTTCTCCAGCCGGCCCGCGGCGTCCGCCGAACGGTCCTTCTGCCACATCTCCGTATAGCCGCTCTCGTCGAGCACGATCTGGGCGAGATCGGTGTGGGCGGTGACCTCGCGCTGGGCGCGCCAGCGATCGAACTGGGCGACGACGTCGCGAAGCGAGCCGCGCGCCTTCGGCTTCAGTTCGTCGGTCTCGACCACCGCGCGGGCCGCCTCGAACAGCGGAATGCGGCGCTTGCGGGCGTGGTCGTGCAGCATCTGCACGGTGGCATCGCCGAGGCCCCGCTTCGGCACGTTGACGATGCGCTCGAAGGCGAGGTCGTCGGCCGGGGAGTTGATGACCCGCAAATACGCCAGCGCGTCGCGGATTTCCGCGCGCTCGTAGAAGCGCGGGCCGCCGATGACGCGGTAGGGCAGGCCGAGCGTGACGAAGCGGTCTTCGAACTCGCGCATCTGGTAGGAGGCGCGCACGAGAATCGCGACCTCGTTCAGCTTCTCGCCGCGGCGCTGGATCTGCTCGATTTCCTCGCCGATGCCGCGGGCTTCCTCTTCCGAATCCCACGAGCCCGTCACCGTGACCTTCTCGCCGTCCTGGTCCTCGGTGCGCAGCGTCTTGCCGAGCCGGCCTTCATTGTGCGCGATCAGATGCGAGGCGGCAGCGAGGATGTGCCCGGTCGAGCGATAGTTGCGCTCCAGGCGAATGACCTTGGCGCCGGGGAAATCGTGGTCGAAGCGCAGGATGTTATCGACCTCGGCGCCGCGCCAGCCATAGATCGACTGGTCGTCGTCGCCGACGCAGCAGATGTTTTTGGTGGGGGCGGCGGGAGCGGCTGCAATCGCCGCCCGCTCCGTCCTTCCGGGATGCGCCGAAGGCGCAGACCCGGAATCTCGATCGTCGGACTCACTGCCGGATTCCAGGTTCGGCTCTTCGAGCTGCCCCGGAATGACGGCCGGGGCGGCTGGCTTCGCGGCTGCAGCGGGCGCCTGCGACAGCAGCCGCAGCCACAGATATTGCGCGACGTTGGTGTCCTGATATTCGTCGACCAGGATGAACTTGAAGCGCTGCTGGTATTGCCGCAGGATATCCGGGTGCTCGCGGAAGATGCGGATGTTCTCCAGCAGCAGATCGCCGAAATCCGCAGCGTTCAGGATCTTCAGTCGCTCCTGATAATTCGCATAGAGCTTGCCGCCCTTGCCGTTGGCGAAGGTGGCGGCCTCGCCCGAGGGCACCTGCGACGGCATCAGGCCGCGGTTCTTCCAGCCGTCGATCAGGCCGGCCAGCATCCGCGCCGGCCAGCGCTTGTCGTCGATGTTCTCGGCCTGGAGCAACTGCTTGAGCAGCCGCACCTGGTCGTCGACATCGAGCACGGTGAAGTTCGACTTGAGCTGAGCCAGCTCGGCGTGGACGCGCAGGATGCGGCCGCCGATGGAGTGGAAGGTGCCGAGCCACGGCATGCCCTCGACGGCGTGGCCAAGCATCTGGCCGAGCCGGTGCTTCATCTCGCGCGCGGCCTTGTTGGTGAAGGTCACCGACAAGATCTCCGCGGGACGGGCGCGGCCCTGGCTCAGGATATGGGCGATACGCGTCGTCAGCACGCGCGTCTTGCCGGTGCCGGCGCCGGCCAGCACCAGAACCGGGCCGTCGAGCGTCTCCACCGCCTCGCGCTGTTCCGGATTGAGGCCGGAGAGATATTTCGGGCCCACGGACGCGCGCGCACGCGCGGCGATGCCGCCGGCTGCGGGCTGGTGGTCGGGTACGCTGGTGATCTTGCTCGGCTCGGTCATGCGAATCATCGGCCCCACGATGGCACCGCGGGGTGGTGGAAGGGAGCCTTCTTAACAGGGATTGGTGCCTATATGGGGCGGCCGAACGAGGTTTTCCACGTGCGCGGCAAGCCAATTTGTTCCTGCAGGCCCTGCGAATTTCCATCCTGTGCCGGCCGGAACCATCGTTCCGGCGTCGAGATTGTCTGGACAGGTGGTGCGGTCAGCCGCGCCAGACGCAAACGGACATCAAGACGAGGGTTTGACCATGCTTGGCTGGGTTGTGACGTTTCTGGTTATCGCGCTGATCGCCGGCATTCTAGGCTTCGGCGGCATCGCCGGCGCTTCGATCGAGATCGCCAAGATCATCTTCTTCATCGCGGTTGTTCTGTTCCTGGTCTCGGCCGTGGTGGGCTTGGCGCGCGGCCGCAACAGGATATAGCGCTTACCGCTTCGAGGGCATCGCCACGTTCCGGCCGATGCCCTCGGGCCGCGGTGCGGCGCTGTGGGCCTTTGTCACCGCAGCGATACGCTCGCGAATATCGAGCGGAAGCGGCGCGACGCGCCGCGTAGTCATATCCATATGCAGCGACATGTTCTCGGAAGTCGCCGAGAGCCAGCCTTCGCTGGCATGCCGCATCTCCTCGAACGTGTGGAGCCGCTTGTCGTCGGCCTCCAGCAACCAGACGAAGATCTGCACGGGATCGCCGAGGTGGATTTCGCGCAAATAGCGCACGTGGCATTCGGCGGTGAAGCTCGAGCCGCCTCGCTCCTTCATGTAGGCCGGCCCCATCCCGAGCTCGAGCCAAAGCTGGTCGATCGCACGGTCGAACATCACGTTGTAATAGGCCATGTTCAGATGGCCGTTATAGTCGATCCATTGCGGCTCGATCTGCATGATCGCGGCGCGGAACGGCTCTGCTTTCGGCGTTGAGGCGGCAGTCTCCGGCATATGTTCTTCCCTAGCCATGCGTCCGGTCGCTTGACTTGACCGGTTTTATGTCCTTTGCCACGGTTCTTCTGTCGGGAGGAATTCCGTGGGCACCACCATCACCAATAATCCGCCGCGGCCGGAGCCGAAAGCCCTCGCGAGCGCGCTGGAGCAGCTTGCCGCACGCTTCGGCAACCGCCTGATCACCTCGCAGGCCGTCCGCGAGCAGCACGGCCATACCACCACCTGGCTCCCCAACCAGCCGCCTGATGGGGTGGTGATGGCGCAGGAGACCGTCGACATCCAGGACGTGGTGCGGATCTGCGCTAAAAATCGTGTGCCCGTCATTCCCTTCGGCACCGGCACCTCGCTCGAGGGCCAGGTCAACGCACCCGCCGGCGGGATCTCGATCGATCTGCGCGACATGAACAAGGTGCTGGCGGTGCATGCCGAGGACCTCGACTGCGTGATCGAGCCCGGCGTCACCCGCAAGGCGCTGAACGAGCATCTGCGCGACCAGGGCCTGTTCTTCCCGATCGATCCCGGCGCGGATGCCTCTCTCGGCGGCATGGCCTCGACCCGCGCCTCCGGCACCAATGCGGTCCGCTACGGCACCATGCGCGACAGCGTGCTGGCACTGAAGGTGGTGCGCGGAGACGGCGAGATCATTACGACGGGCACGCGCGCCAAGAAATCATCCGCGGGTTACGACCTCACGCATCTGTTCGTCGGGGCCGAAGGCACGCTCGGCATCATCTCGGAGCTGACCATCCGCCTCCGCGGCATTCCCGAGACGATCGCGGCCGGTGCGGTGTCGTTCGAGAGCGTGCACGGCGCCTGTCAGGCCGTGATCCTGGCGATCCAGACCGGTATTCCCGTGGCGCGCATCGAGTTGCTCAACGCCGCGCAAGTGCAGGCCTGCAACGCCTATTCCAAGCTTACGCTGCCGGAGACGCCGCTGCTCTTGATGGAATTCCACGGCAGTGAGATCGAGGTCGCCGAGCAGTCCAAGGCCTTCGGCGAGATCGCGAAGGACTGCGGCGGCGGTGATTTCTCCTGGACCACCAAGCCGGAGGACCGCACGAAACTGTGGCAGGCCCGGCACGATGCCTATTGGTCGGTGAAGGCGCTGCGGCCCGGTGACAGCATCGGCGTGGTTGCGACCGATGTCTGCGTGCCGATTTCACGGCTCGCCGATTGCGTCAGCGAGACCGAGGAGGATCTCAAGCGCCTCAATCTGCTGTCGCCTATCGTCGGCCATGTCGGCGACGGCAATTTTCATTGCTCGCTGGTCTGCGACACCAACGACGCGGGCGAGATGGCGCGCGGCGAGGAGTTCATGCATCGCCTGGTCGAACGCGCGCAGGCGATGGACGGCACCTGCACCGGCGAGCACGGCATCGGCCAGGGCAAGCAGAAATACCTCAAGGCCGAGCTAGGTCCTGAAGCGCTGGATGCGATGCGGGCGCTCAAAAAGGCGCTCGATCCGCTCAATATTTTCAACCCCGGCAAGATCGTGCCGGAGGTGTAGCGCCGGCGAACCGTGGGAACCGGGAACTTTCGGCAATCCCGCCGGTTCCAATTCCCGCCAAGTTCCGGTGCCTCAATGGCACGGCTTTGCGCGGGAGGGTGCGATATGCGACCGGTCATGGGAATAGCCGCTGTGGCATTTGCCTGCATGCTGGCGGGCGCGGCGTTCGCGAAGGGCGGACATGGCGGTGGTCATGGCGGGGGCCATGGAGGCGGGCGCGGCGGCGGCCATTTCCGCGGTCACGGCGGCGGGCACGCGCATGGCGGACATCATCGCGCCGTCCGGTTCACGACCGGTGCACGGCGCGGCGGCCCCAATTTCGGTCAGATCCGCAATGCGGCGATCCGGCCCGCAAACTTTCGCAATGCCCTGAACTCCAGCGCATTCCGCAATGGCCGGTTGATCAGCAATCCGTCGGCGCGCGCACAGCTCGTGGCCGCGGCCGCGCTGGCCGGCTGGAGCGGCGCAAGCAGCGGATGGTGGCAGCATGCCGGTGGCGGTTACGGCTGGGTTGGGCCGCTGTTCTGGCCGTTCGCCTACAATGATCTCTACGACTACACGATCTGGGGCGACGGGCTCGGCTTCTGGGGCTACGGCTATCCGGACATCTATGCCGGCCTATTCGGCCCCTATGGCTATGACCGCCTGTCGGCCTATCTGCCACAGCAGCCGCAGGGGCGGCGGCGGGCGCGCAGTGCCCCGCTCGATCAGCTCTGTGGCAGTGACCGCCGTGCCATCGTCGGTCTGCCGATCGACCAGATCGCAGCTGCGGTGCAGCCGACGGATGCGCAGGGCGCCGCTCTCGATGCGCTCGGCAACGCCTCGATCGACGCGGCAGCGCTGATCCGCACATCCTGTCCCACGCAGGCCGCAGCGACGGCGCCCGGCCGGCTCGCGACGATGCAGCAGCGTGTCGAGGCGATGCAGAAGGCCGTCGACCTGGTCCAGCCTGCGCTCGACCAGTTCTATGGTTCGCTCACCGACGAGCAGAAGGCGCGCTTCAATGCGCTGGCCGACGATCAGCGGCGCGCGACGGCGTCGGGCAATGCGAGCGGATCGCCGGTGCAGACTTGCAGCGCGTCCGCCGCGTTCGATTGGCCCGGTGCCACTCTCGAGGAGAGGCTTCGTCCGAACGACACCCAGCGCGCTGCGCTCCAGGTGCTCCAGGATACCAGCGCCAAGGTCAGCGCATCGCTCAAGGCGGCCTGCGAGCCCAATGAGGTGATGACACCGCCGGCGCGCATGGCCGCTATCCGCAAGCGGCTCGAGCTGATGCTGGATGGCATCAAGTCGGTGCGCGCGGCGCTCGATGATTTCTACGCCACGCTGAACGACGAGCAGAAGGCGCAGTTCGAGGCGATCGGGCCGCGCCGCATCTCCTGAACACGCTTGCGAACTATGCCGCCATGAAGCTGGACGAGGCGCGACGGGGGGACGGGATGAGGTGGTTTGCAAGGCCGCGCCCGGCGGATATCTGGGACGAGCCGGTCCAGGGACCGATCGGCGACATCGAAGCGGCCGACCGCATCCGCAAGATATGCCAGGATGCGAGGGTATGCGCCGAGGCCGTCGGAGCTTCCGCGCAGTCCGGCGAACGCGAACGCTATGAACGTGCGGCGCGCAACGCGATGGAGATCGCGATGAAGATTTCCGACGATCTGATGCGCGACGACGCGGTCCGCCGCATCGTCGATCTCTGCGTGAAGGCCGACGATATAAAGACCGCCCAGATACTGTCGCGCGCAATCCAGGCCAGCTGGGTCCGCGAGGCGGTGCAGCGCGATTATCCTGCGCTAGCGGAATAGAACCAGGACCGCCTTGTCACGGGTGAAGAACGTGGATGCCCGGGACAAGCCCGGGCATGACAGCCTCGTGGTATGCGCGAATGCGGTTGTGCCGACAGGCTCAGTATCTGCGGTAGTCGCCGCGATAATGGTCGCCGCCGCCGCGGCCGCCGCCCATCCCGATGCCGATCCCGATACCGACGCCGATGCCCTGCATGACGGCGGCGGGCGGCGGACCTGGAGGGGGCGCGCGCTCATAGACCACTTCCTCGGGCGGCGGACGGCGCTTGGGCGGCGTCTCGACCACCTTGCGCTTCGGCGGCGTGTCGTCGACGCGCTTCTTGATGATGGGCGGTACACTCGGATTGGCGGGCGTTGCCGGCGGTGTCGGCGCCGAGCACGGGCAGGTCGGCGCCATCGCGACTGCGACCGGAGCCGGCGTCGCCGCGGCGGAGACGGGCAGGCCGTAGTTGCGGTTCTGCACGCGAAGCAGCAGCCTGCGTGCGGTTGCAGCGAGGTCGCTGTTGTCCCAGTTCGCAAGATACGCTTCGAACGAAGCGCGGGTGTTGATCGCGGTGGCGCGCTCCCAGGCCAGCATCTGGCGGCGCCGTTCCAGCACCGTGCGCAGGCGAGGCGTGCGGGTGTCCTGTGCGTAGAGCTCGATATAGGCCTGATACGCCTCCACGGTGTCTTCGGTGATCACGAGCTCGTAGGCGACCATGGCGGGCTTGCCGCGCAATTCCTTGCGCCAGTCCTCCAGGCTGCGCGTGCCGCCGGCAAGCGCCATCGCGGATGCGCCGGGAAGAGCGGGCGTGCTGCCGCTGCTCTCGCCGAAAAACTTGAAGTCGGTGGTCAGCGAGGAGCTTTCCCAGGGGATCTGCCGTCCGTCGGTCGATTGCGCGACGGCGACACGGATGCGCTTGAACACCTCCTCGATCGGCAGATTGGGCTGCTTGGCGACGGTCAGCACGGCCGCGGTGTAGGGGCTGTCGATGCCGTTGCCGTCCTCGGCTTCGGCGCCGGGCGAGGTCGAATAGGAGATGAAGGAGCCGGGTGCGCCGGCCTTGGTGTCGACGATCGCAAGCCCGTGGCCAGCGCCGCTGAGCGCGGGGAATGGATTGTTGCGGCAGGCATCGAGCATGAAGATGCGCGCCCGAGTCGGCAGCGCGCCGAGCGTGTTGAGCATGTCGTTCAGCCGGACGCCCTGCAGCGGAATGTCGGCCTCGCGCTTGGGATCGAGATCGACGGGAACGAGATAGTTCTCGCCGTCGATCTGCAGGCCATGGCCGGCATAGAACACCAGCGCCACGGTGTCGGCGCCGCTGGCGCTGACCTTGCCGGCGAAATCGGAGATCGCCGCGCGCATCTCATTCTGCGCCAGATTGGCGGCCGTGGTGACGGTGAAGCCGGCATTGCCGAGCAGTTCGGTCATGCCCTTGGCGTCGTTGGCGGCGTTGGGGAGTTCCGGCACCGTGCGATAGGCGGACTGGCCGATCACCAGCGCGAGCCGCGCTTCGGCGGCGGCATCCGTCGGTGCCGTCAACAGGGTGAGCGCAAGGAAACCGGACGCAAGAAGCAAACTGGAAAAGGCTGGACGGCGCATGATGTCACCTCCATTGGCAATGGGCGCAATGATGTCACTTTTTCTAGGGGGCCGCCATCAGTCCGTCTGTGCCCTGGATCACGTTCGCCGTGCGGCAAAATGGGGCAGGACGTCTACCGCGCCGGAAGCATCATTCGGGGTCGATCCATGGTGAATTGCACATCGATCCATGCTCAATTGGATTGATGCCGGCTCTGCGCGGGAGCGCTGCTGCGCGGTGACGTTTCCCTGCCTGGCTCGGCATAGCCTTCGTGCCATCGCGTTCGACAGCGCTGCCTCGCATATACGGCGACTGAAGGAGTTCTGCTGTGAAAGTCCTGCTGGCCCACACGCCTGAGATGCGGCGAAACTATTACGGCGATCGCAGCTTGAACGGCCTGCGTGCGGCCGCCGAGGTGATTCTGCACGAGGGAGAGGAGCCCTTGGACGCCACCGGCCTCGTGCGCGCGGCGAGGGAAGTCGACATCATCGTCGCCGACCGGATGACAGAAGGTCGCGGCGAGATTTTTGCGCAATTGCCCCGTTTGCGGGCCTTCGTCCGCTGTGCCGTCGACATCCGCAACGTCAATGTCGACGCCGCCTCGCAAGCCGGCGTGCTCGTGACCCGCGCGGGCCCCGGCTTCGTGCAGGCCGTGGCCGAACTCGCGCTCGGCTTCATGGTCGATCTGTCCCGCGGCGTCTCGCGCACCACCGCCGACTACCAGGCCGGCCGCAAACCCGAGGCGCGGATGGGCCGCCAGCTCGCCGGCAGCAAGCTCGGCATCATTGGTTATGGCAGCATCGGGCGCTATCTTGCCGAGGTGGCAAAGGTGCTGCGCATGGAGGTGCTGGTCGCCGATCCCTTCGTCGATGTCAGCGATGCCGCCATCCGGCAGGTCCCGCTCGACGAGCTCCTCGCTGCGTCGGACTACGTCGTCTGTCTTGCGATTGCGAATGAGCAGACCGAAAATCTGATCGGCGAGGCGGCGCTGGCGCGCATGCAGAAGCATGCAATGTTCATCAATCTGTCGCGCGGCAATCTCGTCGAAGAGGCGGCGCTGGCGCGCGCCTTGCGCGATGGTCGCATCGCCGGCGCGGCGATGGATGTCGGTCGCGCCCCCGATCAGATGCCGACGCCGGAGCTGGCGAAGCTCCCCAACGTGGTCGCCACGCCGCATGTCGGCGGGCTGACGCCGCAGGCGATCGAATACCAGTCGCTGGAAACCGTGCGGCAGGTGGACGCAATCGTCAGAGGCGTGGTCCCGCCGGGGGCGGTCAACGCCGAGCGCTGGACGCGGCGCCCCTAAAGCCGGTCCACCGCCCGGAACGTGCCGTCCTTCTGGATCACCGTCAAAAATACCTTCGGCGGCGTGTCGAGCATGCGCAGGCCGACGCTGATGATGCTGCCGCTGATGTCGAAGCGGCCGACATCGTTGATGGCGCGAAGCAGGCTTGCGCGCGTCGGCTTCGGCCCGGCCTTTTCCAGGGCCGCAGCCGCGAGGCGACCGGAGAGATAGCCTTCCAGCGACACGAAGTCCGGTGTCAGCGTCGGGTCGAACGCCTTCTGCGCTGCCTGGTAGTCGGCAACGAGCTTGAGCGAGCGATCCCACGGGAACGGCACGACTTGCGAGACGATGACGCCTTCGCCTTCGGGGCCGAGTTCCTTGGCGAGCGCAGTGGCGCCGACGAAGGAGACGTTGACGAAGGTCGGATGGAAGCCGCGGCGGTGCGCAAGCTTGATGAACTCCGCGCAGGGGCCGTAGGTCCCGACCATCACGACGGCCTCCGGTTCGGCGCGCTTGATCATTCGCCAGGCGGCCGTGACGGCGCGGGTGTTGCGCTCGAAGGTGCCTTCGGCGGCGAGCTCCAGGCCACGCCTCGCGAGCGCGCGCTTTACGCCGGACAGGCCGTCGCGGCCGAAGGAATCGTCCTGGTAGAAGATGCCGATGCGTGTGAACTTGCGATCCTCGGTGAGGTGCTTGATCCACGCTTCGGCCTCCGCACCGTAACTCGCGCGGATGTTGACGACGTTCGCAAGCTCGAGATCGCGCAGGAACTCGGCGCCGGTGAACGGCCCGATGAAGGGCACGTTCCGGGCGCTGGTGATCGAAATGGTCGCCATGGCGGTCGGCGTGCCCACTGCGCCGATCAGCGCGAACACCTTGTCGTCGTCGATCAGGCGCAACGTCTGCGCCACCGAACGGTCGGGATCGTAGCCGTCATCGCGGCTGATGAGCTGGAGCTTGCGACCGTGGACGCCGCCCTTGGCGTTGATCTCGGTGAACGCCGCGACGATGCCTTGCCGCATGTGACGTCCGAGTGCGGAGGAGGGGCCTTCCAGTGCGGCAGCCTGGCCGAACAGGATCGCATCCTCGCTGACGCCGGCCTCGTCGGCCTTCGCCGGAAGCATGGCCGCGGTCAGGAGCGCGATGGTCAGGACGACGGATGTCGCTGATCGAAATCGATACATCGGGAGATCTTGCCGGATGGATAAAATAAGACGTGGGCAAGATAGCTCCCGCACCTGAATAGCTCGCTAACCGGGTGCGCGCCGGCGGCCCGTAGTGTTCCGGGCAAAACCGGCAGATTGTTTCCACAACGCCGGGTCATTCACGCACTTCATTAACTAATTCACGCGTTGCATGACGATCCGGTTCCCGAAATTGTGCAGTTCTTAACCGCGGTCTTGCTCCGATAACGGCGTCGATGCCTCAACCAGAGGTTCGGCGTCGCAGACTAGGGGACGGCGGCTTCAAGATGGGCGTTCGCGATCGGAACGATCAGGATCGGAGGCGTGCGACAACCGGATGGTGGCGTGCTGCGCCGCTGCTCGGACTTTATCGCCCTGCGCTCGTCGCGGCCGGCGTCGGTCTTCTGTTCTCGGTCGTGGGCGCGGCCGCCGTGGCGCGGTGGGAAGATCGCGTCAACAGAATCGAGTTCGAGAACGCGGCCGAAACCGAAGCGATCGTCATGCAGAACGGCATGGGCGAATACATCTCCCGGGTCCTCGCGCTGCGTACGCTGTTCGAATCGACCAACGACGAAGTCACCCGCAGTGAATTCGAGACTTTCAGCGCCCGTCTGTTCGAGCGCCATCCCGGCATGCTGCGCATCGGCTGGCTGCCACGCCTCAACCGCAAGGAGCGCGCGGAATACGAGGCCGCGGCGATTTCGGACGGCGTTTCCGGCTATCGCATCAAGTCGCTTCAGGGCGAAAGCTTCGCGACTGCGCCGCAGAGCGACGAATATTTTCCGGTGTTCTACTCGACCCAGCCGAAGACCTCGTCGGTCTACGGCATGGACTACGGCACCGTTCCGGAGCGCCGCGCGATCTTGGAGCGCGCGCGCGACAACGATAGGGTCGCAGCCATTCGCACGCGCCTGTTCGAGCCGAGGGAGGGGGGCAGGCTGCCCGATGTCCTCGTTGCCGTTCCCGTCTACGCCAAGGGAACCTCGCGCGAGACGGTCGCGGACCGTCGCCGCAATCTCTCCGGCTTCGTCATCGGCATTTTCGATCTGCCGCTGCTGATTCAGTCCATTCGCGTGTCGACCGGAGCAAGCTCCGCGGTCAGCATGAACGTCTATCCGCCCTTTATCGGCCAGATCATCAGCCTGGAGCAGATGTTGCCGGACTATTCGTCGGCGGCGACGGCGCCGCAGTCGATGCGGGATGTCGCGCGGGCGCTGCATTGGTCGGGTAGTCTCAAGATCGGCGATACCGATTGGCAGGTGCGGGCGGTGCCAACTGCCGGCGGTCCGCTGGAGACGACTTATGATCGCGCGGGCGCGGTGCTGATCGTCGGCATGCTGCTGACGCTGTCGCTGTCGACCTATCTGATGCTCGCCAGCCGCAATTCGCGGCGGCTGACGCTCGCCAACCGGCGGGTGCTCGAGCTCGCCCAGACCGACATTCTGACCGGACTGCCGAACCGCGCCTTCTTCCTCGCCCGGCTCGACGAGCTCAATGGACGGCTGGAGGATGGCGCGCCGACCTTCTCGATCCTGATGCTCGACCTCGACCGCTTCAAGAACGTCAACGACTCCCTCGGTCACGGTGCCGGCGACGCGCTGCTGCGCCAGGTGGCGCAGCGGCTGAGATCGGCCGTGCACGCCGGCGACGTGCTGGCACGGCTCGGCGGCGACGAGTTCGCCATCATCCAGGAGCGGTGTCAGGATCAGCGCGCCTGCTCGACCGAGCTGGCGGGGCGGATCGCCAAGCTCTTGACCGAACCGTTCCTCCTGCCCGGTCATCGCGTCGAGATCGGCACCAGCATCGGCATCGCCGTCGCGCCGGATCACGGCCGCGACCAGGAGCAGCTTCTGAAGAAGGCGGACCTTGCGCTCTATCGTTCGAAATCGGCGGGCCGCAACTGCTTCACCATCTACGACGAGGCCATGTCGGCCGAGCTGGAGGCCCGCAACACGCTGGAGGGGGACCTGCGCGATGCGATCGCGCGCTGCCAGCTTGAGGTGCATTACCAGCCGTTCGTCGACGCCCTCAGCGGCGAGCGGCACGGCTTCGAGGCCCTGGTGCGCTGGCGGCATCCGACACGCGGCCTGATCCCTCCGGACCAGTTCATTTCGCTCGCTGAGGAGACCGGGCTGATCGTGCCGCTCGGCGAGTTCGTGCTGCGGCGCGCCTGCGCGGACGCGGCCGGCTGGCCTCCCGGCCTTTCGGTCGCGGTCAACCTGTCGCCGATCCAGTTCAAGGAAGCCGAGTTGTTCGAGATGATCTGCGCGGCACTCGCCGATTCCGGCCTGCCGCCCCAGCGGCTCGAGATCGAGATCACGGAATCCGTGCTGCTGGAGCGCGGCAGCGAGAACCACGACTTCATGCAGCGATTGAAGCAGCTCGGCATCGAGCTCGCGCTCGACGATTTCGGCACCGGCTATTCCTCGCTGAGCTATCTGACGGCGTTCCCGTTCGACAAGATCAAGATCGACAAGTCGTTCATCCGCAACCTCACACATCAGCCGCGCAGCTCCGCCATCATCTCCGCGATCGTGACGCTGGCGCGCGGGCTGGACATGTCGGTCACCGCGGAAGGCGTCGAAACCCGCGAGGAGTTCGATCGGCTGAAGGCGCTCGGCGTCAACTTTGCGCAAGGTTATCTGTTCGGTCGCCCGCAGCCGATCGAGCGGATCCTGTTCGACGAACCCGTCAAGTCGCCACGCCGCGACGCCGCCTGAGGGCGCGCCTCGTCCTTCGGGACGGCGCTGACGCGCCTCCATCATGTCCGACTGTTGCGCGCCAAAAGCGGCGTCACGCGAAAATAGCTTGACCCGGACACCCCCAGATGGTCGGAAGGACCGTCCAGGGATGAAATAAACAAAACAATGCGGCTTCCGTTCTTCTACGGCTGGGTCGTGGTCGTCGTGACCTTCGTCACGATGGCCATCGGCGTCAACGCGCGTACCGCCTTTTCGCTGTTCTTTCCTCCCATCATCTCCGAATTCGGCTGGGAGCGCGGCATCACCGCCGGCGCCTTCTCATTCGGCTTCGTGGTGTCGGGTGTAGTCAGTCCGCTGATCGGCCGCCTGATGGATCGCGCCGGCCCGCGCGCGGTGATGGAGCTCGGTGTCGTACTGATGGGCGGCGGGTTGTTGCTTGCGCCGCTCACGAGCACGCCCTGGCATCTCTATGTCACCATCGGCGTCATGGTCGGTGCCGGCTCGGTGTGTCTCGGCTATTCCGGCCAGTCACTATTTCTGCCGAACTGGTTCATCCGCAAACGCGGCTTCGCCATCGGCATTGCCTTTGCCGGCGTCGGCATCGGCTCGGTGACGCTGCTGCCGTGGGTGCAGCTCATGATCGAACAGACCGGCTGGCGCACCGCCTGCACCGCGATGGGGCTGCTCATCCTGGTCGTGCTGGCGCCGATCAACTTGTTGCTGCACAAACGACCCGAGGATATCGGCCTGCAGCCGGACGGCGATGCCGCTCCAGCTGCGGGAGCGGCATCGCCCGTCTCCAATATCGTCGATCCGGTCTGGGTCGGCACCGAATGGACACTGAAGCGCGCCGTCGCGACCGCGCGGTTCTGGTGGATCGCGCTCGGCTATTTCTGCGGTCTGTACATCTGGTACGCGGTGCAGGTGCACCAGACCAAATTCCTGCTCGACATCGGCTTCAGCCCTGGCGTCGCGGTGTGGGCGCTCGGCCTCGTCAGCCTGCTCGGCATTCCGGGCCAGATCCTGCTCGGCCATGTCTCCGACCGGATCGGGCGGGAATGGGTGTGGGCGATCAGCTGCGCCGGCTTTGCGATCAGCTTTGCCGCGCTGATGGCACTGAAGTTTCAGCCGTCGCTCTGGCTGGTCTATGTGATGGTGTTCGCGCAAGGCGCGCTGGGCTACGGCCTCACCTCGATCATGGGCGCGGTGGTGTTCGAGATTTTTCAGGGCAGGCATCAGGGCAGCATTTTCGGTACGATCATGCTGGCGGCGCTGGCGGGCGGTGCCGCCGGTCCCTGGGTGACCGGCGTCCTCTACGATCGCGCCGGCGACTACACGCTCGCCTTCGGCATCGCCATCGTCATGAGCGGATTGTCGGCGCTCTCGATCTGGCAGGCTGCGCCGCGCAAGGTGCGGGCCGTTGCCGGCCGGCTGCACAAGCTCCAGGGCCGAGTCGCCGAGTAGGTTCCAGACGCGCTGCATTGCCTGTGTCTGTTTCGCCGAACGTTAAGCACGTGGCAGCATTGGCGAATGCAGCCGGGATTGCAAAAACGTCTTGGACACCTTCCGCGCGTTAACGTCGGGCCATTGCCGCTTCTTCCCGACGCTCTCACGGTCCAAATGATGTCTGCCTCCGATTGCCTCGTGACGGAAATGCCGGGCGTGCTGCTGGCCGCGCTGGAACGCACCGACGATGCCATCATCATCGTCGACGGCGCGCGGCGCGTCACGCATTTCAACGCCGGCGCCGAGCGGATCTGGAAGCTGGCGCGCACCGACGTGCTCGGCCGCGATGCCGGCATTCTCACCTTGAAGTGTCTTCAGGACGATTCGATCGCGGAGTTTCGCGACGAGATCAGCCTCACACGTCCCGATGGCAGCCGGATACGGGCGGCCATCTCGCTTTCTTCGGTCGCAAGCGGTGGCGTGGCCCATCGCGTCGTGTTCGCGCGCGACGTGACCACCGAAGCCGAACGACGCGCGCGGATCGCGCTGCTCGACGCCGTCTCGGACCAGACCAACCGCGCCGTGCTCATCACGGACACCCAGCTCGGCATCCGCTACACCAATGCGGCGTTCACCACGCTGTTCGGCCATTCCCCCGCGGAAGCCGAGGGGCGGCGGGTGACCGATCTGCTGGCCGGCCCTCACACCCACCGCAAAGCGCTGACGCGGCTCGGACGGCGTCTCATCAAGGGCGGTCCGGGCGGTGAAGCCGAGGTCCTGACCTATACCAAGGACGGCGAGGAGATCTGGGTCAGCGCCCGGATCGATGCCTTCCGCGACAGGAAGGGCCGGGTCAAGCATATCTTCGCGCTGCTCGATGACATCACCGAGACCAAGCAGCTGCGCTCGCTCCAGCAGCTCATCATGAGCGCGCTCGCCGACGAGGTGCCGATCGGCGAGATCGCCGACCGGCTCTGCCGCCGTGTCGAGGAGATCGCGCCCGACGTCGTCTGTTCGCTGCTCCACATCGATGCCGCCGGCCTGATCCATCCGCTCGGCGGCCCCAGCCTGCCCGAGGACTATTCCCGCGCATTGGACGGTGTCGTGATTGGCCCCAATGTCGGCTCTTGCGGCACCGCCGCCTTCTATGGCGAACCAGTGCTGGCGACCGATCTCGAGACCGATCCGCGCTGGCAGCCGTACAAGGCGATGCCGCTCGCGATCGGCCTGCGGGCCTGCTGGTCGACCCCGGTCAAGGCCAAGGACGGCCGCGTCATCGCGACCTTCGCCTTCTACTATCGGGAGCCCCGCGCGCCCAGCAATTGGCACCGGCGCATCGTCGAGGCCTGCGTCAATCTCGGTGCCTTCGCGATCGAGCGCAAGGAAGCGCGCGCCGAGATCGCACGGCTCGCCTATCACGACATCCTCACCGGCCTGCCGAACCGTGCGCAGCTGCGGCACCTCATCACCACCGCGATCGACGCGTGCCCGACCGGCAGCCATGTGGCGCTGGCCTTCCTGGACGTCGATCATTTCAAGGACGTCAACGATACGCTGGGTCACGCCGCCGGCGACGAGCTGCTGATCCAGCTCGCCCAGCGCCTGCGCGAGCAGATCGGGCCCGGAGACATGCTGGGCCGGCTCGGCGGCGACGAATTCGTCATCCTGCTGCCGCAACGCAACGCGCAAGACGCCGAGCGCGTCGCAGCCGGGATCACGGAAGCGCTCGCCGCACCCTTACGGCTCGGATCGAAGCTGATGCCGATGTCGGCCAGCATCGGCATCAGCCTCTATCCCGATCATGCTACCGACATTGACACCTTGATGCAGCAGGCCGACGCCGCCATGTACATGGCCAAGCAGGCCGGGCGCTCGACCCATCGCCTGTTCTGCGCCGAGATGAACGGGCTCGCCGAGCAGCGCCTGGCACTGATCGCAGCGCTCCGCCGCGCCATCGCGGAAGGCGCGCTGAGCCTGAGTTATCAGCCGCAGATCCGCAGTTGCGACGGCGCCATTCACGGCGTCGAGGCACTCTCGCGCTGGCGCGATGCCGTGCTCGGCGACGTCTCGCCTGCAAGGTTCATCCCGCTGGCCGAGGAGTGCGGCCTGATCGAGCAGATCGGCCTGTGGTCGGTGCGCGAGGCCTGCCGCCAGATGGCGAGCTGGCGCCGCGCCGGGCTCAGCATTCCCTGCGTCTCGGTGAACCTGTCGCCGATCAATTTCCGTAACGTCACGCTGGCCGCGCGGCTCAAGGACATCCTCGCCGAATACGACCTGCCGGCCGACGCCCTGATGCTGGAGATCACCGAAGGCGCGTTCATGCAGGACGGCGTCGCCGCGCTGGAGACCATGAACGCGATTCGCGAGCTCGGTGTCGGCCTCGCCGTCGACGATTTCGGCACAGGCTATTCGAGCCTCAGCCGGCTCGCGCATCTGCCGATCCGCGAATTAAAGATCGACCGCAGCTTCATGCGCGACATCGAGAACGACGCGGGCGCGCTCGCGATTGCCACCGCCGTGGTCCGCGTCGGCCAGGGCCTCGGCATGACCGTCGTCGCCGAGGGCGTCGAGACCGAAGGCCAGCGCAAGACGCTGGCCGAGCTCGGCTGCGACGTCGTGCAAGGCTTCCTCTACGCCCCCGCGCTTCCCCCCGTCGCCTTCGAGCGCTGGCTGATCGAGCACTGCGCGGAGCAGGCCAGGGCGATGCTGGGCCGGCTTGATGTTGCGGCGGCGGGGAGTGACGAGGTGAGGCGGTCGGCTTAGGCCTTGGGGGCGTGTTGCTCGGGAACCAGAGATCGGATATCTCCGCGCATCGAATGATGCGTATCGGGCCTGACAAGACAGATGCCGTTCAACCGACTTCACGTCCCGCTGGAATTGGCGACTGAGACATGCCAAGCCATCAATGCGTGCCTCCATGCAAGTCTCGTGGCCACCTGCGGCGTCAATCCGGACGACGACTTTTGCTTGATCTCGCGGTACCCTCCAGGCGAGATGATCTGTCATCCGACGTTCTTGGGGCGACGCGATCCGAACTCGACCGTCATCATTGAAATCACGTTGCTTGCGGGCCGCTCCGACGTGCAAAAGGAAGCTTTGTACAAGGACGTTCGCGGTCGACTGGCCAAGATCGGCTTTGATCCAGCCAATTCAATCGTCTTCCTGACGGAGAACAAGCCGATCGACTGGTCTTTCAGCGAAGCTGGATCCGTCAAGTCGGTTCTCGGCCTGTAGTCGATAATCAGCCATTCCGGGATCGAACGGGAGTCCGCTTCGCCGGGAATGGATTCCATCAAACGTTGGCCACCCTCACTCCGCCGCGAACTCCCATCAGCAGAGTTCAGGATTCGCGCCTTGAGAGCGATGCTGTCTGCGAGAGAGTTCGACCGGTCAACTGCGACCGGCGAAAGTGCTCATGCTCACGTCTTCGCTCCGACTAGAACATCGAAAGCACGACAATCCCGTCTTCGAGCTCTCCCGAAGCAAGGCGCGCACGGGCCATACGCTCGAACTCCGTTCGATGCTTCTGCAAATAGCTGAAGGCCTGCTTCTGCGTGTTGAATGTCGTGGCAAGCCGGCACAACTGCCGATCTGCGCCGGACGCGAGAAAGAAGGTGATGGTTCCGTGGTCTGGTTTGATTCTAGGCACGATCTGCACTCTCCGGCATGTGAGCGGCCCCCCAAATTCCGGTGGCGGTCTGAAGACGACTAGCGCGCCGGCTTCCGTGAACGCTTCTTGAGTGCTGGTGCCGGCGAGGCGAGCCGAAGAGCTTCGTCTGCCGCTTCCTTGGCCTCGCGCGCCTCTCGGAGGCGCGCCATGTTCTTGCGAACATCGACGGCCTGCCTTTCGGCATCGGCCATGGCCTGCGCTCCGTCTTCAGCGGCCAGGCGCCGGCGGACGGACCGCGCGACGCTTTCGGGTGACGGCTCTGCCGGCTTCTTGGTGCTCATCGCTCGCCCGGCTCCGAAAACGACTAAACCCGCTCAATCCTGGGATTGAGCGGGCAGGGCGGCCGTTTCAGTACATCCGTGAAACGGCGCCACGATATCAAGCCAGCGAGAGGTTCTCGGCGCTGACTTTGCCTCGCATCTTGTCGGTCTTGGCCTCGAAATTGACCTGTTGGCCCTCAGCGAGACCTGCAAGACCGGCCTTTTCAACGGCGCTGATGTGAACGAACACATCGTTGCCGCCGTCGTTCGGCTGAATGAAACCGAAGCCCTTTTGGCCATTGAACCACTTCACAGTACCTGTCGCCATCTTCTTCTCCAAAGCGCGCAAGCGCATTCCGCGCGACAATCACGCGGCGATCTTCAACTTCGTCGATGTCTCTGGAAAAGGAGCCCGCGGGCGCATTCAACAAGGCACAGCGGCTAATCGAACGGCTTCAATATATATGATTTCCACGATTTTGCAAGGAGCTAAGCCAGTTTGTTTTGTGCGAGGCACTTCCGCTGTTCCGGTCGAGGCGGTTTGTGTCCATCGACCGGCAAGCGTTAGCGATTGACAGCGCTGCACGACGATGGTCACGTTCACGCCGCACAAGCTGCATCGCTGTGACAAGCAGATCAGCTCATCCAAGCCGCGACGAGTGTCGCCGCTGCCATCCTCAACAATCGCAACGAAGCTCCTGCGCAATTGGCTGCCCTGCAGGACGTGTCGCATTCGCAGCCCCCAGCTCGGAGGATCAATTGCACGTACTCGTCAGAGACAACAATGTCGACCAGGCTCTCCGCGTTCTCAAGAAGAAGATGCAGCGCGAGGGCGTCTTCCGGGAAATGAAGCAACGGCGTTCCTATGAAAAGCCGTCGGAGAGAAAGACCCGCGAGAAATCTGAAGCCATTCGGCGCGCCCGCAAGCTCGCCAGGAAGCAGGCGATCAGAGAGGGATTGCTGCCCGCGCCGCCGAAAAAGAAACCCTTTGAACGCAAGGCGCCCTTGCCGGAGATCAAGGCGCGGACGGAGTAGAGAAAACGTTCGAGCTGGCTGCGATCATGGGTCCGCGACGATCGGGTCCTTCTGCCATGCAGCCGGCTGTCGCGGTGCTGCCGGCTCCTATGGCCTGAAATCGATGCCGCGTAGCACGATGCCGGGCGGCGTGCCTTCGAACTCCGTCGCACGATATTTGCTCGCCGCGCGCGCTTCGATGCGATCCCGCAGGCGGGTGAACTGGGCCTCCCGCTGCTCGGGCCTGACTTTCGGGCCGCGCTCGAGATCGTCCATCGCGGAGGTCGAGATCGCGCAAGGAACCTCCCTGGTGCCGTCATGCATCGAGAACCGGACGATCATCCGGTCGTATTCGTGGCTGATGAAGTGGCCGCTGGTCAATGTCATGGCTTGCTCCGTTCCGTGATTGCCGGGCACGATCGTGCCCTCAAACTCCCGGCGACCGGCCGCCTGCTTTCCCGTCGCGCGTGGCACGTGTTGAGAATGCAGGCGGCGGTCGTTCGCCTCAGCTCTCCCCCGACAGCCGAGCGAAATCGTCGAGCAGGGCTGACACGAGCGCGCGGTGGCGCGTGTCCTCGGCTGGTAGGCCCGCGGCATAGAGGTTGAGCAAATGACGCGCTTTCACCGCGGCCTCCGCCCAGGACGCGGACGGCACCGTCATCATGCGGTGCTCGAGATCGGCCTCGCGTTCGCGCAGCTCCCTGACCTGGGCTTCGACGTCCGCGAGCGCGCGGCGCAGGTCGGTCGCCTTCTGTGCGGCCATGCCGCGGTGCTTGTCGAGATCGACCGGGTGGTCAGTCATTGCAGATGCTCGCGTCTGCGGCTTGCGCATTCGCAAGGTCCACTGAGCCGATCGACAGCCTCTCCATGGTGCCGGCCGCACCTTCGGCGGGCACGGTAATCATCGTGGCGATGCGGCGATAGGCGGCGAAGGTCAGGCCGTCGATCGTCTCTTCGTCAGTGACGACCTCATAGGCGCCGGCCGGCAAGACGCGGTCGATGCCGCGAACGCTGAAGGGATGCCTGAAGGTGACGGTTTCTCGCCGCGAGCGGATGGTCATGCACGCCTGCCTTTCGCAAGTGAAGCCCCAACCGGTGCCGGCACCCCAAACCATGCGCCTTTGGCGCCGCGATAGCCAGCACTATCGTCACCGCGTCGGCTAACGACGATGTCACGGCGCAATAGTCGCCCGCGAGGGATTTTACGCTCGCTATTGGTTCGGCAAGGGCGTAGCGTTACTGCCATCACCGCACGTCTGCACGGCTTCGACCGGTGACTGAGGGTCACGTGTGCTCCCGCCGAAGGCTTCGCAGGAGCGTTCGATGTCGCGTGTTCGCATCTCGGAACGAATCGTGCCGCCGGTGATCGTTCCGCTGTCTCTTCTGCTTCTCGTGTGCGGTGCGGCCATCCTGCATGGCTAGGCTGACACGACTGCCATATCTGGTCAGCGGAACGAACGAATATGGCAGTTCCAATCTCGGCCGCGGCACCGCGACGGTCGCGCTGCGCTACGCTCGAAAGCTGCTGCGCGAAGGCTACATGGATGTCAGAGTCTGCACCCCGCGCGGACGGGTGCTCCAGCCGGATGAATTCGACCAACTCAAACCACCAGAGGAGAGCGACATGGCGAAGGGTCAGCAACGCGGCAATCGCGAAACCAAGAAGCCGAAGAAGGAGAAGTCCAAGGTCATCGCCGCGGCTCCGAGCCGCAAGGACGCCGCCTGGCAGCCGGATTTCGGACCTACAAAGAAGAAGTAGGCACGAGCTGCAGCTCACCAGCTGTCTTTGACGACTCCCTTGCCGGCATAACTGGTGAGATTGCCGGAGAACTCGCTTTCGAACGCCGCACCGACCGAGAATCCGTTGGGCCACTTGGTCTCGGCGGTCGCGCCGGCAAGCGCGGAATCGGGATCCGGCCGCGCGCCGTTCACGATGAAGCTCGTGCCCCGGCAGCGACTGGAAGGCCGCACGCACCGCGCGCGGCCAAGTTCAGGAGCGCTTGTGATATTTGGAGCACGGCCAACAGGCGCGTGACGCGATTGATTACGGATTCGACTTCGTTGCCAATCCCGTCCTCCGCCGCAAATCCGTAATCGCGCGCAGAAAGCTGTCGGCCGGCGTGGTCTCGGGATCGATCAGCCGGTGCAGGCGAAAGCCGTCTTCCAGCGCCAGCACCACCGACGCCATCCACGATGGGTTCAGGTTGTGATTGCGTCCGTTGCTGGTCAGCGTGGCCTCGACGATGTCGGCGACCAGCTTGCGCCGCGCGCGCAGCCGTTTGGCGAGCTCGGGCCGGCGCTTCTCGGCGCGCGCGACGAACAGGATCATCTCCATGTGCAGCAGCGGCGCGCGGCCGAGCGGGTCCTGCCGGCTGCGGTCCATCGTCTTCAGCGCCGCGATGAAATCGTCGAGATTGTCGTGCTCGGCAAGGATGTCCATGTTGCGGCGGATCGACTGCTCGACATGGTCCTCGAGCATGGCGATGATCAGCTCGTCCTTGCTCCTGAAGTTCGAATAGAACGCGCCGCGGGTGAAGCCTGCCGCCGCCGCAATCGCCTCGATGCTGGCGCCGCCGATGCCGTCCTCCTCGAACACGCGCGCGGCCGCCTCGAACAGTCTGTCGCGCGTATCGTCCCTGGTCGGCCTGGTTCTCGCCCTTGACATCGGACGAGGTTAGGGCAGGATGCAATTCGATACAACAATGTATCGAGTTGATAAATTCAGGGATGGTTACGCCGGGCAGTGGGGCTGCGATCGGCGTATGCGTGTCATGCGGCAACCGATTTGAGGTCACCATGAACGAGCATTTGCAGGGCGCCGGCGGCGCACCGCTGTTCAACCCGCTCTCGCCGGATTTCATCCGCGATCCCTATCCGCATTACGACCGGCTGCGCACGATCGATCCGGTCCATGTCACGCCGTTCGGTCAGTTCGTCACTAGCCGCCACGCCGATGTCAGCCTGGTGTTGCGCGACAGGCGCTTCGGCAAGGATTTCGTCGAGCGCTCCAAGCGCCGCTACAGCGACAAGATCATGGACGAGCCGGTGTTCCGCAGCATGAGCCACTGGATGCTGCAGGCCGATCCGCCCGACCACACCCGCCTGCGCGGCCTCGTCGTGAAGGCCTTCACCGCGCGCCGGGTCGAGGACATGCGGCCGCGCATCCAGGAGATCGTCGACCAGGCCATCGATGCCGTGACCGACCGCGGCCACATGGACCTGATCGAGGATTTCGCTTTCCGCCTGCCCGTCACCATCATCTGCGAGATGCTCGGCATCCCCGAGGATCATCGCGAGGTCTTCTACAAGAGCTCGCGCGACGGCGGGCGGCTGCTCGATCCCGTGCCCCTCTCACCGGAGGAGATCAAGAAGGGCAACGAGGGCAACCTGATGGCGCAGATGTATTTCCAGCAGCTATTCGAGCTGCGCCGGCGCAATCCCGGGGATGATCTCACCACCCAGCTCGTGCAGGCAGAGGAGGACGGCAACAAGCTCACCAACGAGGAGTTGACCGCGAACATCATCCTTCTGTTCGGCGCCGGCCACGAGACCACGGTGAACCTGATCGGCAACGGCCTTCTGGCGCTTCACCGCAATCCGGACCAGCTTGCGCTGCTCAAGGCGCGCCCCGAGCTGATGGAAGGCGCGATCGAGGAGTTCCTGCGCTACGATTCCTCGGTGCAGATGACTGGACGCGTCGCGCTGGAGGATATCGACGATCTCGGCGGCAAGAGGATCCCCAAGGGCGAGACCGTGCTGTGCCTGCTCGGCTCGGCCAACCGCGATCCGGCAATCTATCCCGATCGGCCGGACCGGCTTGATGTCACCCGCCAGAACGTGAAGCCGCTGTCGTTCGGCGGCGGCATCCATTTCTGCCTGGGCGCTCAATTGGCGCGCATCGAGGCCGAGATCGCCATTGCCACGCTGCTGCGGCGGCTGCCCGATCTGCGCATCGACGACGTCGAAAACCCGGAATGGCGGCCGACCTTCGTGCTGCGCGGCCTCAAGCGGCTGCCGGCGAGCTGGTAAAGGCGTCCCGGCGTTAACCTCCGCGCGCAACAGTCGCTGTGACTTCGCCACACTTCCCCCTATATAAGGGACTGTTCCGGCACGCCTGAAGTCCAATAAGGCCAGGGTTTGGTCCGGGTGCCGGTTTGGCCGAGGGGAGACCCGTGCAGACGACGCTGCTCGGATTGGCGATTGCCTTCATCATTGCGCTGCTGGCCGCGCTGATCGGGCCTTACTACGTCGACTGGAACCAGTTCAGGCCCCAGTTCGAGGCGGAGGCTGGCAAGATCATCGGCGTGCCGGTGCGGGTCGCGGGCGAGCTCGACGCACGGCTGCTGCCGGCGCCGACGCTGCGGCTGCGCCAGGTCACCTTCGGCGGCAACAACGATCTCGGCCGCCTGCGCGCCGACAAGCTCGACGTCGAGTTCAGCCTGGGCTCCCTGATGCGCGGCGAATGGCGCGCCACCGAGCTTTCCGTGGGCGGCATGGCGGTCGATCTCGGCCTCGATGCCCGTGGACGGGTCGATCTGCCCTCCACCGCGAGCGGCACCTTCAATCTGGCATCCCTCGCCATCGAGCGGCTCAATCTTACCGGCCGCATTGCCCTGCACGACGCCGCCAGCCGCTCGACGCTGGAGCTGAACGACATCGCCTTTTCCGGCGACGTCCGCTCGCTTGCCGGCTCGGTCCGCGGCGACGGCGGTTTCACTGCCGCCGGGGTGCGCTATCCGTTCCGCGTCTCCTCCGGCCCGAGCGCCGACGGCAACGCCACCCGTCTGCACCTCAACATCGATCCCGGCGAGCGCGCCATCCTCGCCGATCTCGAAGGCGTGCTCGCCTTCGACAACCGCCTGCCGAAATTCGACGGCGTTCTGACGCTGGCCGTACCGGCGGCCAAGAAGGCGGGCGAGGCGGGGCCGACGCCGTGGAAGCTGACGACCAAGCTCAAGGCGGATCCGGCCGGCGCGAAGTTCGAGCAGATCGACGCGGGTTTCGGCCCTGAAGACAGCGCGCTGAAGCTCGGCGGCGTCGGCGACCTCAAGTTCGGCGCCTCGCCGCTGCTGCGCGCGGTGCTGTCGGCGCGCCAGGTCGATGCCGACAGGCTCACGGCCAAGGGCGATGCCGAGCCGCTCCGCATCCTGCCGGCGCTGCGCGCAGGGCTTGCCGCAATTCCGCAGGCGCCGATCCCGGCGCAGATCGAGTTCAACTCCGACCAGATCATGCTCGGCGGCCGTCCGCTCCAGAACATCTCGGCCGAGCTTCAGACCGACGGACGATCCTGGACCTTCCAGCGGCTCGAGCTGCGGGCCCCCGGCATGACGCAGCTCTCGCTCAACGGCGCGACGCCCGGCGCCGACAGTTTCAGCGGCCGTCTCAGCGTCGAATCGTCCGACCCGGATACGCTGATGGCCTGGCTCCAGGGCCGCAGCGAGATCAACCGCCGCAGCACGCGGCCGCTGCGCCTTGCCGGCGACGTGACGATCGCCGCCAATCATCTCGCCATCGACGGGCTGAAGGCCGACATCGAAGGCGGCGCTGTGCAAGGCCGCATCGCCTTCGTGCAAACAGGCGCGAGCAAGGGCTCGCGGATCGACGCCGAGCTCAAGGCCGACCGGCTCGACCTCGACGCCGCCGCAAGCTTCGTGCGCGCGCTCGCGGGTCCGCAAGGCGAATGGCCGGAAGAGGCAAAGCTCTCGCTCGATATCGGCCGGGCGATCTCCGCCGGCCAGGAGTTGCGCCCGTTCGCTGCAAAGCTCGGCTATGGCCCCGCATCGCTGTCGCTGGAGCAGCTGCGCTTCGGCCAGGCGAGCGGCGTGACCACCGAGGCGAGCGGCAGCTTCGACCGCACCAAAGCCACCGGAAGGCTCGCACTGAAATCCTCGTCCAATTCGCTGCGTGAGCTCACCGCGCTGATCGAGCCGTTTGCGCCCACGGTGCGCGCGCGCTTCGACTCCATCCCGGCGCTGCCGGGCGCGACGCGCCTCAAGCTCGATCTCAGCCTCGACAGGAATGCCGAGCATGCCGATCGCAGCAATGCCCGCGCGGTGCTCGAGCTCGACGCGCCGCAGCTCAAGGCGACCACCACGCTGGCCGCGCAGATGCCGGCAGCCGCCATTGGCGGCATTGATCTCGACCGGCTGAGGAACAGCGATTTCACACTCGAGTCGAAAGTCTCGGCGCCCCAGGCCGGAGCACTGCTGGCGCTGCTCGGGCTCGATCGCGTGGCGGCCGCAGGCGAGGGCGCTTCACAATTCGAGGGCAAGCTGACCGGCGCCTGGCGGCGGCCGATGCAATTGAACGCAAAGCTCAGCGGCGGCGGTCTGGATGCCGATGCGCAGGGCAGTGTCGAATTGTCGGAGCCGAAAGCCAGCGTGAATCTGCGCGTGCGCAACGTCAATCTGGCGCCGCTGCTCGGGACCGGCCCAACCGACAAATCGGCGCAGAAGGTCAGCCTGTCCTCCCGCCTCACGCTGACGGGCAATCGCCTGATCTTCGACGATCTCGACGGCAATGCGGCCGGCTCGCATCTGCGCGGCCATCTGGCCGTGACGCTGGATCCGGAGAAGAGCGTCGACGGCGAAGTCGGTCTCGATACGCTCGATCTTGCCCCGGCGCTGGCGATGGCGATCGGCGCAGCCGGGCATGATACGGGCGAGCCGTTGAGCGCAGGGCTCGTCACCGGCTGGCGCGGTCGGATCGCGTTCCAGGCGTTGCGCGGGATGTTGCCCGGCGGCATCGAGCTGCGCCCGTTCGGCGGCATGATCCGCAGCGACGGCCAGTCGCTCGCGCTTGATGCGCTGAAAGGCGGCGTCGGCGGCGGCGAGATGTCGGCGAGCTTTGACGCGCGCAACGGCGCGAGCGGTCTTGCGTTGAATGCGCGTATCGAGCTCGGCAATGTCGATGCAGCGACGCTGCGCTATCGCGATCTCGCGCTGCCGAAGGGGCGCGTCTCCATGCAGATGGCGCTGACCAGCCAGGGCCGCAGCGTCTCGGCCCTCACCGGCGCGCTCGCCGGCAACGGCACGGTGACGCTGGCCTCCGCGGAAATCAGCGGCCTCAATCCGCGCGCCTTCGAGATCGCGATCCGCGCCAGCGACGGCGGCCAGGTCGCCGACGACAACCGCTTGCGGCAGCTCGTCGAGCCCGCGCTTGCCGCTGCACCGATTGCGGTGGCCTCGGCGCAAATCCCGTTCACGATCCGCGACGGACGACTGCGCGTCGGCGCGACGCCGCTGGAAGCGAAGAACGCCCGCGCCATTGTCTCCGGCGGCTACGACATCCCCGCCGACCAGGCCGACATCCGCGCCAGCCTGACGCCGATCATGACCGGCCTCTCCGGCGCCCCGCCGGAGATCCAGTTGTTCGCGGCGGGACCTCCGGACAAGCTCAGTCGCATCATCGACCTCGCGCCGCTGTCCTCGTGGCTTGCGGTTCGCACGATCGACCGCGAGACGCGCCGGCTCGATGCCATCGAGCGCGGCGAGCCGCCACCGGCGACCGCGGCGCTGCCGACGCTGGTGTCTCCGGACGCAGCGCCCGAGCAAGCGCCTGGCAATGTGCCGCTGCCGGGCCAGGACCCGCGCCGTCCGCCGTCGAAGTCTAGAGTTGAACCCAAGATCGACCCCAAGATCGAACCCAGGGCTGCTCCGACGCCGAGGGCCCCGCAGGCCGCGCCCGCCGCGCCGAGCCCGCCGCTGGCGAGCCAACAGCTCGCACCGCTGCCGCCGCCGATCGACGTGAGGCCTGCGCCGGGCCCTGCGCCCGCAAAGCCCCGGCCAAAACCGCCGCTGGTGCTGACGCCGCAGAATCCGTGAAGTGCGACTTGGTTTTGCGCAGATCGGGCCGCGAGTTGGCCCACCTCTCCCGCTTGCGGGACAGGCAGCGCACCTCTTGCGCAGCGCCCTTCGCACTGCTTAACCCATTCTCTCGCATTTGAATGAATTTTGCCCGGCAAAACTGATTTGCCGATTTTACTGAATTCTCGCGTTTCATCTCTAGCGTCGTTTCCAGAGGAATTCGGCGTCGCGTCAACTGAGGCGCGACGGTTCGCAAAGAACGGCCAAGAACTGGGGATATCGAGATGAACGGGGCGAAATCGCTTCTGCAGGATCTGGACGATGCGATCGCGCGCGGCACCGACGAAAGCCGGGCGAAGGCGTTGTGGCATGCGACCGACATTCTGATCACCGGACGCTACAGCGACGACGAGATCAGCATGTTCGGCGAGGTCATCGGCCGGCTCGCCGAAGAGATCGAGGTCGCCGCGCGGGCGCAGCTTTCGGAGCTGATGGCGGCGTGCGATCACGCTCCCCTCAACGTCATCGAAAAGCTCGCCCTCGACGACGAGATCGAGGTCGCCGGTCCTGTGCTGCGCGAGTCCAATCGTCTCGACGAGAAGATGCTGGTCGAGAGCGCCATGACCAAGGGCCAGTCGCATCTGCTCGCGATCGCCCAGCGCAAGTCGATCGGCGAGGCCGTGACCGACGTGCTGGTCAAGCGCGGCGATCAGGAGGTCGTGACGTCGGTGGCAAGGAACGAGGGCGCGCGCTTTTCCGGTTCGGGCCTGCTGCACATGGTTCGCCGCGCCGAAGGCGATTCGATCCTCGCCGAGCAGCTCGGCCTGCGCAAGGACGTGCCGCGTCACATCTTCCAGCAGCTGATCTCGAAGGCGTCGGAGGACGTCCGCCGCCGCCTCGAGACCGAGCGGCCCGAAATGATGGCGCAGATCCAGAGCTCGGTGACCGAGGTCACCGGCGATCTTCAGTCCAAGTTCGGCCCGTCCTCGCGCAGCTATTTCGTCGCCAAGCGGGTCGTGACGACGCAGTATCGCCAGGGCAACCTCAATCAGGATTCGATCTCGAGCTATGCGCGCCAGCATCGCTTCGACGAGGTGCAGATCGGCCTGTCGCTGCTGTCGGCGCTGCCGGTGGACGTGATCGAGCGCGCGATGATGGACCGCAACCGCGAGATGATTCTGGTGCTGTGCAAGGCGCTCGACTTCTCCTGGGACACGACCATGTCGTTGTTGTTCCTCGGCGCCAAGGATCATCTGATCACGGCGCGCGAGCTTCACGACAACGAGCGCGATTTCGGCCGGCTCAAGATCGAGACCTCGCGCAGCGTTCTGAAGTTCTACCAGTCGCGCAAGAACAGCGCGGGTGCCGATTCCGCTACGGGCCGTCAGCCCGAGCTTCAGGTCCACTGATCAGGAATTCGACAGGGGAGTATTTGCAATGTTGCCTCAATTCGGCACCGCCGTTCGCAAGAAGAACCTCAACAGTGCTCTCACCGCCGATATCGGCGGTGCACCGGACAAGGCGTCGGTGGACGCGGCCTGGCTCGTTCTGGAAGCCGCAAACGATCTCGGCGACCACGCCGCGATCGAAGCCTGCCGCCGCGTCATCGACGCCGAGCTGAACGGCACGGTCGCCGGCGGCTCGGATGTCGATCTCGTGCTGGGATATTTCAGGTAAGACTTCGTAGCGCAGCGAATCATCGAACGCTCTCAGCCGGAATTGGAGCGCTTGGATCCTGCGTCGGGCCGTAGTTTTGATCTTGCCGCGCTCAGCGCTGCCGCCAGCTCGTCGATGTGGTAGGGCTTCGCCAGGATCTGGACGCCCGCTGCGTGGGCATCGTGGGCCGAAGCTTCGGCATATCCGCTGGTCAACAACACCGGGATGTGGCCTCGCCGTTTTCTGATCTCGCGTGCGAGCTCGACGCCGTTCATGCCGCCGGGCATCATGATATCCGAAAAAACAACATCGACCGAGCGGCCATCGGCCAGGGCGCCGAGAGCCGCGGCAGCGCTGGCGGCGCGCGTGACGTCGTAACCAAGCTGGCCGAGCATCTCGCTGACCAGCGCGGCAACTTCGTCGTCGTCTTCCACCAGCAGGACCTTGCCCTGGTTGCTCTTTTTCGGCCGCACCCGTGTGAGGTCGATCAGGTGTCGCCCGCTGGTGGGAAGATCGTGCGATCGAGGCAGGTACAGCGCAATGCTCGTGCCCCGGCCGACTTCCGATTGAATTCGTACGGTGCCGCGGGACTGGGTCGCAAATCCGTGGACCTGCGCGAGTCCCAGGCCGGAGCCCTTTCCCACGTCCTTGGTCGTGAAGAACGGCTCGAACACGCGCGCCAGGATCTCGGGAGACATGCCGATACCGGTGTCGACGACGGATAGCCGGACATAGTCGCCCGTGATCTGCTCGTCGTTGAAACCAGGGAGATTCTCCCCGCGCACGACGATCGTGCCGCCATTGGGCATGGCATCGCGGGCATTGACGGCCAGGTTCAGAATGACCAGTTCGAGTTCACCGGGATCGACCTCCACTGGCCAGAGCTGCTCCGGGAAATCGAACTCGACATGGACGTCGCCCCGCAGGCTGCGATCGAGCAGTTCACGCATCCCGCCGATCTGCACGGCAACGTCGACGGGCTCGGGACGAAGTGTCTGCCTGCGCGAAAACGCCAGAAGCTGCTTGGTCAGGCTGGCGCCGCGCTGCGCCGCCTGGATCATCCCCTCCATCAAGCGGCGGCGGCGGTTTGGATCGGTCTGGCGGTCGAGCATGTCGAGGCCACCGGAAATCACCATCAGCAGATTGTTGAAGTCGTGAGCTACGCCGCCGGTGAGCTGGCCGATGGCCTCGATCTTCTGGGCCTGGCGCAGCGTTTCCTCGACGCGGGCGCGCTCGTTCATTTCGAGACGCAACTGCTCGTTGGCCTCCTTCAGCTCGCGCGTGCGCTCGACCACCAGCTTCTCGAGGTCTTGCGCCGTCTGCTCGCGGGCCTGGAGCAGGGCCCGGATTTCATACTGGCGCCGTCGCGCCCTCATCGCGGATTGAACCGTGCTGGTTAGTGTGATCGGCTGAACCGGACGTTCGAGCAGCGAAACGTTGCGGAGAAGTTCGACGATGCTGCGTCGCCACGCAACGACAGCCGGCTGTTCTCGATGGCTGGTGAGGACGACAAAGGGCAGGTCGGACCATGGCGGTTGCGCCGCGATCCATTGGGCCAGCGGTGCCGTGTCCTTCCCGAACAATCCTTCCTCGGCGAGAAAGACGGCGCCCACGCCTTCGCTCATCGCGCTGACGAGTTCGGGCAGGCTTCGGCAGTTCACCGCTTCCAGATGGGAGTTGCGGAAGAGCTCGGCTGATGCCGGTCCATCGCGTCCGATCGGGGCGAATATGAGAACGCGGCTATCGCGAGCCGCGTTCATTCGATCGATCCTTCCGGGAGTGCCGTGCCGGTATAATGCGGATTGCCGGAAAAGATGCCACTGAACTCCTGGAGGGGCGGGCCGAGCTTGATCCCGGTGCTGCCGAGCCGGAACTCGCGGATGGTATGCTCGTGGTTGCCGCTGCGCTTCTTCACGACGGAAAGAGCGCGCCGCACCGTTCCGCCGAACTCGAAATAGCGCAACATCAACACTGCATCGCTCAAATAGCTGAGGTCGAGCGGCGTTTCCATTGGGCCCACCAGCCCATGCTGCGCGAGGATCAGGATGGTGAGCACACCCTGCTGCGCCAGATAGCTCAGCAGCTCATGCATCTGCAGGATGAGAAAGCGCTCGTCCGGCATCGCGTTCAAATAGCCGTTCAGGCTGTCGATAACGACAATGCGGGCGCCGTCGACCTCGACGCTTTGACGAAGCGTTGCTGCGAACTCACCGGGCGACAATTCGGCGGGATCAATCTGTTGAAATCGCACTTTGCCGGAATCGAGGTGTTTCTGCAGGGGCAGGCCCAGCGTAAGAGCCCGTGCTTCGATCGTTCCCCGGCCTTCATCGAACGCGAAGAAGACGGCGTGCTCGCCGCGTTCCGCCGCCGCGATGGCATAGGCGAGCGCGAGCGACGATTTCCCCACACCGGCCGAGCCGAGGAGCAGCACGTTGGTGCCCCGCTCGATCCCGCCTCCCAGGAGCCGATCCAGCTCGGGGTTTCCGCTGGACATGGACTCGCCGCGGAACGCCTTGTGATGTTCCGCCGCGACGAGCCGGGGAAAGATGCGCAAGCCTCCTTGCGAAATCGTAAAATCGTGATAGCCGCCCCGAAACCGGATGCCGCGCATCTTGATCACGCGAAGCCGTCGCCGCTCGGCCCCGTAGTCGATCGCGAGCTGTTCCAGCATGACGACGCCGTGCGCGATCGAATGCAGCTGCAGATCGTCCTGAGACGATGAGAGGTCGTCGAGGAGGACGACGGTGCAACTTCGGTTGGTGAAGAAGTGCTTCAAGGCCAGCACCTGGCGGCGGTAGCGCAGCGGATTCTGCGCCAGGAGGCGCAGTTCGGACAGGCTGTCGAGCACCACGCGGGTGGGATTGAGCCTTTCGACTTCCTTGAAGATCAGATTGGTGGTTTCGCTCAGCTCCATCTCGGCGGGATGGAAGACCGTGAGCTCCCGATCGGGATCGAGCGTCGTCTCCGGCGGTACCAGTTCGAAGATGTCCACGCCTTGCAGGGACCAGCCGTGCCTACGCGCTACGAGCTCGAGCTCCCGCCTCGTCTCGGACAGGGAGATATAGAGCACGCGTTCGCCGCCCCTCGCGCCCTCGAGAAGAAATTGCAGCGCAATCGTTGTCTTGCCGGTGCCCGGCCGACCCTCATAGAGATACATCCGGTTGGCGTCCAAACCGCCGCCCAGAATGTCATCCAAACCGTCGCTGCCGGTCGAAACTCTTGGCAAATCTTTGGGACTGTTGTCGGAAGCAGCCGTCGACGTATCGGTCATTGCACCCCCTTAACGCATTCCCAAAAAGAAAGCCGGTCTTGGGCAAAGCAGCCCCTTGGACCGGACAAAATCCGTCTCTATGGAACTCACACAGTCGGATTGAGTTCCGTCCGTGAGGCCGGCCCGGGCAGGTCGAACGAAGGGGACCCTCGGACCGGGAGCGGCACAACCGTTAACCGCACTGGTTCCTGTGGATTGCCCGGCTCGGGCCCAATGCTTGAGGATGCGACGTCAGTCGAGCCGTGTCGGTCCAGAATTGGACGAAGCGTGCGGATCATTGACCCGCCAATCCGGCTATTCGCGGCCCGATGCGGTAGCTCAGGCCAGATCGCGGGGGACGGGTTTGTTTGCGGCGATTGCTGAGAGGATCCTGATGAAAGTCGTCACCGCCGGAGCTGGCGTGCGGTGCCGCTGGGTGATGAGGCCGAATTCGATGTCGATCGGCGCGGGCTTCATCACCAGATGGGCGAGTTCGCGCCTGCGCCAGTAAGGCTCCAGAAGCGGGATTGGCGCCCAGCCGATTGCGTCGCTCGCCATCGCTACCTGGCGCATCGCGGCGAAGCTCTCGGCCCAGATCCGCGGAACGAAGCCGCCGGACTTGGGCACCCTGAATGCACGATTATCGCCGGCGCCGTTGGTCGCCTCGGATGAATAATGCGAGGGACGGGGGCCGGTGAGGGGATAGTCCAGCAGATCCTCCGGCTTGATCACCTTGTGCCGCAGCAGCGGATGGCCGCGCCGGCAGTACAGCGCGACCTTGACGGTGGCCAGTTTCTCGAACCCGAGATCGTCGAGCTCGCGGACCTCGACCCGGTCGGCGATCGCGATATCGGCGCTGCCGTTCAGCACCTCCTTGACTGCGAACCGGGCTTCAGTTGAGCGGAGCCGACAGCGGAGGTTGGGAAATTCCATCGCGAGGCGTCCGAGTGCCTGCGGCACCCAGAGTTCGGACGGAAACGTGCCGGCAACCACCGTGATCTCGCCGACTTCGAGCCCTCTGGCCAGACGAATCTCGCGCGACAGGAGGTCCATGCTGCGCGTCACCGGCTCGCCTCGCTCCAGCACGATGCGGCCGAACATCGTCGGCTCGGGCACGCCCGTTCCCCTGTCGAACAGTCGCACGCCGAGCTCGCCTTCAAGCGCCTGAAGCGCGCGCGTCAGCGCCGATTGGGTGATGCCGAGTGCTTCGGCCGCGCGTCCGAAATGACGGTGGTGGGCGAGAGCCTTGACGATCTCGATGTGCCGGATGGTGAGCATGCATAGGACTCATCAAATTTTGTCCTTGATGAATTTGACACATGTAGACGCGCTTTGTCATCTCACGGCGGGCGGTAAGTGGTTCATGCAGAAGCAGCTTTGGTCCGTCTGGAACGGGAATGAGCGCGGCGTGCATTGGGCCGCACTAAGGGGCTGGGCGGCTCAACCTCCTGCGCGGTGGCGTGCTGCCACTGTCACTGCGCAGGAGGACTTACGGCTCTCGACTTGCGGTAGATCACGACGTCTTCGCCGTGACGGTTCGTGTTCCGCTCGATGAGATAGTCTGATCTTTCCAGCACGCGGCGGGATGCACCGTTCCTGACATTCACGATGCCGATGAGGGACGGCAGCTTGTGATGCGACAGCCCGATGTCCGTCATCGCGGCCGCGATCTCGCTTGCGAATCCCCGGCCCCAGAATTCGCGCTTGTACGCGTAGAGGATCTCGATCTCGTCGATGTCCTCGACGAGAATGTGCCGGATGCCCGCGCGTCCCACGAACGCTCCGTCCTGCGTTCGCAGCACCCAGAGGCCGAAGCCGTGCTGGTCCCAATGGGCCATGTTGGTGGCGAGATAGGTCTTCGTGACCTCGGGCGTCCGCACCCCACCGAGATAGCGGGAGACCTCGGCATCGAGATGCAACGCGACGAGGTCGGTGAGGTGGCTTTCGTTCAGCCGCTCTGCGGTGAGCCGCTTGGTACTGAAGTGATCCATGATTGCGAGGTCGTCACCAAAACGCGTCACCAACTGGTCGCCAGTTGGATGCCGCTGAGGTCGATCATGCCAGCGTGCTGATGTTTTGCCCGACGGGTCAACCGGTCCGTCATCTGCGGTCGGATGATTTTCGTGCTCGCGTAAGCCATTGATTTTACAACCCCCGTCCACGGTGCATGGGGTTGTTTTCGCAGTTTTTGTTTGAAGGGGGCCTAGCCCGCCCCCAACGCGACCGCGACGTTGTAGGTCAGCAGGCTCGCGGCATAGGCCAGCACCAGCATGTAGGTGAAGGTCACGGCCATCCAGGTCCAGCTTCCGGTCTCGCGCCGGATCACGGCTAGCGTCGAGGCGCATTGCGGGGCGAAGATGTACCAGGCCAGCATCGACAGCGCCGTTGCGAGCGACCATTTCGTCGCCAGCACCTGCCCGATCTGCTCGGCCGCTTCCTTGCCGCCTTCGATCGCGTAGACGGTGCCGAGCGCGGCGACCGCGACCTCCCGCGCCGCCATGCCGGGGATTAGCGCCACCGCAATCTGCCAATTGAAGCCGACGGGGGCGAGCAGCGGCTCGAGCGCCTTGCCGATCATCGCAGCCAGGCTGAAGTCGATGGCCGGCTCGGTGGCGCCCGCCGGCGGCTGCGGGAACGAGGCCAGAAACCAGATCAGCACCATCATCGAGAAGATCGTAGTGCCGGCGCGCACCAGGAACATCTTGGCGCGGGTGTAGATGCCGATCACGATCGATTTCAGCCGCGGCATCTTGTAGTCCGGCAGCTCCAGCATGAACGGCGCCGGAGCATAGTCGCGCAGCATGAAGAACTTGATGAGGAACGAGACAGCCAGCGCGCTGATGATGCCGGCCGCATAGAGGCCGAACATCACGAGGCCCTGCAGGTTGATGAAGCCCCAGACGTCCTTCGCGGGGATGAAGGCGGAGATGATCAGCGTGTAGACCGGAATGCGCGCCGAGCAGGTCATCAGCGGCGCGATCAGGATCGTCGTCAGACGGTCGGGCTTGTTGTCGATGACGCGCGTCGCCATGATGCCGGGAATGGCGCAGGCAAAGCTCGACAGCAGCGGAATAAAGGCGCGGCCGTGCAGCCCCGCGCCGCCCATGATGCGATCCATCAGGAACGCGGCGCGCGCCATGTAGCCGAAATCTTCCAGCAGCAGGATGAACAGGAAGATGATGATGATCTGCGGCAGAAACACGATCACGCTGCCGACGCCCGAGATCACGCCGTTCTGAAGGAAGCTCTGCAGAAGGCCGGAGGGCAGGGTGGCTTGGATGAGCTCGCCCAGCGCATCGAAGCCGGAGTTGAGCAGGTCCATCAGGGGCTGCGCCCAGGCGAACACCGCCTGGAACATCACGAACAGGATCAGCGCCAGCACGATGAGGCCGCCAACGGGATGCAGGACGACCCGGTCGATCCGCCCGGTCCAGGTGTCGGGTCTGGCAGGCAGGCTGACGCAGTCGGCGATGATGCGGTCGGCCTCGCGCTGGGTCGCGCGCAATTCGGAGACGCTGAGCGCGCGCCAGCTGTTCGCCTCCGCCTCGGCGGCGAGCTTCGCCGAGATATCGTCGGTCAGTTTCAGGAGATCGGTGGTGCCGCCCTTGCGCACCGCGATCGAGGTGACCACGGGCAGGCCGAGCTCCTTGGCGAGCCGCTCGACGTCGACGGTGATGCCGCGGCGGGCGGCGATGTCGAACATGTTGAGCACGAGCACCATCGGCCGTCCGGTGCGCTTGAGCTCGAGCAGCAGGCGGATGGTCAGCCGCAAATTGGTCGAATCGGCCACGCACAGCACGAGATCGGGCACCGTCTCGCCGGAGGCCTTGCCGAGCACGAAGTCGCGGGTGATCTCCTCGTCCGGGCTGCGGCCGCGCAGCGAATAGGTGCCGGGCAGGTCGACCACCGAGACCTGGCGTCCCAGGGGCGTGACGAAGAAGCCTTCCTTGCGCTCGACGGTGACGCCGGGATAGTTGGCGACCTTCTGCCGGCTGCCTGTCAGTGCGTTGAACAGCGAGGTCTTGCCGCTGTTCGGCGTGCCCACCAGGGCGAGATGCAGCAGGGGTAATTCCATGGAATCACTGGTCCGGGATCAGAGGTCCGGCCGCTATCTAAGCGACGATGATGGCCATGGCTTCGCGGCGGCGGACCGCGATCGTGATGCTGTCGACCCGCACGGCGATGGGGTCGCGCCCGACCAGCCCTTCGTGCAGGACCTCGACCCGTGCGCCCTCGACGAAGCCGAGCTCGATCAGGCGACTCTCGAGCTCGATGTCCGAGAGCGCAGAGCCGGCCTCGCGAGCCGAAAGATGCTGGATGACGCCGGTGTAGCCGCGCTGGGCCAGACCCAGCGGCATGTGCGGGCGCGTGTCATTGGTGTCGGTCATGCCCTGTAATTTCAACGCAGGGTATTGAGGTCAAGCGGCGGGGTCGGCCGAAACTGCACCTTAGAGTGATTTTAAAGTGCAGATTGCCGGGCGCCGGGGAAAGCGGCCCGGCGGCTACTGGGCCGGGATCTTGTCCGGCTGGGCGGCCATGGCCCGGCTCTTGAAGTAGTCCAGGACGAACAGGCGGATCGCCGACGACAGGTTGCCCTGCTGGCGATTGTTGTCGATCTCGCCGACCAGCTCGGACAACGTCATGTTGCGCA